>NZ_KV788598.1:0-254228 GCF_001807365.1 Corynebacterium sp. HMSC06G04 | reverse complement strand
CCCCCGACGTGTCTACTTTCCGGGGGTCAGGCCCCAACTAGGAACAAAGACACCAGCGCAATGATGCCGATTACGAGAGCCCAAACAGCGATCACGCTTTTCTTTTCGGCTTGAGGTTCACCGACACCACCACCGGCAAAAGCCGGGTATGCCGCGCCTTCGGTACTGTCGGAATTCTTCCCGTTGCCCGGGGTGTGAGGGTCGTTCGGGGTGGTCATACGCTTGGCCTCCTTGAATGCAGCGCAAAAGCCTTAATCGTGTTATTGCTCATCGTTCTATTGCTTTTGACTACTGCTTTTGACTACGTTACCCACGCTGGGTGCGCTCCACGCTAGGAGTGCACCGCGTCGCGTCACCTACCACTTGCGCAGGTACTCGATGCGCTGGCGCAGTTGCTCGGCGTCGCAAAGCGCGGTGGGTGGGCCGCCGCAGGCCTTGCGGACCTCGGTGTGAATGGCGCCGTGGGGGCGGCCGGTGCGCTGCGCGGTAATGGAGACAACGGTGTTGAGTTCCTTGCGCAGGTTGCCAATCTCATCTACTACGCCGGTGGATTCTTGGTTGTTAGTTGGTTCCTCACGGCGCTTCGGAGCGTACTGCATGCCGTAGAGCTTGCGGCGCTGTTCCTCAGCGGCCTCAGCAGCCCGGCGCGCCTTCTCCTCTGCTTCGCGGCGGTCGAGTTCCTCCGACTGCTTTTTGCGCAGCAGGTCCTTGACCTGGTCGGCGTCGAGAAGCCCGGGGATGCCCAGGAAGTCCGCATCGACGTCTTCGGTGATATCGCCGGTGTTGAACTGCGAGCCGTTAAACAGCAAGCCGGAAAATTCCGCCTCAGCGCCGAGGGCCTCGTAGGAGGGCTCGAGCATGTCGGGCTCAGACTTCTTACTATTGGCCTCCGCCAATAGCTCGTCGTCCCAGCCCTCTTTATCGGGGCTCTTTTCCTCACCCAGGACATGGTTGCGTTCTTTTTCCATGTTCTCAGCAAGGCCCAGCAGCACCGGCACGGAAGGCAGGAACACCGAAGCAGTCTCACCGGGCATACGCGATCGCACGAAGCGGCCGATTGCCTGCGCGAAGAACAGCGGAGTCGAGGCCGAGGTGGCGTAAACACCCACCGCTAGGCGCGGGACGTCGACGCCCTCAGAGACCATGCGCACTGCCACCATCCACTCGTCGGTGGACTTGGAAAACTCCTCAATGCGGTCCGAGGAGCCCGGGTCATCGGACAAAATCACCGAGACCGGGGTCGAGGAAATCTGCTTCAGCAGCTTCGCGTAGGCACGCGCGGTCTGCGTATCGGTAGCAAGCACCAGGCCGCCGGCGTCCGGCATGTTGCGGCGCATCTGCATAAGGCGCGTGTGTGCGGCCTGCAGCACCGCCGGGATCCACTCGCCCTTCGGGTCCAGCGCCGTCTTCCATGCACGGGCTGTCTGCTCAGGGTTCAAGATATCGCCCAGACGCGCGGCGTATTCCTCACCCGCGGAGTCACGCCAGCGCGCCTCGCCCGAGTAAGACAAGAACACAACGGGGCGCACGACGCCGTCGCGAAGCGCATCGCCATAGTTATAGGCGTGATCCGAGCGAGAGACCAGGTGGCCCTCGCCGTCCTGCTCGTAGCGCACGAAAGGAATCTGCGAGTCATCCGAGCGGAAAGGCGTACCGGTAAGCGCCAAGCGGTGCTCGACGTCGTCGTAAGCCTCACGCACGCCGTCGCCCCAGCTCTTGGCGTCACCGGCGTGGTGGATCTCATCCAGGATCACCAACGTACGGCGCGCCGAAGCCACCGCGCGGTGCTTGAACGGGTGCATGCCCACCTGGGCATAGGTCACCACGATGCCGTCCATCGCCGGGTTCACGGCAGAAGAATTCGAGAAGTTCGGATCCAGCGCCAAGCCCACTCGCGCGGCCGACTGGGACCACTGAATCTTGAGGTGTTCAGTAGGCACCACGACGATGACGCGCTCGACCGTGCGGTCTTCCATCAGCTCCGTGGCAATGCGCAGAGCAAAGGTGGTCTTACCTGCACCAGGCGTTGCCACGGCCATGAAGTCCTGTGGCTTTTTGGCCAGGAACTTATCGAGGGCGGCCTGCTGCCAGGCGCGTAGCTTTCCGTTGTTGGCGAATCTTCTGGGGTTGCGGGACACAGAATTACTCACCGGGCGGCTCACTTGCGGCGCAGGCCCTTGTACACGCGCTCACAATCCGGGCATACCGGGGAGCCGGGCTTTGCCTGCTTGGTTACGGGGAAGGTCTCGCCGCACAGCGCAACGACGTACTTACCGTTGACTGCGGAGTCCAAAATCTGGTCTTTCTTTACGTAATGAAAGAACTTCGGGGTGTCATCAGAAGTGGACGTGTCCTCGCGGACGTCGGGGCGTTCAATCGTCTTAGTCGTCGTACTCACTCCACCAATCATGCCGCATCGGTGTCGAAGTTCGCACCTCGCCCGTCTACCCTTGTACGCATGTCCCCCAAGAACTCGCGCGATAGGTTAAGCCGAAATTCCTCCGGCACCCCACAAACGGGGCGGCGCGGATGGGCGCGCCCTTTCCGACGCCGCGAAGCCCACCTCATCACCACCGCCCAGCTCTCCCCGGGCCAACAGTTGCATCGACGCGAAGTCACCTATTCCATCCTGCAGTTTCTGCGCGTGCCCTCCCTCCTCATAGGCGGCGCGCTCATGTACTTCTTCGACGCCTGGCTCGCCGGCACCTTAATCATCGCCGTAACCTTCCCGCTGCCGTGGATCGCCGTGGTGATTGGTAACGCGCAGGGCCAGCGCAAGGACAAGCGCGAAAAGAACATCTATAAGCCGGCGCTTGCCCGCCAGATGGCGCAAATGCAGGCAGAGCAACTAGCCCGGCCTAAGCGCGAAGGCATCGAGCAGCGGACTGCCGAGACCATCGAGCATGACGACGACTCGCAATAATCGGCATTGATAAACAGATTAAGAAATAAGGCTGGAGAAAAGACGGAGAAAAGATGATGACTAAATTTGGACCTGACTTCAATCCCGAGCTCCCCGTCGCCGCCGTCGCCGCGGAGCTTGGCGAGTTCTTAAGCTCCCACGGTTTCACCGCCGACGGCATCGCTGGGCACTTAGGCCCCGAGTACACCGAGGCGCTTCACCGCGGCGAGCCGACCGCCGTGGCCCTGGGCGCTGCGGGTGATACCACCTTGGACGCACTAATCCGCCTGTTTATCCTGCACGAGGCCGTGGCTCCGACGCAGCTTTCCGACGTCCTCGGCGCCCGCCTTGCTACCAAGCTCATGGATGCAGGCGTGGCGCAGCTGGACGAGTCCGGCAATGCCTACATTGCCTATGACATCCGCCCACACATCATCGTCGGCACCAACCGCCTAGTCTTCTCTGACGTGGATGCTTCCCTGGTGGACCACGTCCCGGGCTCCGAGCACGTGCTCGGCGTGGGAGCGGCCAGCCTCTCGCTTTTGCAATCGACGCCGCTTACTCCGGTGGAGACCACATTGGACCTAGGCACCGGCTCCGGCGTGCAGCTGCTCGGCCAGCTTTCCACCGCCGCCCACGTGACGGCCACCGACCTACACTCCCGCGCTCTGGACCTCGCGCGCGCCACGCTGGCCGCCGCAGGCCCCGCGGCAGAAGAAAAGGTCGAACTGCTCCAGGGCTCCTGGTTTGAACCAGTAGCCAGCCGCCGCTTCGATCGCATCGTGGCCAACCCGCCTTTCGTGGTGGGCCTGCCGGAAGTCGGCCACATCTACCGCGACTCCGGGCTTAACCTGGACGGCGCCAGCGAGCTCGTGGTCTCCCAGGCAGTCGAGCACCTCGCACCAGGCGGCAGCGCACACATCTTGGGAGCATGGGTCCACCAGGGCGAACAGTCCTGGCAGCAGCGCGTGGCCTCCTGGCTTCCAGAAAAGGGCGTGGCCGCCTGGATAATCCAGCGCGACGTCGCAGACCCTGCCCTCTACGTCTCCACCTGGCTCAAGGACGAGTCCGTGGATGTTCGCAGCGACCTCGGCCGCGAGCGCGCCCGGCTTTGGCTTGAGCACTTTAACGAGCACGACGTCACCGGCATCGGCTTTGGCTTCGTGGCCATCCAGCGCATCGACGATGACGAGCCTTCCGACGTCCTCGCCGAGTACATGCCGCAGCCTTTCACTGATCCCCTGGGCCCAGAAGTAGAGGAATACTTCGCGCGCGTGGCCTGGCTGCGAGGTCTTGTCCCGGGCGAGCTAGAGACCAAGCACTTCCAGGTCCGCCCCGGCGTGGCCCGCGAGGACGTGCAGCTTCCCGACGCCGAGTTGGGCATGGGCTTTGCCCCCGCCGCGCTGCGCCTTACCCGCACGGAGGGCCCACGCTGGTCCCACGACGTCGACAAGCACATCGCGGCCATCGTCGCCGGCTTAAACCCAGCGGGGCTCTCTCTTGGCGAGACCATCGAGCTCTACGCCGCAGCCCAGGGCTTCGATGAGGAGGAGCTGGTGGCCTCCGCACTGCCGGCCATGGTTGACCTCATCCGCCACGGCCTCATCATCCCCACCGAGCTGGCCCCGTTCTGCAACCTCGAGGCAGGCGCGAGCCTCGAGGCAGGCGCGGTCGCTGCCGGCCAAAACACAACTGCGGAGGAGGAAGAATAATGCGCGCAGTTTTAACCCGAGTATCCAGCGCTTCAGTGACCGTAGATAGCGAGGTCGTAGGCGCAATCGATTGCCCAGAAACCGGCGGGCTCCTCGCCCTTGTGGGAGTATCGCGCGAAGACACTGCAGTAAATACTGCAGAGCTAGAAGCCAAGATAGAGAAGATGGCGCGCAAGATTGCCGAGCTACGCATCCTCGAAGGCGAGAAATCCGTCGAGGAAGCAGGCGCTCCCGTGCTGGTAGTTAGCCAATTTACGCTCTATGGCAAGACCGCCAAAGGCCGCCGCCCCTCTTGGTCTGATGCCGCGCCCGGGGATGCAGCAGAGCCTGTGATTGAGAAAATCATTGCAGAACTTCTTGCACGCGGCGTCCACGTTGAGACCGGAAAGTTCGGCGCGATGATGGAAGTTGCATCCGTCAATCAAGGCCCTTTCACCGTTCTGGTGGAAACTTAAAGGGGATCAATTAACCCCAAGGGGCGATTAATACATCCGAGCGCAGGTGCTTTTACCTGCGCTTTTTCTTTTTGTCTGTGACGTAGTTCATTGTTTAATTTAGAGTGTTGAACAAAGCACAATCTGGCGCAAAACTCAAATTTTAAGGGAGTGATAAAAAACGTACTTGCAATGCGATAATTTATTATCAAATCTTCTCCAAGCAGGCTTATGATAAAGACACAGCGAAGCAACAAGGGCTGAAGCTGCAGGACACAGAGTTGAAAAGTCCAACTGCAGTTGCAAAATTGTAGCCGCGAGAAAATTCTCAAGACTTGCAAAGTTGCGCCAAGCTCTAAGGCTTCGGTCGATCAACTAGAGACATCAAGGAGACCAAAAAATGTCTCACTCAGTCTTGCGGAAAGACACCGCTAACCATCCGGAGAATGAGCCAAACATGCCTGAGAACATGAAGACCTCAAAAGCAGTCAAAGCTGAACAAGCCGCAGGATTCGATCCTGCAGAATCCCCATTCGCCGGCACCACCGGCGCACCGAAGTGGAACAACTCCGACCTAACCTGGATGCTCTCCCTCTTCGGCACCGCAATCGGTGCAGGCGTTCTGTTCCTCCCAATCAACGCCGGCATCGGCGGCATCATCCCGCTCATCATCATGACGGTTGTTGCCCTGCCGATGACCTACTGGGCACACCGCGGCCTGGCTCGCCTGGTTCTCTCCAGCTCCAAGCCATCCGGTGACCTGACCGACGTCGTCGAGGAGCACTTCGGCATCAAGGCAGGCGTGTTCATGAACATCCTGTACTTCCTGTCCGTCTACCCCATCCTCTTGGTCTACTCCGTGACCATCACCAACACGGTTAACTCCTTCCTGGAGAACCAGCTCGGCGTCACCCCGCCGGACCGCTGGCTGACCTCCCTGCTGCTCGTCGGCGGCCTCATCCTCATCGTCCGCATGGGCAAGGATGTCATCGTCCACGTCATGTCCTGGCTGGTCTACCCATTCATCGCCGTCCTGGTCCTCCTGTCCATCTACCTCATCCCGAAGTGGAACACCGCACTGTTCGATTCCTTCGACCTGAACGTTGCCCGTGAAGCTTCCGGCCACAGCTTGGGCGTCACCCTGATGCTCCTGGTTCCGGTTATGGTCTTCTCCTTCAACCACTCCCCGATGATTTCCTCCTTCGCAGTTGACCGCCGCGAGACCTACGGCAAGTTCGCTGAGGTCAAGGCACGCACCACCCTGCTGCGCGCAGAAGTCCTGATGGTCGTCGTCGTTATGTTCTTCGTCTTCTCCTGCGCACTGTCGCTGTCGCCGGCCGACATGGCAGAAGCAAAGGCCCAGAACATCACCATCCTGTCCTACCTGGCTAACCACTTCGATACCCCGATCATCCAGTGGATTGCACCGATTATCGCAATGATTGCTGTTGCAAAGTCCTTCCTCGGCCACTACCTCGGCGCTGCTGAGGGCTTCGAAGGCCTCATCCTCAAGGGCAACAAGAACCTCGACAAGGACGACGCTGCAACCGCTCGCAAGCTCGGCACCATCACCCTCATCTTCATGCTGGTTACCGCATGGCTGACCGCTTGGGCAGACCCATCCATCCTGGGCATGATTGAGACCCTGTGTGGCCCGACGATTGCACTCATCCTCTTCCTCATCCCGATGTGGGCAATCCACAAGGTTCCTGCACTGCAGCGCTTCAAGGGCCAGGCTTCCAACTACTTCGTCTTCTTTATGGGCCTGGTAGCTGTCGCCACCATCCTCTACACCATCGTCCAGGCTTTCTAAGCACTAGAAACCCCCGGACCCCTCTCCCCCTCGGAAGATTCAAGGAAAAGCAATGTTCATCAGCATTTTCGATATGTTCAAGATCGGTATCGGCCCCTCAAGCTCACACACGCTTGGCCCAATGAAGGCTGGTAAGGCGTTCGTAGATGAGCTGAAAGAAAAGGACATCTTCGACCACGTCACCCGCATTCAAGCCAACGTGTACGGTTCCCTCTCGCTTACCGGCATCGGTCACTCCACCGATAAGGCCATCCTCCTGGGCCTGGCCGGCGAGGTGCCAGAGACCGTAGACATCGACGGCATCAACGAATTCGTGAAGAACGTTCGCACCTCCGAAAAGCTCATGCTCGGTGGTACCCGCGAGGTCGATTTCCCGAAGGAAGGCGGCTTCTACTTCCACAACGAGTACCTGCCGATGCACGAGAACGGCATGTGCCTCATCGCCTTCAACGGTGATGAAGAGTTGCTCCACAAGACCTACTACTCCATCGGCGGCGGTTTCATTGTCTCCCAGGAAGATTTTGCAAAGCGCGGCGAGGACAACGTCAAGGTTCCTTACGCCTACGCAAGTGCGCAGGAAATGCTCGCCCTCTGCGAGCAGCACAACTTGACTCTTCCAGAGCTGGGCATGGCCAACGAGCTGGCACACGCCACCGAAGAAGAGGTCAAGGAGCACATGCGCAAGGTCCGCGATGTCATGTACACCGGCATCGAGCGTGGCTCATCAACTGACGGCCCGCTGCCGGGCCAGCTCCTCGTCCCACGCCGTGCTGCTGCGCTCAAGCGCCTGCTGGAAACGGATGAGCCGCACGATGGCCTCAACATCCTCGACTGGGTCAACATGTTCGCGCTTTCCATCTCCGAGGAAAACGCTTCGTGTGGCCGCGTGGTCACCGCTCCTACCAACGGCGCTTGCGGCATCGTCCCAGCAGTCATCGCCTACTACGACAAGTTCGTTGAGCCAGTCACCGAGGAGATGTTCTCCGACTACATCTTCGCCTGCAACCAGATTGCTTCGCTGTACAAGATGAATGCATCCATCTCGGGTGCAGAGGTTGGTTGCCAGGGCGAGGTCGGCGTCGCCTGTTCCATGGCCGCCGGCGGTCTGGCTCAGCTCATGGGCGCTACCCCAGAGCAGGTCTGCATCGCAGCCGAAATCGCTATGGAGCACAAGCTGGGCCTAACCTGTGACCCGGTTCTGGGCCAGGTACAGATTCCGTGCATCGAGCGCAACGCAGTCGCTGCAGTTGACTCCATCACCAGCGCCCGCATGGCCCTTGAGCGCGAGTCCAAGCCATGCGTCAGCCTCGATGACGTCATCTGGACGATGTACAAGACGGGTAAGGATATGAACGCCAAGTACCGCGAGACCTCCCAGGGTGGCCTTGCATTGGCTATCCACCCACCTATCCCAGTCTGCGGCTAGTACTGCCGTAAGGCACACCTTGAGCGGGTGAACACAGCGCTTGGCCGCTCGTGTTTACCCGCTTTTTGTCGTGTTAATATCTATCCAATTTTCTTAAAGTGTCAGGAACTTAAAGGACATGCTTCAGCTGATGAATGAACTCAACAGTCATGGCATAGACCAAGATTTCCTCGGGCAGTACGTACCACTCGTCGAATTTCTAGGCCAGGCCTTGGGCCCAAACACTGAGATCGTTCTGCACGATCTCGATGTCCCAGATCAGTCAATCATCGCCATTGCGAACGGCCACATCTCCGGCCGCCAGATTGGCGGGCCTGTAACTGATTTCGCCCTGTGGTTTATGAAACAAGGCGACGCCTCCGCCGTCCCCATGATGACCGGCTACCGGGCCGTCAACACGGAGGGCAAGGTTTGCCACTCCTCTAGCTACTTCCTGCGTGACGAGACCGGCCATATGCGCGGCATGCTGTGCATCAACGTCGACATCTCGGATCTCGTAGCAATCCGCAACGCCGCCAGCTTCCTCATCGGCAACACCGAGGAAGCACCGGATAAGGCCCAAGCCTTCGGCGGCTACCCGGGAGCAAGCGCAGCCCAGGCTGCTGTGACTGCTCTGGCCCCGCAGCCAGAGCCAGAGGAGGCGGTCAGCGAATCGCTGCGTGACAACGTAGAGAACCTGTTGGACTCCATGCTGGATTCCGCGATTTCTACCCAGTCCGTGCCTGTCCGACGCATGCAGCGCGACGAGCGCATCGAGGTCGTTCGCGCCCTCGAAGATAGCGGCTTCTTCCTCTTGAAGGGCGGAATCGCCGCCGCGGCAGAGCGCCTTCGAGTCTCCGAGCCGACCATCTACCGATACTTGGTCAAAGTGCGTAGCTAGCCGGCCCCAATGGCCAACTACAAGGCCAAACTGCCCATGCCATGAGTGAGCACTCCCCCGTATGCGGGGAGGGCCTCCTTAATGTGTGCACTACTTTTGAGTAATTTTCTATCCCGGGGAACTAAACGCACAAGCGCTTCGTTGTACCTCATGTACAAAGCCGCAACCTCAGGAGGCTAGAGATGGCTGAAAAGTCCCACACCAAGGCCGCTGACCTTGGAAACAATTCAAATGAAGAGGAGCAGGAGGTAGACCGCGGCTCACGCCGCAACCAGACCAATGACAACCCTTCCGCCGACTTGGTCCGTGTTTATCTCAACGGCATCGGCAAAACCGCACTGCTTAGCGCTGAAGATGAGGTAGAACTCGCCCAGCGCATCGAGGTTGGTCTCTACGCCGAGTACAAGCTGGCGAATGCAGAAAAGGTCACCCGCGCCGAAAAGCGTGATCTCAAAATTCTGGTCCGGGAAGGCAAGAAGGCACGCTCCCACCTGCTGGAGGCAAACCTGCGCTTGGTCGTTTCCCTTGCGAAACGCTACACCGGCCGCGGCATGCCACTTCTGGATCTCATCCAGGAAGGCAACCTGGGCCTTATCCGCGCCATGGAGAAGTTTGATTACGCAAAGGGCTTTAAGTTCTCCACCTACGCCACCTGGTGGATCCGTCAGGCCATTACCCGCGGCATGGCTGACCAGTCCCGCACCATCCGTCTGCCAGTCCACCTGGTAGAGCAGGTCAACAAACTCTCCCGCATCAAGCGTGAGATGTACCAGTCCCTGGGCCGCGAGGCCACCAATGAGGAGCTGGCTGAAGAGTCCGGCATCGAGGAATCCAAGATCGAGATGCTGCTGCGTCAGTCGCGCGATCCTGTCTCCCTCGACATGCCCGTGGGCACCGATGAGGAAGCACCACTGGGTGACTTCATCGAGGACGCCGAAGCTACCGACGCCGAATCCGCCGTTGTGGCGGCCATGCGTCACTCCGATATCCGTGGCGTCATCGACACCCTTGAGGAGCGCGAGCAGGACGTCATCCGCCTGCGCTACGGCTTGGACGACGGTGTCCCGCGCACCCTGGATCAGATTGGCCGCAGGTTTGGCCTTTCCCGTGAACGTGTGCGCCAGATTGAGCGCGAGGTCATGGCCAAGCTGCGTGACGGCAACCGTGCAGACCGCCTGCGTGAGTACGCGCTCTAATCTTTAGCCCTCTCCTGAGAAATTCTCTTCACCCTGTCAGCCTCTTCCCCTTTAATAGGAAGTAGCTGACAGGGTTTCAACCTTTTATAGGTAGAATATGTGAAGTTACACCGCGCCGAAAGCAAGAGATGCGTTTATCCCTTTCGGAAGCAGGCTCGGCAAAGTGCGGTATTGTTTAGTTATTGTTCGAAGACGCTGCGAGCCATGTCGCCCGCACCGAAAGGTGCGTTCCGGCCTTTTTGCTCACGGCGCCTTTCACCATCGTGCAGAAAGGTATGCCCACGTGAGGGACCTAGTTGATACCACTGAAATGTACCTGCGTACCATCTACGAGCTTGAGGAAGAAGGCATCACGCCCCTGCGCGCGCGTATCGCCGAGCGCCTTGAGCAGTCAGGGCCCACGGTATCTCAGACCGTTGCACGCATGGAACGCGATGGCCTGCTGCACGTGCGCACCGACCGCAGCCTCGACCTCACCGCCCAGGGCCGCGAGCTCGCCACGGCCGTGATGCGCAAGCACCGCCTCGCGGAGCTTTTGCTTACCGACGTCCTGGGGCTCGACATCCACAAGGTCCACGACGAAGCCTGCCGCTGGGAGCACGTCATGAGCGAGGAAGTAGAAAAGCGCGTTGTCGCCGTGCTTTCCGACGCCACCCGCTCCCCCTTCGGCAACCCCATCCCGGCGTTGGATCAATTAGGCATCGAGGTTGGCGAGACACCGAGCGGCACCCGCGCCATCGACCTTCCCAACGGTGTAGAGACCAAAGCTACGATCACGCAGATTAACGAGATCCTGCAGGTAGATTCCGCCACGTTCCGCGATATCAACGCAGCCGGTGTCGTCGTGGGCGCGCCCGTCACCGTGGTCAACGCCAACGGTGCGGTGACCCTTACCACCGAATCAGGCGCCAAGATTGAGCTGCTCGACGATCTGGCACACGCTATCCGCATTGAGGTGAAGTAGATGAAACTCCTAGTCACTGGCGGCGCAGGCTACGTCGGTTCCGTCTGCGCGGCGGTACTGCTGGAAGCAGGCCACGAAGTCACCATCATCGATAACTTCACAACCGGCAACCGCGAGGCAGTTCCGGCAAACGCGCGCCTGGTAGAAGGCGATGTCGCCGACGTTGCCGATGAGGTGCTCTCCGAGGGCGGCTTCGACGGAGTTGTCCACTTCGCTGCCCGCTCGCTAGTTGGCGAGTCGGTGGAAATCCCTGCCGACTACTGGGAGCACAACGTTGTCACCTCCCTGAAGCTGCTCAACGCCATGCGCGCTCACGGTGTCAACAACCTGGTCTTCTCCTCTACCGCCGCCACCTACGGCGAGCCGCAGCAGGTGCCTATCACCGAGGACATGCCGACCCAACCCACCAACCCTTATGGCGCGTCCAAGCTGTCCATCGACTACATCATCACCTCCTTTGCCAAGGCTTATGGCCTAGGCGCCACTTCGTTGCGCTACTTCAACGTCGCGGGCGCTTACGGCCTCATCGGCGAAAACCGCGAGGTGGAGACCCACCTGATTCCGCTGGTGCTACAAGTAGCTTTAGGCCACCGCGACAAGATCTTCATGTTCGGTGATGATTACCCCACCACCGATGGCACCGCCGTGCGCGATTACATCCACATCCGCGACCTCGCCGAGGCACACCTGCTCGCGCTTCAGAGCAACGAGCCGGGCACCCACCGCATCTACAACTTGGGCTCCGGCGATGGCTACTCCGTCAAGCAGGTCATCGAGATGTGCCGCGAGGTCACCGGCCACGAAATCCCGGCAGAGATTGCTCCCCGGCGCGCCGGCGACCCAGCCACCCTGGTTGCTTCCTCCGAGAAGATCAAGGCCGAACTGGGATGGAACCCCACCCGCACGGATCTGCGCACCATCGTCACCGATGCTTGGAACTTCACCAAGCAGCTCGGCGATAAGGCTCATTCCGCCAAGCGCTAAGCCACTTTGCCGTCCCGGGCTTGCAGCGCCATGGAACGCGCAACCCCAGAGGAATGGCGCAGGGCTTCGGTCAGCTGGCTTGCTAGTCCCTTGCGGTAGAGCTGGTGGACCAGATTGCCGAAGGTATGCTCTGGGGCTTCCTCCAGCAGGATATTCAGCGCTGGCCCTGCCAGCTGGTAGCGCTCCATCTGCAGCTGCGCGATGGCATAAAGCACCAGCGCGTTATAGCGGATGACTCCCTCGAAGGTCTTCGCCGTGGCTAGCATCAGGATGGCCGCTTTGTCTGGCCGCTCGCAGAGCTTCTCGATGACCAGGTCGCGCGACCACGTGGTGGCCAGCCAGGTGGCGGCGGTCTCGAGAGCCTCGACGTCGCCAAGCGTGGCGTGTAAATCCTGCACCGCGCGCAGCTGCCACCACGCATCATCCAGGAACTCCTCAAGCGCTAACTCTGGGTCATCTTCGTAGAGCTCGATCTCTTCACGGAATTGCTGTGCCGCAGCCCGTGCGCGCTCTGCAATCTCGCGGCCCAACACCGTTCCTACCTGGTTATTGCCCGGCGCGAGCTTGGCATAGAGCTCCTCACGCGTTAGCTCCGGGATAAAGTCCTTATCCACGCAGTGGTGCATGGTGGGCGCAGAAGTCAGCGGTGGAATCTTTCCTTCCTGCCAATTCTTCATCGGCCCCTTGCCCTCGTGGTTGACGGCGCCGAAGAGAATTTCATAGCTGCCGCCGGTGATGATCTCCGGGGTATGCCAGGCGGCGTCGATGTCCATGCCGTCGTTGTGCTTGTGCAAGCCGTACATCCACTCGGCCAATGTGTCGACTTCGCTGGGTGGGCGCTGGGTGATAAAGAAGGCGAAGACGCCCTCGGTGCGGTCGGTGGTAATTGTCTGCCAGACTTCCTCCGTCGCCGCCTTGGCGTCTGCGAAGTCCACGCGTGCGACGGGGCCCAACGCTATGCCGTGTGGTGAAGGCTCGAAGGTTAGAAAGACTACGGAATCGGTGGGATAGAACCCGAGCACTCCTGGCAGGTTGGCCAAAAGGTGTCCCGGGGTGTTGATCGGTGGATAGCTGTGCTGATGTGTGTCTTGCTTGCTCATAGCACTCACTATGCGCGAGCGCGCGGGCCACACACTAGGGTCAGTTTTCCAAAACGGCCGAATCTGTGGATAACTCATCGCGACGCCACCTGCCATCCGGGGCTTTTAGGATCCTAAAGGGCGAAATTCAGGAATACTTGTTTAAGGCTCGGTGTTGAAAGCGGTAAGTGTCTTCCGAAGCTGTATTGTCGGAGCACAGGTTAAGGAGGTATCGCACGCATGCATGATGATCAAAGGCGCATCTACGAATTGGAATACCCAGCCCCAGTGGTGAAGGATTCTTCCAGTGAGGATAAAGGCCCCACGATGATCGTGGCTATGCACGGCTATGCCGATGCCGGCCAGGCGGTGGAGGCCTCTGCCGATCACTTGAAGGCCGCGCTGGAAAGCCGCCAGCTCGCCTCCTTCAATAGCGACGAGCTCATGGACTACCGCTCGCGCCGCCCCATGGTCACCATTGACCATGACCGCACCGTAGAAATCGAAAACATCGAGCTCGGAATCAAGGTGCTGCGCGATAACTCCGGCAAGTCTTTCCTGCTGCTTTCCGGCCCTGAGCCGGACCTGCGCTGGGAGGCTTTCACCGAGGCCGTCGTGGGCATTGCAGAGAAGTTCGATGTACACGACACCATCGTTCTCTACGCCGCCCCGATGCCGGTTCCGCATACGCGCCCCACGGTGATTACCGCGCACGGCAACTCCCCTGAGCTGGTAGGCCGCATGATGAAGATTGAGCAAACCATGATGGTTCCGGGCTCGGCCGCCCTCTTCCTGGAAAAGGCACTGGATAAAAAGGGCCGCAACGTCGCTGGCTTTACCGTTTCGGTCCCGCATTACCTGGCTTCCTCACCGTATCCGCAGGGTACTTTCTCCCTGCTGAACTCGGTGTCGAACGCCGCAGGCCTCAACCTGCCTCTGCGCAGCTTAGAAGAAGACATCACGCGCGTGAACCAGCAGCTCGAGGAACAGGTCATGGATTCCGAGGAGGTTTCCTCCGTGGTCCAGCAGCTCGAGCAACAGTATGACCACTACCACGAGCGCTACCGCAAGGAGCACCCGAATGCTTTGCTGCCGGGTGAGGAATCCGTGCCCTCCGGTGAGGAAATCAGTGCGGAGTTCCAGGCTTTCCTAGCGAACCTGGACGGTGATTCCGAGCAGCGCCACGAGGTTCTGGACAGCGAGATCGATGACCGCGAAGATGCCGCTGATCGCGCTGCAGAAGATGATGAAGATAATCAGGAAGGCGAGAACTAGCCTCTTGCCACACGGCGGCGCCTTCATCCCCTAATGTGGAGAAGGTGAATCTTTCTCAGCTGCTGCCCGATCTCGCCGAAGTTCCTGATTCCCTCGTTGACGAGGCGATTTGGGATACCTTTACTAGCTGGACCACGCAGCGCGGCATTTCGCTGTACCCAGCCCAAGAGGAGGCCTCGCTGGGTATCCTCGCTGGCGATAACGTCATCCTTGCCACGCCCACGGGCTCTGGCAAGTCCATGGTGGCAAATGCCGCGCACTTCATCGCCTTGGCGCGTGGCCAGCGCAGTTTTTATACCGCGCCGATTAAGGCTTTGGTCTCCGAGAAGTTCTTCGCCCTGTGCGAGATCTTCGGCGCCGAGAACGTGGGCATGATGACGGGCGACGCCACGGTCAACGGCAATGCTCCCATCATCGCCGCCACGGCAGAGATTGTGGCGAACATTGCGCTTCGCGACGGCGCTGATGCTGCCATCGATCAGGTAGTCATGGACGAGTTCCACTACTACTCCGAGCCGGACCGCGGCTGGGCCTGGCAGGTGCCGCTGCTGGAGCTGCCGAAGACGCAATTCTTGCTGATGTCTGCCACCCTGGGCGATACCAGCTGGTTGGAAAAGGACTTAACCGAACGCACCGGCCGCGAGACCACGCTGGTGGCCGGCACCACCCGCCCGGTGCCGCTGGATTTCTCCTACGTGTTTACCCCGGTCCACGAGACCATCGAGGAAATCCTCTCCTCCGGTAAGGCGCCGGTCTATGTGGTGCACTTCTCCCAACGTGAGGCCGCCGAGCGCGCCCAAGCACTGACTTCCCTATCTGGCATCATCACGCCGGAGGAAAAGGAAGCTATTGCCAAGGAGCTGGCGCACTTCCGTTTTTCCACCGCCTTCGGCCGCGACTTGTCCAAGCTTTTGCGTCGCGGCATCGGCGTCCACCACGCGGGTATGTTGCCGAAGTACCGCCGCCTCGTCGAGAAGCTTGCGCAGCAGGGGCTGCTTAAGGTCATCTGCGGAACCGACACCCTGGGCGTGGGCATCAATGTGCCGATTCGCACGGTGCTGATGACCGGCCTGGCCAAGTTCGATGGTCAACGCCAACGCATTTTAAAATCCCGCGAGTTCCACCAGATTGCCGGCCGCGCGGGCCGCGCCGGCTATGACACCGAGGGCACCGTGGTGGTTGAGGCCCCCGAGCATGAAATCGAAAACGCTAAGGAACGCCGCCGCATCGGAGATGACCCCAAGCGCTTGAAGAAGCTAAAGAAAAAGTCCGCTCGAGAGGGCGAGGTTTCGTGGTCCGAAAAGACCTTTGCGCGCCTTACTGAGGCTGAGCCTGAGCAGCTGACGTCTCAATTCCGCGTCTCTAACTCGATGCTGCTTAATGTATTGGCACGACATGGCAATGGCTATGAACACATGCGCCATCTGCTGCGGGACAACCACGATAATCGCAGCAAGCAGAATAAGGACATTCTCACAGCCCTCGACCTTTTCCGCGGGCTAGTGGATTCCGGCGTGGTGCAAAAATCCACCAAGGGCTTGGATATCTACGGCCGACCCTATCATTTGGTGCGCGAACTCCCCCGCGATTTCGCACTTAACCAACCGCTGGGACCTTTCGCCCTAGCCGCGCTCTCGCTGCTGGATCCGGAGGCGGACACTTATAACTTGGACGTTATTTCCGTATTCGAGTCCATCCTGGATGACCCGCGCCAGGTGCTCATCGCCCAGCAGAAACAGCGCCGTGGCGAGGAAATTGCCGCGCTGAAGGCGGATGGAGTGGACTACACCGATCGTATGAATATCGTGGAGGATATCACTTGGCCCAAACCGCTCGAGGAGCTTTTGGAGCAGGCCTACGATACTTTTGCGGAGACGAATGCCTGGGTCAAGGAATTCGAGTTGCGCCCCAAGTCCGTAGTCCGGGACATGCTCGAAAATGCAATGACCTTCTCGGACTTGGTCGCCACCTACGGCCT
The DNA here is from genome assembly GCF_001807365.1 of Corynebacterium sp. HMSC06G04. Lineage (NCBI taxonomy): Bacteria > Bacillati > Actinomycetota > Actinomycetes > Mycobacteriales > Corynebacteriaceae > Corynebacterium > Corynebacterium sp. HMSC06G04. The sequence goes on along the minus strand of NZ_KV788598.1, from coordinate 237,585 downwards.
AGCCCGCTCCGAGGGCGTGATTTTGCGCTACCTGACCGACGCCTGGCGCACTCTTAAGCAATCCATTCCGGACGAGTACAACACCCCGGAGCTCGAGGACATCGTCATCTGGCTGGGTGAACTTATCCGCCAGGTGGATTCCTCGCTTGTCGACGAATGGGCGCAAATGGCCGGCGAAGACTCCCCCATCGACCAAGACACGGTGGACCGCGAGCTGGCCTTTGGCGTGGAGGACCCCACCGCGCTCACGGCCAATCGCCGCGCCTTTACCATCATGGTGCGCAATTACATGTTCCGTCTGGTGCAGCTTTTCGCGCTAGAAAAAGAAGACCGCCTGGCGGAGCTGCTCGATTACCTAGACGAGGTACCGGACTTCGGCGCCATCTTGGATGACTATTTCGATGAATATGACGATATCGATTCCGGCCCCGAGGCCCGCGGTCCCGAGTACTTCCGCCTGGGCGATACCGACTCGCGTTTGTGGTCCGTGCGCCAGATCATTAAGGACCCGGCCGGCGACCACGCCTACCAGTTCGTCGCCACGGTAGATCTCGATGCCTCCGATGAGGCTGGCGAAGTCCGGCTGTCGGACCTGCGCGTGGAGTACTAGCCAGCGAAAACGACAAAGCCGCCCTGGCTGCCTCGCCCCGGGGTAAGGGGGGCCGCAACGAGTACGGCGACGAGCAGGAGCAGCGAATGGAACACCGCTGCCAGGCGTGTGCCCGCGCCTGCCCGCACGTTGACAGCAGTTCGGGCGATCGCGGCTGTTGCGGGGATCCCGCCGAACAGGGGCGCGACGACGTTGGCCACGCCCTGCCCAAAGAGCTCGCGGTCAGGATCGTGCCGTTCGCCGACAGTCATTGCGTCGGCAACCGTCGCTGACAGCAACGATTCCAACGCACCGAGCGCTGCGACGGCGACCGCTGCCAACAGCAAGGAATCCAGGTGCTCCCACGGGATCTGCGGCCAGCGCGGGGCAGCCAACGTCGACGGGATGTAGCCGATAGTCTTCAGACCGCTGTCTGCCAGCATGTTGATGGCCGTCGCAGCAGCTACCAACACCAGCGCCGCGGGAAAGCCACTACGAATGCGGGCAGCAACCACGATTCCGGCCGCCACCGCGAGGGTCATAACGGGCGCCTGCCATACCGGAGCATCTAGCCAAGCTTTGATTGCGTCCCACGCCAACCCGAGGACTTTCTCGCCATCTACGTCAACACCGAGTGCTGCAGGTAGCTGTTGGAGGGCGATGATCACCGCAATACCGGCTGTGAAACCTTCGACGACAGGCAACGGCATGTATTTCATCGCGCGGCCAGCGCCGGTGAATGCCAGCAAGAGCAGCATGAGCCCCGCCAGCACGCCAACGACGAGCACCCCATCGGCACCATGGTCGGCCAAGATGGGGATGAGCACTACGGTCATTGCGCCGGTCGGGCCGCTTACCTGGACGTTGCTACCGCCGAAGACTGCGGACAGGATGCCCGCGACGATGGCCGTCGTAATTCCAGCTGCCGCGCCGACACCAGAAGCAACGCCGAAGCCGAGCGCCAGGGGGAGTGCGACTAGGGCCACCATAAGGCCGGCCGAAAGGTCGCGCCCGATAGTCGCGCGGGACCAGTCCGAGCGGCGCGGTGCGAATCGCAGGGCACGGGATCGGATGCCCACCTTAGAGACGGTGAAGGGGTAGGTCATGCTACTTTCTTGCTCCTTAAAGGCTCAACGACACCCAAAGGATACACAAGGCGCCTTCCTTCGACGGCCGGATTCCCGATTCTGGCCGATGCCTCATGTTGACGAATTCCCACCACACCCCAACCCTTCGGCACTAACTTGGCCAAGTCAGGGTTGGGCGTGACGCCTGCCACAAACTACTGAAAACCATTGCCATTTAAACCCTCCTCTGGTTTACTCGGGGCCATGCAGACAGTAGATACCCTCATCATCGGCGGTGGCGCGGCCGGCCTGCAGGCAGCCCTAGTCATGGTCCGCGCCCGCCGCAGCGTGCTCATTGTTGATTCCGCCACTCCCCGCAACCGTTTCGCCCATGAAATTCATGGAGTCATTGCCCTCGAGGGCACGCCACCCCTTGAGTTTCAAGAGCGCGGCAAGGAACAGCTGCGCAGCTATGGCGCGCAGATCGTGAACGCCACCGTGGATTCCGTCACCGATAATGACCGCACGCTCACCGCCACGTTGAGCAACGGTGAGACCATCGCTGCCCGCTCTATCATCGTCGCCAGCGGCGTGGACGACGAGCACCCAGCTATCCCGGGCCTGCAAGAAAACTGGGGAAATACGGTCCTCCACTGCCCCTACTGCCACGGATACGAGGTGGCGGACAAGAAGCTCGGCGTGCTCTACATCGGCGAGTTCTCCTTCCACCATGCCGCGGTTCTGCGCCAGTGGTCGAAGGACATCACCTTCTTCACCAATGGAATGGAATTCACCGACGAGCAGCGCGCGGACCTGACTCGGCGGGGCATTGCGCTTATCGACGGCCCCGTCACCGCCTTCCAAGACGGAAAAGTCCTGCTGGAAAGCGACGAGCATGCCGTCGATGCACTGTTTTACATGCCCATTCCCCGCCCCCACGATGAGTTCCTCGCTGACCTCAATCTTGAGCGCCACAGTCCGCCGTCGGGCATGGGCGGCAGCCTGATCAAAACGAGCCTCGCCGGTGCCACCAGCCACCCGCGCATCTGGGCCGTAGGCAACGTGGTCAACCCACCGGCGCAGGTAGCGATGGCGATGGGCGAGGCCAACGCCGCCGCCATTGCGGTCAATGCCTTCCTCGTCGAGGACGATTGGATTTAAGTACGGTGGTGTGGCATGAAAGCCATCATCCAGACCAATCCGGAAGACCCACACTCGCTGGAGCTGGGGGACGTCGGCAAGCGCGAGGGCGGCTATAGGCCAGACTTTTAGCGTGCGGCCTCAATCTGGACAGCCTGTGCCACAGCTTGGACTACGGCAGCGACCTTAACGGCCTCCCAGATCTGCTCCTTGCTCAGGCCAGCCTCGTTGACTTCCTGGGCGTGGGCGCCGAGGCAGTGCCCGCAGCCATTGATGGCAGAAACTGCGGTATTCCACAGCTCGAAGTTGGCTTTGTCCACGCCTGGCTTGGAGATGATGTTCATACGCAGGCCGAACTTAACCTGTGCGTAATCATCGCCCAACCAGCCCTTGGCGCGGTAGCCAACGTTATTCATCGCCATAACGGTGGCTGCGCCGTAGGCTGCCTCGATAGCTTCCTCGGAGAGGTGTTCCTTAGCTTCCTCGGCGATCTCGGACAGCACGGTGTCATTGCGGGTTGCTGCAGCCGATGCCAGCAGGCAGCCCCAGAGCTGCTCCTCGTCCAGGTCCTTGGAACGGGTCAGGGCGCCCAGGTTGAGCTTCTGGTCCTTGGCGTACTCCGGCAGGGAAGACTTCAGATTATCAATAGACATAGCTTTTCTCCTTTGAGGTTTTGATAGGAATTTGCTGTGCTGGATTTAAAAGGAAACCCCGCCACGAAAGCGGGGTAAACCTGCATCTCAGTGAGATTTAGAGCGCAGACTGAACGACGTCCATCTTGTTGATGTTCTTGGTTGGGTCATTAGCTTCCCAGTTGCAAGCGCAGACCTCTTCGGACTGCAGTGCGTCCAGAACGCGCAGAACCTCGTCGACGTTACGACCGACAGCGTCCGGGGTAACGGAAACGAACTGGATAACGCCGTCTGGGTCGATAATGAAGGTTGCGCGGTCAGCAACACCGTCAGCGTTCTCAACGCCGAGGGCGCGGATGAGGTCGTGGCGGATGTCAGAGAACATCGGGAAAGGAACTTCCTTCAGCTCTGGGTGGGTTGCGCGCCAGTTAAAGTGAGCGAACTCGTTATCGGTGGAGCCGCCGAGGATCTGGGTGTCGCGGTCCTGAAACTCCTCATCCAGCTTGCCGAAAGCAGCGATCTCGGTCGGGCAAACGAAGGTGAAGTCCTTCGGGTAGAAGAAGACGACCTTCCACTTGCCCTCGTACTTGTCCAGGGAAACCTGCTCGAAGTAATCCTCAGGCTGGTTAGCGTTAACGTCGTGCAGGTCGCCGCCCTTCAGTGCGGTGAGCTCGAACTCTGGGAACTTCTCGCCAACGGTCAAGATAGGCATATGAAAGACATCTCCTTATTAGATGTTGAATCAAAATTCTGGGCTGCGCATCTTCCAGCGCTTGTGGGGCCTAAAGCCCCGCCGCAGCCAAGTATGCCAACATCCGTTGCGCATGTCAATAGGAAATCCTATCGATGGATGTTAAAGTTATAGGCATGCACAATAAAGAGTACCGTCCCACACTCGCTCAGCTGCGAACATTCGTCACCATCGCGGAGAACAAACACTTCGGCACCGCCGCCGCAAAGCTGGAAATCTCCCAGCCTTCCCTCTCCCAAGCCCTCGTGGCCCTCGAACAGGGCCTTGGAATTCAACTCATCGAGCGCTCCACGCGCAAGGTAATAGTCACCGCCAACGGCGAAGAGCTCCTGCCCTACGCTAAAGCAACGCTCGAGGCCGCCGATGCGTTCCACGCTCATGCCCGCGGTGCCCACGGTACCCTCACTGGGCCGCTGACCATCGGCGTTATCCCCACCATCGCGCCATATATCCTGCCTACCCTGCTGCGGTCTATCACCGAGACCTACCCAGAACTCGAGCCGCGCTTCGTGGAGGAGCAGACGGAGCACCTTTTGGGCAAGCTGCGCGACGGCCAGTTAGATCTTGCCATCATCGCCCTGCCCTCCGAGGCCGCCGGCATGGTGGACGTGCCGCTGTACACGGAGGACTTCGTCGTGGTCACCGACAACAATGATGCCCTGGCAGGCCGCGAGGACCTCACCCCTGCAGAGTTAGATAGCCTGAAGCTTTTGCTTCTCGACGACGGCCATTGCCTCCGCGATCAAATCCTCGATCTGTGCCGCCGCGCGCATATCAACGCGTCTGAGGCCACTAACTCGGTTACTCGTGCATCCTCTTTGACCACCATCTTGCAGCTAGTTATGGGCGGGCTGGGCGCTACTTTGGTTCCGGAATCGGCCATTGCCACCGAGTGCACCAACCCGCACTTACAGGTCTCGCGCTTCGACCCAAGCGTTACCGCTGAGCGCGAGGTGGGCTTGGTCTTCCGCAGCTCCGCCGCTCGCGCCGAAGAGTTCCGCAAGTTCGGCGCGCTGGTTACCGCAGCCTTCGAAGAAGCACTGCAGCGCTCGCGCAACGTATAAAAAATTCCTCGGCTCCTTGATTGGAACCGAGGATTTTTCTTTTATCTTTAGGCCTGTACGTAGCGGCCAGCGCACTGGCGGAACAAGTGCGCCTCAGCCAGCAAGGAAACTGGAGCGAAGATGAAAAGGCCCAGACCAAGCGTGAAGATACAAGCGATACCCAGGCCGAACATCATCAACGCGTAGAGCAGCAGCTGCGCGTAGTTGGCCTTGCCCGCCATGAAGCCCTTCTTGATGGAATCGCCAATGGAGTCACCGTCAGCTGCGAACCATGGCATCAGCTTGTACAGCGGAGTGACCAGCCAGCCGATGATGACCATCACTGCCAGGATGCCGAAGACGGTGCCAGCAGCCGCCAGAGCTGCATCCTCGTCCTGAATGTCCGCGCTGGTGAGCGTGGCAAAGGCGGTGCCACCAAAGACCATGACGGCCAAAATCATGACCACGAAGGACACGAGGGCGATGATCAGCAGCATCAGGAAGGTATTGCCCCATCGTACGTCCTTACCGATGTAGGACCAGCCAGTCTTCAGATCATCAATCTGGAACAGCGCCAGACGCATGACGAACAAGGAGACCAGCAGGGAAATCACCTGCGTGATCACGTTGGAGAAGATATTGCCCGTGAACGCGGCGTTGCCGTCGCCGTTGGAGGCCAAGATGAATCCCACAACGGCACCGAAGATGCCGAATACAGCCAACATCAAAAGCGAACCCAAAATCCACAGCTGCCAGTTACTAAAGGCCGTGCGGAATGCCCAGCCGATAGCCTTCGTCGCAGAAACCGGGCCGTTGTAGCCCACGCCGCCCTGTGGCTGCTCGTCGTAGCCAGCGTTCCCGCCCGCGTTGTAGCTACCGTAGGAAGGCAAGCCGTAGTCAGGACGGTCCTCCGGGTGGTTGGTTGGCTCATAACGCGGGAAATCCTTACCGTCGCCTGCAGATCCAAAAGGTGAAGACATCTTCAATCCCCTCTATTTATATTCATTTTCTTTAGTCTCGATCGCACCTACCCTATCAACATTTCCCGCCGCTTACGACGGCTAGTAGAATTCACAACCAGCTATGACGATTCCTTCAACGCCCACCCGCGACGAGCTTTACGCCGCTCTCGACGAGGTTTCTACCAAAGATGCCCGCGCTTTCCGACGCCGCCTTCGCAAGGCCCGCTCACCCCAAGCCCTCACCGCAATCGGGGGCGATATCCAACAAGCCCGCGAGCGCGTCGCGCTAATCGACGCCGCCGTTCCCTCCATTTCCTACCCCGAGACCCTTCCGGTTTCCGGCCGCAAGGACGACATCGCAGAAGCCATCCGCGATAACCAGGTGGTCATCATCGCCGGCGAGACCGGCTCCGGTAAGACCACGCAGATCCCTAAGATCTGCCTCGAGCTAGGCCGTGGCCGCAAGGGGCTGATCGGCCATACCCAGCCGCGTCGTCTAGCCGCGCGCACCGTCGCCGAGCGTATCGCGCAGGAGATGGATCAGAAGATCGGCGAGTCCGTGGGCTACGCCATCCGTTTCGATGATCGCGTGTCTGCTACCACTGCTGTGAAACTAATGACAGACGGCATCCTGCTCGCGGAGATGCAGCGCGACCGCTTCCTGAATGCTTATGACACCATCATCATCGATGAGGCTCACGAGCGTTCCCTCAACATTGATTTCCTGCTGGGCTACTTAAAGCGCCTGCTGCCTAAGCGCCCGGATCTCAAGGTGATTATCACCTCCGCGACCATCGACCCAGAGCGCTTTGCCCAGCACTTCGCAGACGGTGAGGGAAAGCCCGCGCCCATCATCGAGGTCTCCGGGCGCACCTACCCGGTGGAAATTCGCTACCGGCCGCTCGAGTTCGAAGCTGGGGGCAAGGTCGTCGATCAAGATCCGCTAGACGGCCTTTGCGAGGCCATCGAGGAGCTCATGGCAGAAGGAGAAGGCGACATCCTCTGCTTCTTCCCCGGCGAGCGCGATATCCGCGACGCGCAAGAGGCCATCGAGGCGCGCAAGTGGCGCGGCGTTGAGGTCACCCCACTGTTTGGCCGCCTGTCCAACGACGAGCAGCACCGCGTCTTTTCCGAGCACCGCGGCCGCCGCATCGTGCTGTCCACTAACATCGCAGAGACCTCGCTGACGGTCCCGGGTATTCGATACGTGGTAGACACCGGCACCGCGCGTATCTCGCGCTATTCCACCCGCACCAAGGTCCAGCGCCTGCCCATCGAGCCAATTTCGCAGGCCAGCGCCAACCAGCGTTCCGGCCGCTGCGGCCGTGTTGCCGACGGCATTGCCATCCGCCTGTACTCCGAGCAGGACTTCGCCTCCCGCCCAGAATTTACCGACCCCGAAATCCTGCGTACCAACTTGGCCAGCGTCATCCTGCAGATGATTTCGCTGCGCCTAGGCGATATCTCGGAGTTCCCCTTCGTGCAGCCGCCGGAGAACAAGGCCATTCGCGATGGCCTGCTGCTCCTCCGCGAGCTCGGCGCCCTGCACTCGCAAGAGGAAAAAGACGGTCTTCCGGTTCTCACCGACATCGGCTGCGACCTTTCCCGCATCCCCGTCGACCCCCGCATGGCGCGCATGCTCGTCGAGGCCCACCGCTCCGGCTGCTTGGAAGACGTCATGGTCATCGTCGCGGCCATGACCATCCAAGACGTTCGCGAGCGCCCCCTCGAATACCAAGCGCAAGCCGACCAAGCCCACGCGCGCTTTAAGGACGCCTCCTCCGACTTCCTCGCCATGCTCAACCTGTGGGATTTCCTCAAGGACGCCCGCACCGAGATGAGCGGCAATGCCTTCCGCAAGCGCATGAAGAAGGAATTCCTGCACTACATGCGCATCCGCGAGTGGTTTGACTTGGTGCGCCAGCTTAGGGACGTCGCCAAGCAGCTCGGATGGAACCAGCAAGAAGCCACCGAACGCCGCCCCGATGACATCCATATGTCGCTTTTAGCGGGCCTTTTGTCCAACATCGGCGCGCGCGATGGCAACTCCAAGGAATTCCACGGTGCCCGCAATACTCGCTTCCTAGTCTTCCCCGGTTCCGCGCTGGCGAAGAAGCCGCCGGAATTTCTAATGGCCGCCGAACTCGTCGAAACCTCGCGCCTGTGGGCACGCGACGTAGCCGCCATCGACCCCGCGTGGGTGGAAAAGCTAGGCGCGGACCTGCTACGGCACAACTATTCCGATCCCGTGTGGTCGCGCAAGCGCGCCGCCGCCGTGGCCACGCAGCGCTCGACTCTCTACGGCGTCCCCATCGTGGTAGACCGCACGGTGCCCTATCACCGCGTCGACCCGACGGCCGCACGCGATATGTTCATCCGCTCTGCGCTAATTGAAGGCGAGTGGAATACCCACCACCACTTCTTCCACGACAACGTGAAAAAGCTGGAAGAGGCCGCCGAATTTGAGGACAAGGCACGACGCCGGGGTCTGGTGGTTTCGGAGGACACGCTTTTCGATTTCTACGACACACGTATCCCCGCCAAGGTCACCACGGGCCGGCACTTCGACTCGTGGTGGAAGAAGCAGCGTCACAAGACCCCAGACCTGCTGGACTTCGACCCGGAAAAGCTTATCGAGGAAGACCACGACGTCACCGAGGAAGCCTTCCCAGACAGGTGGCTGAAGGGTTCCATTGACTATGACTTGAGCTATAAGTTCGAGCCCGGCGATCCCCTCGATGGCGTCACCTTGATGGTGCCCGTGCCGTTGCTTGCAGGGCTGGATACGGAGGGCTTCGACTGGCTGGTGCCGGGCCTACGCCTGGAGTTGGCCACGGAGCTAATCCGTTCCCTGCCGAAGGCGTTGCGTCGCACCGTGGTTCCCGCGCCGGAGTTCGCAGAGCGTGCCCTGCCGCGTCTGCTCCCTTATGAAGGCCCCCTGACGCAGCAGCTTGCCGACGTCCTCCGCGAGCTCGGCGGCCAAGGGATCAACGCTTCCGACTTCCGGCCATCCAGCCTGCCGCCGCACCTGCAGATGAACTACGCTGCGGTGGATAAGCGCGGGAAGATTATCGATTCTGACCGGGACCTCGCAGCGCTCGTGCAGCGCCAGGCGGGGCACATCAAGTCCTCAGTCTCGCGGGTCGGACGCAAGTCTGAGTCGAAGGCCGTCAAAGAGTGGACGCCGGAGACGCTCGGCACTATTGACGAGGAAGTCCAAACGGTGGTTGACGGCCATGAGGTCACCGCGTACCCCGCGCTCGTGGCAACCACGGACGGCGTTTCCCTGAAGGTTCACCCCACCAAGGCCGCTGCCGACGCCGCCATGTTGACCACCACTCTGACGCTGCTCCTGCGGGAGATTAACGTCAATCACCAACAGATGGTCAAGGGTCTGCCCTTGCAGCAGCGCGTGGCTGTCGACGCCTACCCTCACGGCGGCGCCGAAGGCCTCGTTGGCGATGCGCGGGTGGCTGCCATTCGCGATCTCATGGTCGAAGCCGGCGGTGCGCCTCGGTCGCCGGAGGGCTTCGCCAAGCTTCGCGACGTCGTCAAGCCCCAGGTGCCTGGCCGCGTCCGGCAATCCGTGGTGGCAATCGCGCCAGGGCTTGCCGAGTATGCGAACCTGCGTGCCGAGCTCAAACAATGGGAAGGACCTGCAATTGACGATATGCGCGAGCAGCTGAAGTTCCTGCTTCCCGAAAACGCCATCACCGTGCATGGCATGGCGCACCTGCGCCATCTCCCGCGCTACGTACAGGCTATGCGGATTCGTCTAGATGAGATGGCAATAGACCCAGACAAAGACGCGGACCGGCAGGCCGAAGTCGATGAGGCCAAAGCCTACCTCAACAATCGCCTGCGCAACCTGCCCGCCGGACGCGCCAAAACCCGCGAGGTCAAGGACATCTACTGGATGGTCGAGGAACTACGCGTCTCACTTTTTGCTCAGCGCCTCGGCACCGCGCACCCGGTATCCTTGCGCCGCATCCAAAAGGCGGTGGACAAGCTCCGCTAATCACCACGCCGTCTAGCTCCAGACGCGGCCATACGCCGTTTGCCAGCATCCGCAAACGAGCACCAGCCCTAGGCTGGCACTGCGGCTCTTAAAAGTTATCGCGGTCGCGGCGGCGCATCAGGCGAATTTCGGATTCGAAATCGTCGGCGCTTTCGAAGGACTTGTAAACGGACGCGAAGCGCAGGTAGGCCACCTCATCAAGGTCACGCAGCGGCTCGAGGATTGCAAGGCCAATGTCGTTGGCATTGACCTGGGAGGAACCGTGGCTGCGCACGGTCTCCTCTACTTCTTGGGCTAGCTTTTTCAAAGCGTCGTCGCTGACGTCGCGTCCCTGGCAAGCGCGACGGACGCCGCGGATTAGCTTGTCGCGGCTGAACGGCTCCGCCAGACCGTTGCGCTTAACCACCAAAAGAACCGCCTTTTCCATCGTGGTGAAACGGCCTTTGCAGGAGGCGCACTCGCGCCGACGGCGGATGGCGGTGCCGGCGTCGACTACACGAGAGTCGATGACTCGCGACTGTTCATAATGACAAAACGGGCAGTACACCGCACGGTTCCTTTCACTTTCACGTCATCCACCTCCCACACGTGGAAGGCAGGCGTTAAGACCGCATTTAGTGTACTGCCCAAACAACTGGGGATGCCATTTTCCGGCCGGCATCCAAGCCGAGTGATTACTTTCCCACACCAACACTGCCGCACGCCCACAGAACCGCACGCCACAAGCGCTGCCTAGCCAAACGCGCGACGGCAGCTAACGCGCGACGGGGTTAGCGTGCAGCGGCGGCTAGTGCGTAACGCCTGCCTGAACCACTTGGGCGTTCTCGGTGTGGACAGCACCAGTGTCAGCAGTCAAGCCTCCGAATACAGTTCCGATGAACACTGCTGCACCAAAGACAGCGCCCAACAGATAATTCGCACGATTCGATTGCGCACGCGAATATTCTTGCTCGCCATGACCAGCGGATTCAGAATTCGCGCAGCGGCGGATAGGGGCTCCGTATGTTCGATTATCCACGCTAAGGGTTCGAACATCGTGGGGTGTTGCGGTTACCCCAGCGCGACGGGCATCGTAGACATCCGCATCCCAAACAGAGGCTGCCGGCACGACGCGAGCGCGGTACGCGCGGCGAGCATTAGTGGAAGTAACATAGGTGGATGCGGTGTTGAGTGCGATAGCCATTGTGAGATTCTCCAGTGTTTGTGTGTTGCGATTAACTGATGGTTGCAGAGTACTTTTCTGCTGCGACATGTTCGAAAAGTTTCATCGATAATCCGTTCGAATTAGTTGCTATGTTCGATTTATAACAACTTTTCGAAAGTTTGTCCACACCTCCGGCAAATTTCTCGAACATTTGTCCCCCACGTGGTAGAAAAGAAGGGAAGCTTTTCGAAAATTCGAGCAACCCAAGTTCGAACAACCCAAGCCGCGACGGAAGCCGCGCGGCAACTTCCACCCCCGCCGAGGAGAAACTGTGCCACGCAAGCCAGCTAAAAATTCCGCTAAGCCCGACATCAACTCCCTTTCGCCGCGCCAACGCCGCATCCTCGACGTCATTCACGACGCAGTCATGCTCCGCGGCTACCCGCCAAGCATCCGCGAAATCGGCGACGCTGCCGGCCTCCAGTCCACCTCTTCTGTGGCCTATCAGCTCAAGCAACTAGAAGAAAAAGGCTTCCTGCGCCGCGACCCAAACAAGCCCCGCGCCGTCGATGTACGCCACCTCAATGAGGAAGAGCCCAAGAAGCCAGGGCGCAAGGCCTCACCCAAGGAAGAACCGCAGCAGTCTGTCGACGCCACCCCAGAGGACGCTTCCGCAGTTTCCTATATTCCGGTGGTCGGCCGCATTGCCGCAGGTTCGCCGATTACCGCCGAAGAAAACATCGACACCTACTTTCCCATGCCAGATGACGTAGTTGGCAACGGCGAACTATACATGCTCCAGGTTGTGGGAGACTCCATGCAGGACGCAGGCATCCTCAACGGTGACTGGGTCATCGTTCGTTCGCAGTCGGTGGCCGAGGAAGGCGAGTTTGTCGCCGCGCTTCTCGACGGCGAGGAAGCCACCGTCAAGGAATTCCACCGGGATTCCTCGGGTGTGTGGCTCCTGCCCCACAACGATGCTTACTCCCCAATCAAGGGTGACGATGCAGAAATCATGGGCAAGGTAGTTTCGGTGTTCCGCAAGCTCTAACCACCCACTTCCGCTGCTTCAACGCCGGCCAACGGATGCCCGAAAATACCCCCTTTTATGCGTAATTTTCCGGTTGTCCATTGGCCGGCGTTTAAAGTCACATTTTGCAAATCTGCAGCTAAAGAAAATTTCGGCGTCCGCATGCAAGATTAGCGATATGTGAAACTCTTTGTTTCGTTCCGATTCGTAGGGATTTCTGGAAAACTAGAGGCAAGCCAGTATTATTCCGGCAACAGCTTCCGCTTTACCCCCAATAGACGGAGGCTGTCTAGCCCCCACCCCGTTCCTGGGCAGATCTTTGGAGGACCCTATGTACGCAGAGGAGCGTCGCCGTCAGATCGCCTCCCTCACCGCAGTTGAGGGACGCGTCAACGTCACCGAGCTTTCCGAGCGCTTCGACGTCACCGCTGAAACCATTCGTCGCGATCTCGCGGTCCTAGACCGCGAAGGCGTTGTGCACCGCGTGCATGGCGGCGCTGTGGCCTCTCAGTCCTTCCAAACCGCAGAGCTGACCCTCGACACTCGGCAACGTTCCGCTACCGGCGCCAAGATTGCCATCGCACGCGCCGCCATGCAGTTCCTCCCAGACGCCGGCGGCAGCGTCTTCCTCGACGCGGGTACTACCACCAATGCCCTGGCAGACCTCATCGGTCAACAATTCGCCGCAGGGCAATTTTCGATAGTTTCCAATAGCTTGCCCATCTCGCTTTCCTTGGCAAGCAACGGCGTTCCCGACGTTCAGCTGCTCGGCGGCACCGTCCGCGCCATAACCCAGGCAGTCGTGGGCGATACTGCACTGCGCACCATGGCGCTCATGCGTGCCGACGTCGCCTTCATCGGCACCAATGCGCTCACCCTCGACCACGGCCTGTCTACCGCAGATTCCCAAGAGGCAGCCATCAAGTCCGCTTTTGTCACCAACGCCCACAAGGTCGTGGTCCTCTGCGATTCCTCGAAACTCGGTAACGATTATTTGGTCAGCTTCGCCTCCATCGCGGATATCGACGTCGTCATCACCGATGCCGCCGCACCAGAAAGCTTCATCGAGGCGCTTCGCGAGCGCGAAATCGAAGTAGTCATCGCCGCCGATAAGTAGCATCGGCACATACAAAGATAGCCCCGCCAAAAGCGGGGCTATCTTTATGTTTTAGAACTCGTCCAACAAAGCGAGCGCTGCCGCTCGGGCTTCGGATGGGCCCTCGGCGTTGATGGCGGCGTCGGCAAGCTTTTGGCACTGCTCGAACGTCAGCTCCGCAAGCTGTGCGCCCACGCCGGCGACAGCCGTGGAAGCCGCCGACAGGGAGTTCACGCCCAAGCCAGTCAGCACGCAGGCAAGCAGCGGATCCGCTGCCGCCTCGCCGCATACGCCAACCGGAACATTGTTATCCTGGCCCACCACGCAGGTGTGCTGGATAAGGCGCAGCACTGCCGGCTGCCATGGATCAGTAAGATATGCCAGCTGCGGGGAAAGACGATCCGCCGCCATGGTGTACTGCGTCAAGTCATTGGTACCAATGGAGACGAAGTCTAGATGCGGCATGATGGTATCGGCCATCAAAGCCGCCGCTGGAACCTCAATCATGGCGCCCGCAGTAAGGCCACGCTCGCGACAAAGACCCGCGAACCACTTCGCCTCAACGGCGGTAGCGACCATCGGCGCCATAACCCACGTCGGGGCATCGTCGCCACGGTCTGCGGAAGCCTGCGCAATGGCATCCAGCTGGCGAGTCAACAGCGCCTCGTTATCGCGTGCGATACGCAGACCACGCACGCCAAGCGCAGGGTTTTCCTCGGAAGACATGGTGGCATAAGAAATCGGCTTATCTGAACCCGCATCCAAGGTACGAACAACCACCTTGGAAGACGAGAAGGCGTTAAAGACCTTCCCATAGATGCGCGCCTGCTCATCCACCGTCGGCTCCTCGCTCGCAGAGAGGAAGGAAAGCTCAGTGCGGTAAAGACCAATGCCCTCCGCCTGGGAATCCGACGCGATACGCGCCGCGTTGCCGTCCGCGACGTTGGCCAAAAGCTGCACGCGATGGCCATCCTTAGTTTGCGCCGGGCCACGCCACTGCGCCACTCGCACAGCCTTCTCGCGGTATTCCTCTACCGCCCGCAAAGACTCCTCGCGGTCTGCACCCAAGTTCACCGCGCCAATAGAGCCGTCCACGAACACGAGCGCGCCGGCCTCAATGTCACGCAGCTCCGCGCCCACGGCCACGATGCATGGAATGTCCAGCTGGCGAGCGATAATCGCCGTGTGGCTCGTCGGGCCACCGAGCTCGGTGACCAAAGCCTTGATGTGTGCGGTGTCGAGGGTTGCGGTATCGGCGGGCGCGAGGTCATCAGCAAGCAGCACTGCTTCTCCGGTGACCATCGGCAGACCTGGCTCCTGCTCGCCACGCAGCTGCGCAATAACGCGGTCGCGCACGTCCTTTAGGTCCGTCGTGCGCTCGGCCATCACACCGCCTGCTGCTTCAAACATGGTGACAAACTTCTCAGTCGCGCTCGCGGTTGCGTACTCCGCCGGCCGGCCTGCACGGATGGACTTGCGCACCGCCTTGTGCCAGCCGCGGTCCTTGACCATGCCGGCGGTAGCGCCCAGCACCTCAGCCGCCTGGCCTTCTGCGCCGGCCGCACGCTGCTCGAGGCGGCTTGCCACGATATCGACAGCCTCTAGGAATCGGTCATACTCGCCGTCGCGCTTTTCTTCATCGATTAGCTCCCCAGCAGTTGGCAGTTCTGGACGAGGACGCACCCACACGGCCTCGGCGTATGCGACACCGGCAACGACGCCAGTGCCCTTGATGGTTGATTGAGATTCGTTTTCCATCACACATTCCTTTGGGAGGGGATTTGCTCTCCCCCTAGATCATCACAGATCGGGCGAAAAAGCAACGAATACCACACTCTTTTGATTGACTTTCGGACATAACCAGACAACAATCAACAGGGAGCAGAAATCTGCGCTCGACCACCGTCCAGCTAGCTTTCTCCCAATATACGCAAACTGCGAAAGGGACGAGTCTCCACAATGATTCTCACATTGACCCCCAACCCCAGTATTGACGCCACCCTAAACCTCCAAGAAGCCATCAATCCTGGCGCAGTTCACCGCGCCAGCCTGGTTTCGCAGGTCGCAGGCGGCAAAGGCGTCAACGTCACGCACGCGGTGCACCTTGCCGGCGAGAAATCCGTCGCTCTTCTGCCCGCACGCAAGGGCGATCACTTCCTTACCTTGATGGAAGACGGCAACATTCCCTTCGATGCCGTATCTATGCCTGGTTCTGTCCGAACCAACACCACCATCACCGAGCCAGGTGGCCGCACCACCAAGGTCAACGGCCCTGGCCCTGAGCTCGACGAGACAGTCCAGTCTGCCATTTCCTCCTCACTGGCCGCGCTTTCCATCGGCGCGGAATGGGTGGTGCTTGCGGGTTCCCTGCCCAAGGGCGTTCCCACGCATTGGTACGCCACGCTTGTCGACGCCATCCGCTCCGCCGCGCCCCAAGCACGCATCGCCGTCGACACTTCCGACGCCCCGATGGTCGCCCTTGCAGAGCGCCTCAACGAGTCCGCACCGAATCTACTCAAGCCCAATGGGCTTGAACTCGGCCAGCTCACCGATACTGACGGAAATGCACTCGAGGCCGCCGCGGAACAGGGCGACTACTCAGGCGTCGTCGAAGCCGCGCGCGTAGTGGTTGGTCGTGGCGTCGATGAGGTTCTCGTCACTTTGGGCGGTGCTGGCGCAGTTCTCGTTACTGCAGATGGCGCTTGGGCTGCTACCCCACCTCCTACGGCTGTCGCATCCACCGTCGGCGCGGGTGATTCCGCACTTGCCGGCTATATTTTGGCCCGCCGCGCAGGGAAGGACTTTGCGGAAGCTTTGCGCCAATCCGTGGCCTACGGTTCTGCGGCTGCGGCTCTGCCCGGCACCCAGCTGCCAAAGCCTGCACAAGTCAATATCTCAGAAACTAAAGTTTTAAGCCTTTAACCGCGTTTAACTACAACTTTGATCATTAAAGGAGTGCCCTCATGGCATCCAATCTCATCACGACAGACTTGGTCGCGTTGGACGCCGATTTCGGCGACAGTGTCGAATCTGTCATCACTAACCTTGCCACCCTGGTGCACGAGACGGGGCGCGCGACCTCCGCCGAGGGTCTCGCCCAACCGGCCATCGACCGCGAGGCCAAGGCTGGCACCGGCGTGCCCGGAGGCGTTGCTATTCCACACTGCCGCTCTGAGGTCGTAACCGAGCCAACGCTGGCCTTCGCGCGACTTTCCCGCGGTGTCGATTTCTCCGGTCCCGACGGCGACGCCAAGTTGGTCTTCCTCATCGCTGCCCCCGCCGGTGGCGGTAAGGCACACCTAAAGATCCTTTCCAAGTTGGCCCGCGCACTGGTCAAGAAGGACTTCCTAGAGGCGCTGCGTACTGCGGCGACCAAGGATGAAATCGTCAAGCTGGTGCTGGATGTGGTCAACGCGGAAAAGCCAAAGAAGCCCGCGAATTCTGCTTCCGCGGCGTCAACTTCCGCCGCTACGGCGGCGTCCGCTACCGCAACACCAACTACCGAGAACGCAGCCACCAACATCGTCGCGGTCACCGCCTGCCCCACCGGCATTGCGCATACCTACATGGCTGCCGACGCCCTGACCCAAACCGCGGCAGAGCGCACCGACATAAACCTCACCGTCGAGACCCAAGGCTCCTCGAATAACACCTCCGTCTCGCAATCGGTGATCGACGCCGCTGACGCCGTCATTTTCGCCACCGACGTCGGAGTCCGTGAACGCGAACGCTTCGTCGGCAAGCCCGTCATCGAATCCGGCGTCAAGCGCGCCATCAACGAGCCTGGCGTCATGCTCGATGCGGCGGTCGCCGCTGCCAAGAACCCGAATGCGCGGCGCGTGGCGGGAACGGCGACATCGGAAAGCGCGTCAGGAAGCGCATCAGGCAGCGGAGAAGAAGGCGAAGCACTCGGCTGGGGCAAGCGCATCCAGCAGGCGATCATGACCGGCGTGTCCTACATGGTGCCTTTCGTGGCCGCGGGCGGCCTTTTGCTCGCCCTCGGCTTCCTCTTCGGCGGATACGACATGGCCAACGGTTGGCAGGCGATTTCCACCAACTACTCGTTGACCAACCTGCCCGGCCACCAAGTTGAGGTCGACGGCGCGATGATGACCTTCGACCGCTCCGGCTTCCTGCTCTATATCGGTGCGGTGCTCTTTGCCATCGGCCAAGCAGCCATGGGCTTTATCGTTGCGGCACTGTCGGGCTATATCGCCTTCGCTTTTGCCGGCCGCCCGGGCATCGCTCCTGGTTTCGCCGGCGGCGCCATCGCCGTCACCCTCGGCGCGGGCTTCATCGGTGGCCTGGTCACCGGTCTTATCGCGGGGCTTATCGCCATGTGGATCGGCAACTGGAAGGTCCCCCGCTGGATCGGTTCCCTGATGCCGGTTGTCATCATTCCGCTGCTGACCAGCCTTATCACCGGTCTGCTGATGTACCTGCTGCTCGGAGCTCCGCTGGCCGCAATTATGGAAGGCCTGCAGAACTGGCTTTCTTCCATGTCCGGCTCGTCTGCCGTGCTGCTGGGCATCATCCTCGGGCTGATGATGTGCTTCGACCTGGGCGGCCCCGTCAATAAGGCGGCCTACCTGTTTGCCACCGCCGGCCTTTCCACCGGCGACCAGGCCTCCATGGAGATCATGGCTGCCGTCATGGCCTCCGGCATGGTTCCGCCGATTGCGCTATCGATTGCGACCTTCCTGCGCAAGAACCTGTTTACCCCGGCGGAGCAGGAAAACGGCAAGTCCGCGTGGCTACTCGGCCTCTCCTTCGTCTCGGAGGGCGCCATCCCATTCGCTGCCGCTGACCCATTGCGCGTCATCCCAGCGATGATGCTCGGTGGCGCCACCACCGGTGCACTGTCGATGGCCCTGAGCGTCGGTTCGCGTGCCCCACACGGCGGCATCTTTGTCTTCTTTGCCATCGACCCGGCCTGGGCTTATGTCGTGGCTATCGCGGCGGGCGTCGTGGTTTCCGCGCTGGCGGTCATTGCGCTGAAGCAGTTCTGGCCGAACAAGACCGTCGAGGAAGCAGCCGCCAAGGCGGAGGCTGCCAAGGCCGAGGCATAACGCGTACACTTGTTAACACGAAATCTCACATAGTCGAAAGGACTTATCATCATGGCATCTAAGACCGTAAAGGTTGGCTCTTCCGTCGGACTGCATGCACGTCCTGCGTCCATCATCGCAGACGCTGCAGAGGCTTATGACGAAGACATTCTGCTGACCCTCGTCGGCAGCGATGACGACGAAGAAACCGACGCAGCTTCCTCCCTGATGATCATGGCCTTGGGCGCTGAGCAGGGTGACGAAGTTACCGTTACCTCCGAGAATGCAGAAGCAGTCGAGAAGATCGCCGCTCTCATCGAGCAGGACCTCGACGCTTCCTAGCGTTAGCTTTAAAAGACTCCCGAGCTTTAAAGCTTGGGAGTCCTTTTTAAGTTTTGGGCATGCCAAAGCGCCCGCGCGTGGCGGGGGCTCTAGCTCACCGGCGAAGCCCACGGCGGCAACCAGGTGATTTTTCCGCGAATGCGAGCTAGCTTTCCACGGGAAGTTTTCGGCGAACTTCCAGGCGGAGAGTCGTCATTTATTCCGTTGTGATACGCACAGCAGGTTACGAGGTTTCCGATGTTCGTATCGCCTCCCCTAGCCCAAGCGGTGAGGTGATGGGCCTGCGCACTATCCGCCGGGTGATTACAGCCCGGCCACGCGCACGTGGGATTTTCGGCCGCGGCCAGCAGGCGCTGCTTTTCATTAGCAAACCGCCGCGTGCGATAAAGATTGACCGGCCCTTCATAAGGATGCACGAGGCTGACCAATCCATGCGCGGAAAGCACGCGGGAGACGAAATCCGCGCCAGAAATGCTCGCGCCGTTGGTCATGCGAAGCAGGATTTCCTCTCCGCCGCCTTGCGCGATTTCCACGAACTCATCCAGAGTGATGACGACGTGGGAGCCCGCCACCGGCTTGTGCGCACCGGAAAAGAATCCCTCATAAAAGGATTGGACGGGCGCTTCCGGTTTTAAGGCAGAGAAGATATCGGCAATCATGTCCTGCTTGCCGGTAACGGTCAGGGACCACAGCGCTTGGCGACGCCGCGTAATCCGCACCCCTTCCTGTGGTTGCTTGGCGTATTCTTTCGCCATCGCGCGGGCTTTTGCCTTCAGCTTGTCCGCGGGAAGGGTGCTGGCGCAGAGTGCTTCCCGTACTTTCCACTTATCGCGTTGGCGTGGGATGCGGGAAATGTAGCCTTCGATCATCGTCAGCGTGGACAGGCTATGCTCTGAGCGCTGCGCGTTGCGCTGGCGGCGCGAAGAGGAGGTGGGGCCAAAATAGATGCCCGCCAGATAGATAAGCTCGCGGGCCTGTAAGTTCGACGCGCCGAGCTGCACGAGCTGTGCTTCGCTGCGCCCGTGGGCGCCGGCAAGAATGGCCATGCCTGGCGCCTGGGCTGCGAGGAAGTCTGCTAGTGCGTTCATGGTTTTTGAGCCTAAAAAGCCCTCACCAAACCCCACAAGAGGCAATTTTTTTGCCTGTGGATAACTTCGCCGAATTCACCCCGAAAAGGGGCAAGATTGGTGACGTATCCCCTTTTAGTACTTGGCGCCCTTGCCCTCACCAAGGGTTTCGTAGAGCCACTTCGCCGCAGGGTAGACCACAATGACGCCGATGGAGCCCCAAGCGATGCCCTCGAGGGAAACGGAACCCACGTTCAACGTCAGGTTGCCGATACCCGCAATCAACGCCACCGCAGCACAGGTCAGGTTCACCGGATTGTTGAAGTTGACCTTGTTATCCATCCAGATGCGGATGCCCAGCATGCCGATGAGGCCGTAAAGTACGAGGGTCGCCCCGCCCAGCACACCGGTGGGGATGGTGAAAATCAGCGCGCCGAACTTCGGGATGAAGGCCAAGCAGATGGCGAAGACCGCAGCCACCCAGTAGGCCGCCGTGGAGTACACGCGAGTCGCGGCCATAACGCCGATGTTCTCGGCATAAGTTGTGGTGCCGGAACCGCCGAAGCCGCCGGCGATGGCGGTGCCGAGGCCGTCGGCGATAAGCGCGTCGCCAGCTAGGTCATCGAGGTCGCGCTTCGTCATCTCAGACACGGCCTTAACGTGGCCAATGTTTTCTGCAATCAGCACCACCAGCACTGGCAGCGCAACGGCGATGGCGGAGAACTTAAACTCCGGCGAGTGGAACTGCGGGAAGCCAATCCAGGCAGCATCGCGGATGGTCTGCGCGGTTCCTTCCGCCAGGTTTCCGGTAAGCGCCGCAAAGACCCAGCCCACGACGACACCGATGAGGATGCCCAAGCGGGAGACCATGCCGCGCCCGCCCACGGTTGCCAGGACGATAGCAGCCAGGGTAATCGCTGCAACGAGCGGCTGGGTCTGGAAGTTCGTCGTGGCCGCCGGCGCCAAGTTCAGGCCGATGAGCGCCACGATGGAACCGGTCACGGCCGGCGGCATCACCGCGTCCAGCACACGGCGCCCCGCAGCTTTCACCACGAAACCGACGGCCATCAACACTGCACCGGTCACCAAAATGGAACCGGCCTGCGCGCTGATGCCATACTGCTGCGACGCCGTCAGCGGTGCGATGAAGGCAAAAGAAGAGCCCAGGTAGGAAGGCAGGCGATTGCGGGTAATCAACAGGAACAAAATAGTGCTGATGCCCGAGAACAGCAGCGTCGTATTAACCGGGAAACCGGTCAAGGTGGGAACCAGCAACGTGGCGCCAAACATAGCCACCACGTGCTGCATGCCGATGCCGATAGTGCGGCCCCAGCTCAAGCGTTCTTCAGGCGCTACTACCGCGCCAGGTGCAATATTCTTACCATCGCCGTGCAGGCGCCAACCAAAAGTACTCACGAGCCTTCATTATGGCCCACCAGCGGCGTTTTAGGAAACTTCTTCCGCAACGTACTCCGCCAATTCGTGGGCAATGGAGGCAGGCAGGCGGACGTCGACAAGCGTGCCCTCCCCTGTGTACTCCTCGCCCAAAACAGTGCCTTCGGCATGCACACGGGAGACAACATCGCCGCGGGTAAAAGGCACCAGCAAACGCACGTGCGCATCGCGGGAGTTGAGAAAAAGCTCAACACGCGAGGTCAGCTCATCAATGCCCTCGCCGGTGTGCGCGGATACGTAGACCACGTTCTCGCGGTCGAGCACGTGGCGAATCTCAGCAAGCACCAGCGGATCGGCCTTATCGATCTTGTTGATGACGATAATCTCCGGCGGCGCCTGCTCGCCTGTTTCCTGCACGATGTCGTAGATGACCTTGTTGACAGCCTCGATCTGTTTCAGCGGGAACGGGTCGGAGCCATCGACCACGTGCAGCATGATATCTGCAGCCAAGACCTCCTCGAGGGTGGACTTGAAGGCCTCCACCAGCTGCGTGGGCAGGTGGCGCACGAAGCCGACGGTGTCGGTGAAGACGACTTGGCGGCCGTCGGCAAGCTCTGCGCGGCGGGTGGTTGGGTCAAGGGTGGCGAAAAGCGCGTTTTCCACCAGCACGCCTGCGCCGGTCATCGCGTTGATGAGGGAAGACTTGCCCGCGTTGGTGTAGCCGGCGATGGCAATTTGCGCGATTGTCGACGCCTGACGCTTCGAGCGTTTGATATCACGTGCGGTTTTCATTCCGCGCAGCTCTTTACGCAGGCGCGCCATCTCGGAGCGGATGCGGCGCCGGTCGGACTCAATCTTGGTCTCGCCGGGGCCGCGCAAGCCGACGCCGCCGTTAGAGCCCGCGCGGCCACCCGCCTGGCGCGAGAGGTTGCCGCCCCAACCGCGGGTATGGGTATAGAGGTATTCCAGCTGTGCAAGCGAGACCTGCGCCTTACCCTCTTTGGACTTCGCGTGTTGGGCGAAGATATCCAGAATCAGCATGGTGCGGTCAATGACCTTGGTGTTGAGCTCGCGCTCTAGGGCGGAAAGCTGGCCGGGCTGCAGTTCGCCGTCGCAGATGACGGTGTCGGCGCCGGTGGCTTCGACGATTTCTTTGAGTTCCTGGACCTTGCCACGGCCGATGTAGGTGCCAGGGTCGGGCTTTTCGCGCTTTTGGTAAATCGCTTCCACGACTTCGGCGCCGGCGGTCTCGGTCAGCGCGGCAAGCTCGGCCATGGTGGCCTCTACTTCGGCGACGGTGCCTTCGGTCCATACGCCCACGAGTACGACCTGCTCGAGGCGCAGCTTGCGGTACTCCACCTCATAGCCGTCGGTGGTGTCCTCAGCGCGGATGGTGGTGGAAACGCGGCGAAAGGCATTGCGCTCGGCTAGGTCGAGGTCGCCCGTGGTGGGCTGGAATTCCTCACCAAAAGCCTGCGCGAGAAGTTCTTCGTGATTTTCGTTCATGTTGCTTTTATTCTTGCACGTCGCAGGCTTAAAACCCCAATTTTTAGTAGCTAAAGTCTGCGGAGATACAATAGCCACTATGACCGAAACTTCCCCCGCCTCCACTGCCAATACTGAGATGCAGGCAATTGGCCTGAACTTTGTGCGTTGGCAAGACGCCGTTGAGGCAGCCATTTCCACCAACCAGCTCACCGTCACCGGCGAGATCCGCGACGGTCAGCTCATCCAATTCGCGGACCCGTCCGGTGCGCAGATCAATATCCTCGCGGTCGAGCCTTTTGCCACCTACATCGGTTTCGATTCCGTAACGCAGGGCTTTGCGCATGTGTCCATGGTCAACGACGTGCTGGCTTTCATGGAAATCCTGGACCCATTCGGCACCGTTCTCGCACAGGCCACCGCTAACCTCGCGCAGGGTCCGCTGCTGGCAGACGAAGAAACCCAGCCGTGGCAGCAGGTAGGCCTTAGCGTCATGGGCTTCGGCGTGAAACGCTATGCCTCCGCCGCAGACTACGAGGCGGAGTTTGATACTTACCCGGCGGCCTTCGAGTCTGAAGGCGCAGAGATTGTCGCGAAGGGTTCCGGCGCAGCGGCGCCTACCCCGGGCTGCCGATTCGCCGCCCGCGTGATGGAATCCGAGTGGCGCGAAAACCAGCTTACCGGCGAAAAGTTCATGCACCTGGTCATGGACGGCGTCTTCCCGTTCGACCTCTGCTTACCGGCCAGCTTCGGTAAGCTTCCCGCCAAGGATGAAGTTCTGGCTGGAACTGGTATGCTGACGGCTTCAATCGAAATGCCCACCGGCGGCTGCGGCTCCGACGGCGGCTGCTCCTGCGGTTCTGGCGGATGCCACTAAATAAAACGAAGAAGGGCCAGGTATGGACTCGACAGGGCGTCATATGCTCGCCGTCACCCTCGCGGTGGTGGCAGCCGTTGCGCTCATCGTGACCCTGAAACTGCCTGGCCTTTTCATTTCGCTCTTGGTGGCAGGCGCCATATGGCTTTTCGCCTCTGCACGTCCCGACGCCTCCGAGCACGCCGCCCTGCGCACCTCCATCGATCTTTCCGCGGACGATATCCGCGACGTGATCGCTGAATTCGACGCCTTCTGCAATTCGCAAAATACCGATGCCATTGCAGACCGCACTTTGCACCGCCCCGCGCTGCTGGATCTGGATTGCACGGATCCCACCATCGAGGCCTTCCGCTACGAATTAAACGGCGCCAAGCGATTTTTAAGCCGCTTGGACATCCGCGTATACCGCACAGACATCGAAACCGACGAGCTGGAATCCCTCTTAAGGGTTACCGATGACCGCGCCACCGAGCTGCGCGAGACCTGGCTCGCCGCCCGCCGCGCGGCCCTTTCCCTCGGCACGCACTACAAAGACTAAAGCGCGGTCTCGCCAGTTGCCACGATGCGCGAAGGGCCGGTAAGACGCGAGTCTTCGTCAAAGATCTCCACTTCCACCGTGCCGCCGGGAACATGGACGCTGACGGTGCCGGTGCCGTAGCCGGCGTCGGCAAGCGCGGCGCATGCGGCCGCCACGGTGCCGGTGCCGCAAGAGCGGGTCTCTCCGACGCCGCGTTCGAAGACACGCATGGAAACGGCGCCTTCAGCAAGCTGAGTCAGCACCTCAACGTTGACTCCCTCGGGAAAGAAGGACTCATCGAAAGTCGGCTGCTCGAAGGTCATCTCGGCCAGGCCTTCTGCCGAAAGCCCCGGGATGACCGCTGCCAGGTGCGGATTGCCCACGTCGACACCGAGGCCCGCAAAGCTCTCGCCTGCCATCGACGCCGTGGAAACTCCGGTTACCCGCGCAGCACCCATCTCCACGCTAACCTGCGCCTCGAACTCATCGAAGGAATGCACCGTCACCGTTTTCGCACCGGCACGGGTGCCGACGGTGAAGGTATCGGCCTGCACCAAGCCGCGGGAGCGCACCCAGTGGGCAAAGACGCGAGTGCCGTTGCCACACATTTCGGCGACGGAACCATCGGCGTTGCGGTAGTCCATGAACCAATCCTCGTCCGCGATGCCGTCTGCGAGCGGCTCCCTCAGCGCTCCCGCGCGGACCACGCGCAGCAGGCCATCGCCGCCGATTCCGGCGCGGCGATCGCACAGGCGCTGCACGCGCTCGGGGCTAAGCTCTAGCTGGCCGTCATGGTCTTCGATAATGACGAAATCGTTTTCCGTACCGTGTCCCTTGGCAAATTTCATGCCTCAATAATACGCAGCGCCTGCCCACGAGTATCGGCGGCCGCATTCAGCCAGTTGATGCGCTTGTCGCGGTTAAACCAAGAGCGTTGGCGGCGCACGTAGCGCCGCGTTCCGGTAATCGTGCGCTCTATGGCTTCGTCCCAGGTCAGTTCTCCTCGCTGAGCTTGGAATACCTGCGCATAGCCGATGGCGCGGCCGGCAGTGGAATCTTCTACGAGGCCTTGTGTTTGCAGGCGCTCGACCTCCGTTACGAGCCCGCGTTCGAACATGCGTCGGCTGCGCAGCTCGATGCGCGGGTTGAGCCAATCTGCTTGCGTGCGCAGGCCCAGCAGCAGCATGTTCCAGCGCGGCGGCGCGTCCTTCGGCGGCTGGCTGGCCTTGAAGGGTTTGCCGGTTAGCTCGATGACCTCCAGCGCACGGACGGTGCGCCGCGGGTCTTTGTCCTCGATGATGGCGGCCGCGGCCGGATCTACTTCTGCAAGCTCCGCGTGCAGCTTATCGACGCCGATTTCCACCCTCCGCTGCTCATACTTCGCGCGAACTGCAGGGTCGGTGGGTGGAAACTGCCAGTCGTCGACGAGCGCCTGGACATAGAGCATCGAGCCACCCACGAGGATGGGCGTTTTGCCGCGGGCCATGATCGCCTCGACGTCGGCAATGGCGTCTGCCTGATAGCGCGCGACGGAGGCCTTCTCCGTGACCTCCCAGACGTCAAGCTGGTGGTGCGGGATGCCCTCGCGTTCTTCCATCGTGAGCTTCGCCGTGCCGATGTCCATGCCGCGGTAGAGCTGCATGGAATCGACGTTGACAACCTCGCCGTCTAGCTCATGCGCGAGCTGCACGCCCAAGTCACTTTTACCCGAACCCGTAGGCCCTACGACTGCGATTGGTCTTAGCATTGCCACCCCGCCACGTATCGTCCAACGCCCAGCGTCGAATCCGCCGCGCGCAGTTCCGCTTTTACCGGCCGCAGCGCCG
Organism: Corynebacterium sp. HMSC06G04; assembly: GCF_001807365.1. NCBI lineage: Bacteria > Bacillati > Actinomycetota > Actinomycetes > Mycobacteriales > Corynebacteriaceae > Corynebacterium > Corynebacterium sp. HMSC06G04. The sequence continues at coordinate 211,556 of NZ_KV788598.1, read as the reverse complement.
CGAGCTCTGCCCACAGAGCAGTCTCTTCGACGCCGGCGGCCCGCAGCTTTTCTTCATCGCAGCTTTCGTCCGCGCCCGCTAGCAGGGATTCGCACCACTGGGCGGCCGCAGGGGCGGCGTCGATAAGCGCGAGCGGCGCGCGTTGGGTAAGCCCGGCACTGCCGTCTACGCACACTATGGTGAGAACGCCCGCGCGTGGGGTGCCCAGGTGCTCGCGGACCTCGCCCACGCGATAATCCGGACCGCCTGCAAGCATGTAGCGCGCCATAAGCTCCGGCAGGTAATTGCCCTCGCCCAGCTGCACGCTCGGGGCACCCCACGCGCGCAGGGAACCTGTATGTGCCGTATGCCAGCGTGCATCCCTGGAGCCAACGATGTCTAACACCAGCTCCTCATTGGCCGACGCGTATTCGCGGACCAGCTGCCGAGCTGCGCCTAATAGCGCGCGGCTAGGGGCATCTGCGGGAGATAATTCCTCCGCCAAGGCCGGCGAGGAAGGCATAATCAAAAGATTTAACATTGCTCAACTCATCCTAATGCAGGAGAAGGTACTGTTAGGGAGAACACTCTAGGCAGCCGTGACGCGCGGCGCGACTTTCATAAAGGCGGTTTCAACCATGTCTATCCCAACCCCAGGTGCAATGCCCAAGAAGGGTGCTCGTCCAGGCCCTCGCCCGGGCGCACAGCCGGCGGCTAAGGTCGCAAAGAATGATCCGGCCAAATGGGGCCGCGTGGAGGAAGACGGTTCCGTCTTCGTCAATGCTCCCGAAGGCGAGCGCAAGATTGGCGAGTGGCAGGCCGGCACCCCGGCTGAGGGCTTGGCGCACTATGGTGCCCGCTACGATGACCTTTCCACCGAGATTGAGCTGCTGGAAACACGTTTGAAGGCGCACCCGGGCGAGGCGGAAACCATCAAGGCCACCGCCGCGGAGCTGCGGGAGTCTTTGCCTACCGCTGCCGTTATCGGCGATATTGCGGCCTTGGACAAGCGTTTGGGCGCTGTCATCGAGCACTCCGTAAGCGCCGGCGAGCAGGCGCAGGCCGATAAAGCGCGCCGCCGCACGGAAGGCATCGCGGCCAAGGAGAAGCTCGCGGCAGAGGCCGAGGACATCGCAGCGAACTCCACCGAGTGGAAGGCCGCGGGAGATCGCATCCGCGCCATCCTCGAGGAGTGGAAGCAGATTCGCGGAATCGACCGCAAGACTGACGACGCCCTCTGGAAGCGCTACTCGCGAGCACGCGACTCCTTTAATAGGCGTCGTGGAGCGCACTTCGCGGAGCTAGACCGCAATCGCGCGGCGGCCCGCAAGCGCAAGGAAGAGCTCGTCGAGCGCGCCGTGGCGCTGCAGGATTCCACCGACTGGGCAGCCACCGCGCGCGCCTACCGTGACCTGATGACCGAGTGGAAGGCCGCCGGCCGCGCCCCGCGCGAGGCCGATGACAAGCTGTGGGCTCAGTTCCGCGCTGCGCAGGACCACTTCTTCTCCGCTCGCAACGCCGTCAACGACGAGCGCGATAAGGAATTCGCCGCCAACGCGCAGGCGAAGGACGCCCTGATTGCGGAATACGACTCACAGATCGATCCTTCCAAGTCCATCGAGGCCGCTAAGGCGAAGCTGCGCGAGCTGCAAGAAAAGTGGGAGGAAATTGGATTCGTCCCACGCAACCAGGTCCGTGAATACGAGGCCAAGATTGAGGCCCTGGAAAAGCGCGTTTCCGCCGCGGAGGATTCCGAGTGGCGTCGTACCGACCCCGAAGCTCAGGCACGCGTGGCGCAGTTCCAGTCCAAGGTCGACGATCTAAACGCGCAAGCCGACGCCGCCGCTGCCAAGGGCAACGCCAAGAAGGAGCAGGACCTGCGCGCCCAGGCCGCGCAGTGGCAGGAGTTCGCGGACGCAGCGGCAGCTGCTGTAAATGACAAATAATTTGCTCGTCCAGATTGTCCCCGGCCGCGGAGAGCCAGCAGATTGCGTCCGTAGCTTCGTCTTCGACGCGAACCTGTATGCGCAGGAGGCCAGCGGTGACCCAGCCGCATCTTCTGCGCCTTCGCGGGTGGTCCAGCGCCTGCAGGGCTCGAACGAGTCGCAGACCTATCTCTTTGGGCTAACTTCTCCTACCCCACTGGAGGTGGGCGCGCTGGGCTTGCCCACTATTTCCGCGGTGGAGCCCAGCCCGGAGTTGGATTTCGACGGCTTCATCCATATCTCGCTGCCTCTTCTTGAAGAAACACAGAATGCGGAAATCGAGTGCGTTCTCGCGGCGGGCCTGCTGCCCATGCCCGGCGAGGAGCTGTCCGCGGAAGCGTACGGGGTAGCCGAGCAGCTTGTCGACGCCGCCCTCGACCTGGCCCATAGGCTCGGCCGCAGCGTCGCACAGGTAGGCATGCTCTACCCTGCCGATGCGGACTACTCTTATGACCCGTTCTCGGGCCCGTATATCGCGCGGGGCTTTGCACAAAAGCACGCCGAGCACCAGATGTTCGTGGAGTTTCCGGATACGCCGGCGCGGCCTTTCCCGGTGGCCTCGCGTAAATTTCACGTCTTTGCCGACTATGACATCCCCGCTGAGTATCTGGATGACATCCTGGAGCTTTTGACCGTGGCCTCCACGGATGCGGTCTACGGCGATTTGAGCACCGAGCCTATTTATTGGACCGCGCAGCGTTTGGAGGAGGCGCATCGCAGGCTGCGGGCACGGCGCTCGCATACTCTTCTGGTTGCGGTCGAGGAAGCCGGGCGTATCGTGGCGCTGACGGAGCTTTCCCGGCACGCGGATGCGGACCCGGAGGTCTGTGAGTGGACGCTGACGGTCACCGCCCGCGATAGGCGTCGACGCGGACTGGCCACGGCTGCGAAACTGCACGCACTGCACGAGGTCGCGCGGTGGTGGCCGGACGCGCGCCGGGCATATTGCTCGGTAGCGGATGAGGACCCGGCGATGAACCGCATCTATAAGCACCTAGGTGCGAAGGTTATTTCCACGTCCTCAGCCTGGGAGCTGCATCTCCGGAGTTAAATTCGGGGCTTAACGCTTGTGCGCTCGGCGGCGCCGGTCGTCGATAAGCAGCGGATTCTCCTCCGGAGGAAGTGTGGTCGCGGCCTCCGTCTGCAGGACGCCGACTTGATCGAGGCAGCTGGCTGCGGCGCGGGCCTTTTCGGCCGCTGCAATTTGCTCGGGGCTGCGCCTAAAGGCCACGCGGCAGTACGCCAAGAATGCAATCAGGCTAGCGAGCACGCCGACCCACATGCCGATGGAGGCACCGTCCGCGGTCGAGCCGCGGTACCAGAAGCCCCAGAGGTTAAGAAACAGCGAGATTGCCACCAGCATCCATGCAGCAAGACCGAAGTTTAAGCGGCGGGTGATGGCGGTGAGGCTGGTCAGCACGCCGATGCCCAGCAGGGCACACCACCCCGAGATGCTCTCCATGATGGATATTTTCACACTCGTGCTGCCCAGACCAAGAACCTCCCAGCCCTGAGCGGAGCCGGCATAAGGCAGAACCAGGTACGCCACCCACGCGACAACCGCTACGATGAGCGCGGTTTTGTAGCCTCCCAGTTCCATCTTCTGGGCGGCAGCGCGCTCGGCGGCGTGGGCGGTGTCGTACTGATTGCTCATGAAATACTCCTTTAGCAGCCGCAGGAATCTTGGGTGGCGGGGGCGCCAACCTGCGGTAGCCCCAAACCTACGCCGATAGGCGCGGTGGTTGGGGTCTGCCCCGCTGCGGACATGTCGCCGGCCTTAGTGCGGCGGTGCTCGGTAACGCCGGAGTCAGCCACGAGGAAGAAGGAACCGGAATCGGTAACGGTGGTATGCACGACGTCGCCTGGGCGGATATCTGCGCTGATGTCGGTCCCGGCGGCGTCGATAGGCGCAAAGTGCACGAGGCGGCCGTCGCGGGAACGTCCGGTCAGGCGGTGAGTTTTGTCAGCCTTGCGGCCGCCCTCGGCCTGCACCAGCAGCTCAACGTCGGTGCCAACCAGCTTCGCATTCTCCTCGGCCTGGATGGAGTCTTGCAGCGCGACGAGGCGCTCGAAGCGCTCCTGCACGATGTGCTTCGGGACCTGCTTTTCCATCTCCGCCGCCGGGGTACCCGGGCGCGGCGAATACTGGAAGGTAAAAGCGGAGGCAAAACGGGCGCGTTTTACCACTTCCATGGTGGCCTCGAAGTCCTCTTCGGTCTCGCCTGGGAAGCCGACGATGATGTCGGTGGTGATGGCCGCATGCGGCATCTTCTCGCGGACTTCATCCAGGATGGCGAGGAACTTCTTCGAACGATAAGACCGGCGCATCTCCTTCAAGATGCGGTCGGAGCCAGACTGCAGCGGCATGTGCAGCTGCGGGCACACGGCTGGGGTCTCGGCCATGGCGTCGATGACGTCGGAAGTAAATTCTGCCGGGTGCGGCGAGGTAAAGCGCAAACGCTCCAAGCCCTCGATCTTTCCCACCTCGCGCAGCAGCTTCGAGAACGCGAACTTATCGCGCGGCAGGTCAGGGTCTGCAAAATTCACGCCATAAGCGTTGACGTTTTGGCCCAGCAGCGTGACCTCGGAGACGCCTTGGTCTACCAGCGCCTTGACTTCGGCCAGGATGTCGCCTGGGCGGCGGTCCTCTTCCTTACCACGCAGGGAAGGAACGATGCAGAAAGTACAGGTGTTGTTACAGCCCACCGAGACCGAGACCCAGCCGGCGTAGGCAGACTCACGCTTTGCAGGGAGCACGGAAGGGAAAGCCTCGAGGGAATCAACGATTTCCACCTGGGCCTCGTCATTGTGGCGCGCGCGTTCGAGCAGCGTAGGAAGGGCACCCATGTTGTGGGTACCAAAGACCGCATCGACCCATGGCGCGTTATCGAGGACGGTGTCTTTGTCCTTTTGCGCCAAGCAGCCGCCCACGGCAATCTGCATGCCGGGGTGGTTCTCCTTGGTCTTCTTCAATGCGCCCAGGGTGCCGTATAGGCGCTTATCTGCGTTCTCACGCACCGCGCAGGTGTTAAAGACGATGAGGTCGGGCTCGTCGCCGGAGTCGACTGCGCAGTAGCCTGCCTCCTCCAGCAAGCCGGAGATGCGCTCGGAATCGTGCACGTTCATCTGGCAGCCAAAAGTACGCACTTCGTAGGTGCGGGGCGCCTCAGTCTGGGGATTACTCACGTCGGGTCATTCTATCGGCCAAAGCAGCCAACTCATAAACCCTAGGATTCCAGCTCCGCGATGCGCGCATCCAGCGCCGCAATGGCAATCCGCATGGACATGCCTTGGTTGAAACCGCGCCGCGCCAGCACGCCTACGATGCGGCGCAAGTATTTATCACGCTCCGCCCGATCCGTCGGCGCCGTTTTCACAGAGCGCGCCTTCTTTACCGCCAAGGCCTGGGCAATGGACTCCTCAGATTCCTCCGTCACCTGCTCCAAGGCCTCACCCCGCAGGGCTTGGGACACACCCTTTTCCTGCAGCTCGCGGTCTAGCACGCGCGCGGATTTACCTCTGCGGGCATGGCGCTGGCGCACCCACTCTTTGGCAAAGGTGGCGTCGTCAAGCAGGCCCACGTGCGTTAGGTCATCGAGGACCATCTCCACTACCTCGGCGTCGAATTCGAGGGCAAGGAGGCGATCACTTAATTCCTTACGCGAACGCGCGCGCTGATCCAGCAGCAACAGCGCGCGGGAGCGCACCTTGGCTTTGGCTTCTTCTGCTTCGGCATCAAAAAGCCCGCCTCCAGCGGCGCCGGATTCATATTCGGCAAGCGCCTGGCGAAGCTTTTCGAGCTTTTCTGGGGCGGGCTTTGACATTTAGTCGTCGTCGAAGTCGACGTTCGGAACCAAATCGACGGCGTCATCCGTCAAGGAATCGTCCGCACCGGGCACGTCCATGTGGACTTCCTCTCCCGTCGCGGCCGCGGCGCCGATGCCCAGCTTGGTGAAGATCTTCTTCTCGATCTCATCAGCCAGGTCCTTGTTTTCCTTCAGGAAGTTACGGGCCTTCTCCTTACCCTGCCCCAGCTGGTCACCCTCGTAGGTAAACCAGGAACCGGACTTCTTGATAAAGCCGTGCTCCACGCCAAGGTCGATGATGGAGGACTCACGCGAAATACCCTCGCCGTACATGATGTCGAACTCGGCGATCTTGAAAGGCGGGGAAACTTTGTTCTTCACAATCTTGATCTTGGTGCGGTTACCAATCGCATCCTGGCCATCCTTAAGCGTCTGGATGCGGCGGATATCGCAGCGCACGGAAGCGTAGAACTTCAGCGCCTTACCACCGGTGGTGGTCTCCGGGGAGCCGAACATGACGCCGATCTTCTCGCGCAACTGGTTGATGAAGATGGCGGTGGTGCCGGAGTTGTACAGCGCGCCGGTCATCTTGCGCAGCGCCTGGGACATCAGGCGGGCCTGCAGGCCGACGTGGGAGTCACCCATCTCACCTTCGATTTCCGCCTTCGGGGTAAGGGCCGCGACGGAGTCGATAACGATGATGTCGATAGCACCGGAACGCACGAGCATGTCGGCGATTTCCAGCGCCTGCTCACCGGTATCCGGCTGAGAAACCAGCAGGTTATCCGTATCCACGCCCAAAAGGCGAGCGTACTCAGGGTCGAGGGCGTGCTCGGCGTCGATAAACGCAGCGATGCCGCCTTCCTTCTGCGCAGACGCAATCGCGTGCAGCGCAACGGTGGTCTTACCCGAGGACTCCGGGCCGTAAATCTCCACGATGCGCCCGCGCGGGAATCCGCCGATGCCCAGTGCGATGTCGATGGCGGTGTTACCGGAGGAAATCGCGCGGATTGGGGGACGCTCGTCGTCACCAAGGCGCATAACAGCACCCTTACCGAAATCCTTCTCAATCATCGCCATCGCGGCGTCGAGCGCCTTCTGGCGGTCATCTCCCTTGCCCGCCGCAGCGGTGGACTTCTTCTTCGTTGCCATTTTTAATTCCTAACGTTGATTTACCTGCGCATCCCACAGGCTCATTGATTTAGACTGCCAAACCGCACCTACGGTTCCGCAACAAAAGCTAAGCTAGCGCCGACGCCCGACACCCCAAACCACCTTACACACAAGTGTTCGAAACTAAAATACAAACCCTGCGTGTCCGCCCGGTTTTTAACTCACAAGTCTTCGAATGCGTTCGAACAACTAGAGCGTGGGATAGTCCACGCCCAGGCGGCGGTTTTCCGGAACACCAAAATCATCGCACAGGCCTTCCCACACCTCGCCTGGGTCTACCCCGCGTTCGATGAGCTCGTCGGCGGTTTCACCGTATTTAGCCAGCACGTGGGAGTGGCTTATCCACTTGCCTTCGGATTCACCGAATTCATCGACTATCAGTTGGTGATACTCCGTCAATCGCATGCCCGCTATCCTACAGGCCGAACTTCCAAGCCCCAGTCCCTGCTCAACACACCCGCCTGAACGCCGTTCAAAAGGCGAGTTTCCCAGCCGCAATGCCAGGCGTGTAATCTGCCCAACATGAAGAAGAACTCTGTCGCGGGCGACATCGCTTACGTTGCCGTCTTTACCGCTCTCATTATTGTCTTCGCGTTTGTTTCGATCCCCAGCCCGGTCTCCGGCGTTCCGATCGTTTTGCAGAACGCCGTCATCACCCTTGCCGGCCTGATTTTGGGCGGGCGCCGTGGCTTCTACGTAGGCCTACTTTTCATCGTTCTAGGCCTCGTTGGCCTACCGGTCCTGGCAGGCGGCCGCAGCGTTTTGAGCGCACTGGCCGGGCCTACTGTGGGCTACATCGCGGGCTATGTCATCTCCCCTGCCGTAGGCGGCGCGATTGCTTACCGCGCCCCGCGCAACAAGGCCGGCATGTCCATCGTCATTGCGCTCGCGGGCATCGTCAGCCTGCTCGTGCAATACACCTGCGGCACCATCGGCATGGCCTTGCGCGCGGGCATGGGCTGGGGCGAGGCCGCACTCGCACAGATTCCATTCCTGGGCCCTGACGCACTAAAGCTAGCGGTCATGGTCGTTATCGCGATTGGCGTGCACGCGGCGTTTCCGGATCTGATGGGACGCAAGCCCAAGAAGGCATAAATGTCCACCATCGAGTTCCAGAACGTCAGCGTCGCTTTCGACGAGGAAGAGGTTTTAAGCGATATAAACCTCACGCTTTCTGAGCAGCGCATTGCCATCATCGGCGCGAACGGCGGAGGTAAGTCCACGCTCACCCGCCTCATCAATGGCCTAGGCGAGCCCACCTCGGGCACCGTGCTTGTCGACGGCGCGGATGTCGCCCGCCACGGAAAAGAAATCCGCCGCAAGGTCGGTTTTGTATTCTCCGATGCGGAGAACCAAATTGTGATGCCGAACGTGCGTGACGACGTCGCCTTTTCGCTGCGTCGGCTAAAGCTCAGCAAGGCCGAGCGGAACGCGCGCGTGGATGCTGCGCTGGAGCGCTTTGGGCTACGCGAGCTGGCAGACCAGTCGCCGCATACGCTTTCTGGCGGGCAAAAGCAGCTGCTGGCTTTGGCCGCGGTCCTCGTGATGGAGCCGGTGCTTATCATCGCCGACGAACCCACCACTCTTTTGGACCTGCGCAACCGCGACCGCATCCGCCGCGAGTTTGCGCGCCTGGAGCAGCAGCTTATCGTGGTCACGCACGACTTGGATTTCATCCACGATTTCGACCGAGTCATTTGCATCGATGAGCACCGCATTGCTGCCGACGGCGCGCCCGCTGAGGTCATCGAGTTCTATCGCTCCCTGATGGCCTCCCGCCCGCTGTAGAAAAGGGAGACATTCGTGCCACAGAATATTCCGCTTGGGTTTTATGTCGATGCCGATACCTTCATCCACCGCTTGCCGGCGTGGGTGAAATTTGTGGTGCTCATCGCTTTCATCATCAGCACCACGATTTTTGCAAAGACCATTCCCGTAGCCGTGGGTTGCGCGGTAGTCGCGCTTGCGGTCTACCCGCTCGCGCGTATCCCTGCGCGCGTGGCCTGGAACCAGCTTTATCCCCCGCTCTATTTGCTCGTAGCGCTGGCGGCGCTGCAATGGTGGCAGCAAGACCTTGAAACGGCGGTGACTACTTTCTTTAGCATTTATGCCGCCATCGTCGCGGCAGTGCTCCTCACGCTGACTACTAAGGTCTCGGAGATGATGGAGTCTTTTGAGAAGGCGCTCGCGCCTCTTGGCAAGCTGGGGCTGCCGGTGGAAAACATCAGCCTGGCGATGTCACTTACGATCCGCCTCCTGCCGCTGATGCTCGGCACGGTTCAAGAGGTCATGGACGCCCGCAAGGCCCGCGGTGCGGGCACTTCCCTGCTGGCTTTCGGTACTCCGGTGGTCATCCGTTCGATACGCCGCGCCCGAGCCATGGGCGAGGCACTCCAAGCCCGCGGCGTGGGCGACTAGATACAGACTAGATACCGTCTAGATCCACAAAGACCCTCGAAAGAAGTTCTCGAGGGTCTTCTTAAAACTAGAGGCTACTGCTCGCCGCGCAGTTCGCGCAGGCGGGCCTGGACGGCGTCATCAGCAGCGGCGTTTGGCTGCGCCGCCTGGTCCGCTGCAGAACCAGCGGTGCGGTTGCCCTCGATTGCCTGCTGGGAGTTGCCCTCAACGGCCTTGGAGGAACCCATCTCTGCACGGATCTGCTCCAGACGGGAGTGGCCAGCCAGCTGCACGCCTGCCTGCTCCACCTCGTGCATGCGGTTAGCCACGGAGTTCTCCGCCAGCTCCGCCTGGCCCAGGGCCTTGGTGTAGCGGCGCTCAATCTTGTCACGGACGGAATCCAAAGACGGAGTGTTGCCGTTAGCAGTCATCTCGTTCATGGAGTTGAGAGACTCGGAGACCTTCTCCTGCATCTTCGCCTGCTCGAGCTGGGAAAGCAGCTTGGAACGCTCGTTGACCTTTTCACGCAGGGCCATGCCATTGCGCTCGACGGCCTTCTTGGCCTGCTCTGCCTGCTGAAGGGCTTGATCGTGGAGCTTCTTGGTGTCTTCCACAGACTGCTCTGCGGTAACCAGCTGTGCGGCGAAGGCCTCTGCGGCGTTCTCGTACTCGGTGGCCTTGGTGTTATCGCCTGCAGCGCGAGCCTTATCAGCAAGCTCCAGCGCCTGGCGGGTATTGCCCTGCAGCTTCTCAATCTCATTCAGGCGGCGGTTGAGCTGCATCTCCAGCTGACGCTGGTTACCGATGACAGCAGCTGCCTGCTGCGAAAGCTCCTGGTGCTGGCGCTGTGCGTCCTCGATGGCCTGCTCGATCTGTACCTTGGGATCAGCGTTTTCTTCGATCTTGGAATCGAAGAGTGCCATCAGGTACTTCCATGCCTTGGAAAATGGATTCGCCATTAGTGTGTTTAAGCCTTCCTAAGTTGCGTTTAACGCGTGACTAAAAGTGTTTCGTTACCCCACCAATACTAACGAAATCCGCGCCCCACTGTGGTGCCCGAAGGCATAAAGTTCACTGTGAGACGCGGAGAGTTTTAAAGCTCCGAAGCAGCAGGTGCGGTGGTTGCCAGTTCCTCGTCCATGGACGGCAGCGCCATGAAACCTGCAGCCTCAATCAAGACGTCAGAAACGCTGACCTCTAGAGCGTGGCAGACGGAGGCCAAAAGCTCGGAGGAAACTTCCTTGCGGCCGCGCTCGAGCTCCGAAAGGTAGCCTGGGGAAACACGCGCGACGCTAGCAAGTTCGCGCAGGGTCACGCCCTTGTCGGCGCGGAATGCGCGAAGGGTCAGCCCCAGAGCCTCACGCAGCAGCGGCTCCGGCGCGCGTTTGGGAGCCTCAACAGCACCTGCCGAGGCGTTGAAAGGCTTTTCAAGAAGTGCAGTAGTAGTGTTCATCAATCTGTACAACGGCGCTGCGGCCGGCTTTGTTCCCGAGAATCTTAATTTTCATTCAAAGTTGATAGAAGCAGGCTCAAGACCTCTTCCACAGCGGCTTCACGGATCGCGTTACGGCTGCCCGATAGCTGCTCCAGTTGTATGCCACGGGCAGGAACCCCGGGGCCAACGATGCCCACGAAGACCGTTCCCGCGGATTTGCCCTCTTGCGGGTCAGGTCCTGCCACGCCTGTCAGCGATAGCCCCCAGTCCGCGCCGGTCTCACGCACCGCAGCCTCGGCCATCGCCTGCGCAGTTTTGGCAGAGACCACTCCCTGGGCTTCCAGCTCCTCGACCGGAACCGACAAGAAGTGAGACTTCACCTCAGTGGCATAAGTTACTAATCCACCGCGCAAGACTGCCGACGCCCCCGGCACCGCAGCGAGCGTGGCCGCCGCTAGGCCCGCAGTCAAGGACTCGCAGAAGGATACGGTCTGGTGGCGGTTGCGCAGGGCATCGACAAGCGCGGGCGCAGACATCAGGAGTTCTGCTTCCTACCGTCGATGAGGTACTGCACGCCCGTTACCACGGTGACCACGACGGCGATAAGCATGACCACGAAGGAAGGAATGTCCATCCAGCTCGGCAGCGGGCACAGGTACATCGCCACGGCAAGAGACTGCAGGACGGTCTTGAGCTTGCCACCTTTAGACGCTGGGACAACCTTGCCCTGGCGCAGAAGGCCCATGCGCCAGAAGGTGATGCCGAATTCGCGGACAAGGATGACCACGGTGACCCATACCGGCAAAACGCCGATGATGTTAAGGCAGACGAAGGCCGCGGTCATTAAGGCTTTGTCTGCGATAGGGTCGGCGATTTTGCCGAAGTCGGTGATGAGGCCACGGGAACGGGCGATGTCGCCATCGAGTTTGTCCGTAATCATCAACGCGGCGAATACACCAAACGCCCACCAGTCGTGGCCGGCCAGCACCAACCAGACGAATACGGGGATGAATAAGATGCGCAAGCTCGTCAGGATATTGGGTAGATTCCAGTTGGAAACGTGGGGATTTACATCCGACGCCGCCGCCGTTTTCTGCCGAGCCCTAGAGTGATTCACGGACTTTATCCTACCTGTCCTATTAAAGCCGCTGCGGCAAACTCCCCCATCTCTTTAAGATAAGTTCATGAAATACTTCGCAGTCAGCTACGAATACAACCCGCAAAATCCAGCCATCGCGGAAAACCGCCCAGCGCACCGCGAATTCATCGGTGGCCTAAATGAAAAAGGCATCATTTTAGGCTCCGGCCCCTTTACTGATTCCAAGGGCGGTGCGCTCATCGTTTTACAATTTGCCGATGAGGCCACCGAGGTTGCCGAAGCCATCAAAATTATGGACCAAGATCCATTCTTTGTCTGCGGCGCTGTTACCGCGCGCGCATTCCGGGAGTGGAACCCGGTGATTAACTCTTTTGCTTAAAGGTTAGGGCAGTTCGGTCTCTGGCAGATCGGCTGCCTTACCGACGAACTCGCCCGACTTGGTGCGGACGATCTTGTTGCCCTCTTCGTCCCAGTCATAGTGGTTGTGGGACACGGTGATGCCGCCCTGCGCTTCGTCGCGCTTGTTCTTAAGGACAGAAGCCGCGACGGTAAGCCCCAGCACGCCGACGATGACGAGCAGGGAGACCAAGGTCGGAATCTCTGGAATGCCGCCGACGTTTTCACCGCCATTCACGAACGGCAGGTTGTTCTCGTGCAGCGCGTGGAAGAGCAGCTTCACGCCGATGAAGCCCAGGATGATACCCAAGCCATAAGGCAGGTAAACCAAGCGCTCGAGCAGGCCATCGATGAGGAAGAACATCTGACGCAGGCCCATTAGCGCGAAGGCGTTGGTACTAAAGACCAGGAACGGCTCCGAAGTAATGCCGTAGATGGCTGGGATGGAGTCGAAGGCGAACATGACGTCGATAAGCCCGATGGCGACCAGTGCCACGAACAAAGGCGTCAGAGCCAGCTTGCCCTTCTTCGGGCCGGACTCCTCGCGGTGAGTGAGCTTGTCACCGTGGTAGCGCGGGGTGACGTGGATGACCTTGCGCAGCCACTTGATGATCAGCATGTCATTCGGGTCAGTCTCTTCGGCATCGGTGACCTCGTCCACGATGAGCTTGACCGCGGTGTAGATGAGGAAGATTGCGAACAGATAGAACACGTCGGACCACGCCTGGATGATCGCAGCACCGAGCATGATGAAGATGAGGCGGAATAGCAGCGCCAACACGATGCCGATGAGCAGCACCTTCTGCTGGAAGCGGCGCGGAATCTTGAACGCGCCCATGATCAGTGCGAACACGAAGAGGTTATCCACGCTCAACGCCTGTTCGGTTATCCAACCGGTAAAGAACTGGATGGCGTGCTCATGATCCCACAACGCCCACACGATACCACCAAAGATGACGGCCATGCCCATGTAGAACAAGGTCCAGAAGCCGGATTCCTTCATGGAGGGCTCGTGCGGCGAACGCACGTGGCTCAAGAAGTCAAAGATGAAAAAGCCGAGGATGACGGCGATGGTTAGTATCCAAATCCACAAAGGGACATGCATATAGAAATATCCTCCGGTCGAGTAAGAAAAGATTTGACCGGAGGTCTCCCCCAACTCGTCTACTGCGAGCCAGCGAGACCGGGAACTCATTTCCCTGCGGAGTTGCCGTGTTGACGATCATCGCTGTGGAACGGGGTACTCCCCTCCAAGACTTGTACTATCTTACACAAAAGTTAATGCCCCACCGCAATGGCTGCGGTGGGGCGAGAAACTTATTGCCTAGAAGGCGCCGGAGGACGGGTTATACGTCACTTGGACAGTGCGCGTGTCCTCGCCACTTGGGGCGGAGGCATCGTCGGCGGAAGAATCTTCCGCCGATTCAGACTGCGCCATCTCGTCCTGGATTTCCTTCGGTGCCTCTGCTGGGTCGGCGCCCTTGATCATCCAGATGATGGTGTCGAGTTCTTCCGGCTTGACCAGCACCTCACGGGCCTTGGAGCCCTCGGATGGGCCCACGACACCGCGGGATTCCATGAGATCCATGAGGCGGCCCGCCTTGGCGAAACCGATGCGCAGCTTGCGCTGGAGCATCGAGGTCGAACCCAGCTGGGAGGTGACAACCAGCTCGACTGCCTCGAGCAGATCGTCCATGTCCTTGCCGATATCGTCGTCGATTTCCTTCTTCGCCTCGGACTTCTTTTCTTCCGTGACGCCTTCAGTGTAGTTCGGCTGACCTTGTGCCTTCGCGGCATCGACAACCGCTTGCACCTCTTCGTCGGAGACGAAAGCACCCTGCATACGCACCGGACGGCCGCCCTGCGGAATGAAGAGGCCGTCACCCATGCCGATGAGCTTTTCTGCACCGCCTTGGTCCAAAATGACGCGGGAGTCCGTAAGGGACGAGGTGGCAAATGCCAATCGGGAAGGAACGTTGGTCTTGATAAGACCGGTGACCACGTCCACGGAAGGTCGCTGGGTTGCAAGCACCAAGTGGATGCCGGCCGCACGCGCCTTCTGGGTGATGCGCACGATGGATTCCTCGATTTCCTTCGGCGCGGTCATCATGAGGTCGGCCAACTCGTCCACGACACAGACGATGTACGGGTACGGGCGCATCTCGCGCTCGGAGCCGAGCGGCGCCTGGTGCGCGCCGGAGATGACCTTGCGGTTATAGTCCTCGATCTTACGCACGCGGGCAGCCTTCATGTCCATGTAGCGCTGCTCCATCTCCTCGACGAGCCACTGCAGGGCCGCCGCCGCCTTCTTTGGCTGGGTGATAATAGGCGTAATAAGGTGCGGGATGCCCTCGTAAGGAGTCAGCTCCACCATCTTCGGGTCAACGAGGATGAGGCGGACCTGCTCCGGGGTCGCGCGCGTCAGGAGGGAAACCAGCATCGAGTTCACGAAGGCCGACTTACCGGAACCGGTGGCACCGGCGACGAGCAGGTGCGGCATCTTCTGCACGGAATAGGACGAGTACTCGCCCTCGATGTCTTTACCCAGGCCGATGAGCATCGGGTCCTCATCACTTGCGATGGCCGGGGAATCCAGAACGTCACGCAGGCGCACCATCTCACGGTCCGCATTCGGAACCTCGATACCCACCGCAGACTTGCCCGGGATTGGGGTCAGCAGGCGCAGGTTGTCCGTCGCCACGGCATAGGCCAGGTTGGACTGCAGGTTCGTAATCTTGGAGACCTTCACGCCTGGTCCCAGCTCGATTTCGTAGCGGGTGACTGTCGGGCCACGGCTAAAGCCGGTGACCTGCGCGTTGACCTTGAACTCCTCGAAGACATCGGTAATCGCCTCGATGATGCGGTCGTTGGCCTCGGTGCGCGCCTTGGTGGGCTTACCCGCGGTCAACAATGCGGTGGTAGGCAGGTCGTAGTCGGAGTCGTTGCCCATCGCGCCAACCTGTGCGGCGGCCGGTTGCTGCGCTGCAGGGGCCTGCGCGGCCTGTTGCTGCGCAGCAGGCTCCTCCACGGACTTGCCCGTCGCCGCATCGCGGCCGGAGCGCTGCTGGAATAGGCGCACTGCCTCCGCGTGTGCGGAAGAGACGACGTCGGAAGCAGCGTCCATTGCGGCCGCACCAGCAGCGCCGGCAGCGGCGGCACCGGCAGCGCTTGGCGACGCCTTCTTGGCTACAGGCTGAGCCGCAGGTTGTGCGGCTGACTGCTGGACCGGCTGCTGAGTCGGCTGTGCAGATTCTTGACGCTGCGGTGCAGAAGGCAAAACGGTGGTCTGCTCTTCATCACGCACGGCCGGGAACTCGTCGGTGTCCTCGATGTTGCGGGAGCCAGCGAAGTCTGGGCGGCCGTGCTGGACCGGCGCGGCGTTAGAAAAGACTTCGGTGGGCTGGCCGGCCTCGTCAAGCAATGCTTGCTCTTGTTCTTGGGCAGCCGGCTTGGCGTTCGCGGAATCGAAGGACACGGTGGGCTGGTTGACCGATTGGTTATCTGCCGGGTAGTTATCCATCGGCGTCGCCAAGCGGCGTGGGGCCTGGCGCCGCGCGCGACGTGGCTGCGACTGCTGGCGCTTGTCACGCGGGGTGCGCTCGCGGCCTTCGGCAATGTCTTCGATGTCATCGTCGACGTGGCCATAGGCATCGTCGTCGATGTCCTCGTCATAGTCGCCATAACGCTCGGCCTTCTTCTCGCGCAGGCCCGCCATCAGGTCGTTGAAGAGCGCAGAGAGGTAGTCGAAGGCCTGGCGCAAGGTGATGCCCGTGACGTTCAAAGCGCCGTAGATGATGAGCAGGATAAGCAGCGGCACGGCGACGTAGGCGGAAAATGCTGCCTCCAAAAGCTGGCCTACGGCAAAGCCGATGGCACCGCCGGCGTCCCCAGCCGCGTTATCATGCCAGGAAAGCTTGGGCAGACCGGCGAAGATGTGAATTAGGCCCAGCATCGAGACAATGATGAGGCCGATGCCGCCCATCACGCGGGGCTGCAGACGGCCAGCTACGCCGGAAACTCCCATCATCAGCGCCATGGCGAGCGCGATCAGGGCGACCGGCAAGACGTAAGCGCCCGCGCCGATGACATAGCGCACGGCGTCGGTGAGATAGGCGCCGATAACGCCAACGATGTCGAACCAAACCGCGCATGCCAAGACGATGGCTACGCCGATGAGTGTTAAGGCAACGGCATCCGGGTTGGAAATCTGGATGGTGCGCTCTTCGCGCGCGATTGCATCAGGAGCAGTTGGCGAATGCTCATCGAGCTCATGCTCGCGCGCTGCGCGATCTTCTGTGGCCTTTGCGCGGGTCACCTTGTTTTTCTTTTGTTTGCCGCGAGTAGAAATTTCCTCTGGCTCCCTTGCGTCGTCGTATGCGAATTCTTCATAGCCTTCTGCCCCGCCGTCACTCGGACGCAGATTGCCAAAACCGCGGCTAACGCCGCGCGTCATATCACCCATGCCACGCGCGGTGGCACCGAATGCGGCACTTAGGCCACGCCCGACAGCACGAAATGCGCTGCCGGTCCGCTCATAAGAGGGATCAGCAGCGCGGTTGGCGGAAGTAAGCGTCAGATTCTCTGCCGCATTCCGCGACGTGGACTTGGCCGCTCCAGACCGCCCCGAGGGGCGCGATCGATTCGCAGGACGGGCCGCCCCCTTGCCGGAGCGGCCGCGATGCGAGGCGCGTGACGGTGCGTTTTTGACAGACATGCCAGCCACTCTAGTAGCCCACACCCCACTAATCACATACGCCACACGGGTTTCGAGGAAGTATTTTCCTTAGTTAATGATGCGTCTGCGGGCCTGCAGGGCTGCCCGCAAGACGTACGTGGCTATATCTAGTCTAGAGGGTTGACCTAACGACGGCGCTTACGTCGCCCTCAATTTTCAGCGAGCAAGCATCGCGGCCAAAGACCCACAGCACGAGCTCTGGAACGGGCCCCATCACGCGGACGACGTCATCGCCGCGATCGGCAACCTTCCTATCGTCCGCGACGACGATCCGGCCAAAGTTCTCCGGATACAACACGACCGGCTTGGAAGACTTTTTCAGCATGCGTGGCGCGAGCATTTTCAGAGCCTTATGCAGCTCGCCCAAAACCACCGCGGAGAACTCGCGTTGCTCATTCATGCCATTGGCGCGGCGCACGTCCTCGTGGTGGACAAAGTGCTCGGTGAGATTGACCTTGGAGTCAACAAGACGCATTGGGTTGGCGCGTCCGGCTCCCCTCCCCCAGTCATCGACGAGCTCGGTGAAGTCGCGGGCAGCCGCCTGCTCCATCGCGGCGTCGAGACGGCCGGCAAGCTGTGGGACCAGCATGCCCGCCGCAGCGTCGGGACGGTTCTCACGCACCCACAGGTGGGCAGCTAGATCGCGGGTGCTCCAGCCTTGACAGAGGGTGGGAGCGTCTGGTCCGAGCTTATGAAATAGCGTCACCAGCTTGGCGCGCTCAGCAGAAGAAAACGACATGTGCCCCAGCATAGACTGCTGGGGCACACGCCGTCAGGCGAACAAGGCGGCTCGATACGCGCTGCCAAACCTAAAGGATTCTAAAAAGATTCTAAAGGGACTCGCGGGAAGCCTCTACCTCATCGTCGTCTGCAAGCAACGGACCAGAGTTGGTCGGAATGATGGTCGGCAAGATGACCGGCTCACGCTTGTACTTGGAATCCATGAGCTTGGTGACCTTGCGGCGGACCTTCTGGACCATGCGGTAAGTATCGTTCTCACCTTCGGCAGCGAGATCGTTCATGGTGTTTTCCACGATCTCGGCAACCTCTGGCACGATTCCACGGTCGTCGTCGGAGAAGCCCGTGGTGGAAACCGCGGGCTTTTCGAGCAGACGCGAGGTGCGGTTGTCGATGACACAGGTGATGGAGACAACGCCGCCAGCACCCAGGTTGGTGCGGTCTGCCAAGGTATCGGCATCGACGTCACCCATGGAAACACCATCGACGTAGAGGTTGCCCACCGTGATCTGGCCAACGACCTCGGCGCGACCCTTGCGCAGGTCTACAACGACGCCGTTTTGGGCGAGAACCACTCGGTCACGGGCGACGCCAGTAGAGACAGCCAGTTCCTTGTTCGCACGCAGATGGCGCCACTCGCCGTGGACCGGCATAGCGTTCTTCGGACGTGCAGCGTTGTAGAGGAACAAAAGCTCGCCGCCGTAGCCGTGGCCGGAAGCGTGAACCTTAGCCTCCTTGTTGGTGACAACCTCGGCACCAATCTGGGAGAGCATGTTCATCACACCGTAGACGGCCTCTTCGTTACCCGGAATCAGGGAGGAAGAGAAGATGATCAGATCGCCATCGCGAACGGTGATCTGGCGGTGCTCGCGACGCGCCATGCGCGACAGTGCCGCCATCGGCTCGCCCTGGGTACCGGTGGTAATCAAAAGGACCTTGTGCGGTGCCATCTTGGCAGCCTCATCGATCGGGACGATAGTGCCGCGCGGAACCTTAAGGAAGCCCATCTTCTCGGCGATTTCCATGTTGCGCATCATGGAACGGCCATTGAACGCGACCTTGCGGCCAGCGTAAACGGCGGCGTCGATAGCCGCCTGCACGCGGTAGACGTTCGAGGCGAAGGACGCAATAATGACGCGCTGCTTGGCATTGGAGACCAAGCGGCGGAAGGTAGCCGGGATATCGCCCTCAGACGCGGAAACGCCTGGGATGTTCGCGTTGGTGGAATCGCAGAGCATGAGGTCGACGCCCTCGTCGCCGTAGCGAGACAGCGCCGGAAGGTCGGTCGGACGGTTATCCAGCGGGGTCTGGTCCAGCTTGATGTCACCAGTGTGGATAATGTTGCCAGCCGGGGTGCCCAGCATGATGCCCAGCGCATCCGGCACGGAGTGATTAACTGCCCAGAAGCGCAGACGGAACGGACCGTAGTTCACATCGGACTTCTCGTTGACCTCAACGAACTTCGGCTTCTGGCGGTGCTCCTTACACTTCGCCGCAATCAGGGCGATGGTAAAGCGCGATGCCACAATTGGGATATCCGGGCGCAGCTTGAGAAGCCACGGGATAGCACCAATGTGGTCCTCGTGAGCGTGGGTAACCACGAGCGCCTTGACCTTGTCGATCTTCTTTTCGATCGGGCCAAAGTCCGGCAAGATAAGGTCCACGCCCGGCTCCCCGGAGGACGGGAAGAGCACGCCACAGTCAATGATGAGCAGCTCGTCCTGGTACTCAAAGACGGTCATGTTACGACCGATCTCTGAAATACCGCCCAGAGCGTAGATGCGCAGGGCATCCTTCGGCTGCTTCGGCGGCTGCGGCAGGCGCTTGGTCAGATCCGCGCCCTGCATGGACTTCGGAACGTTGCGGCGGCCGCGGTTGTTGTTGCGGTTGCCACGGCCACCATTGTTGTTGCCGTTATTGCCGTTGTCGTTATTTCCGTTGTTCTCGGCGTTGTTGCCGCCGCGGCCGCGACCGCGACCACCGCGGGAGCCACGGGAACGCGAGCGGCGGTTGCCGCCGTTCGAGTTCTCGGAATTGCCGTTGTTATTGGATTTCTTGTCGCCGGATTCCTGCTTTGGCTCCGAGTTGCTCGGTGCCTGAAAAACCGGCGAAGCCGCCTCGTTGGAGGCGGACTCGGTTTCCGCTGGTGGGCCCGCCTTGCGGGTAACCTTGCGGGAACGGTTACGGGGTTCAGTCATTCTTAAAGGACTCCAGCCTTTTCCATATCACGGCGAAGTTCCTCAATCTCCTGCTCGCTTGCTGCGACAACAGGCAGACGAGGATCTCCGACTTCGATGCCCTGCAGGCGCAGGGCAGCCTTTGCGAGTGTTGCTCCTCCCAAGCGTGCTTGAGCTTGGATGAGCGGGGTCAAAGTTTGTGCATTGATCTCCCTTGCGCGTGCAAGATCGCCTTCTTCGAAGGCATCCAGAAGATCTGCGAGACCGCGCGGTGCTGCATGGCCAACCACGGAGATGACGCCAGATGCGCCCAAGGTCAGCCAAGGCAGGTTTAGCGGGTCATCGCCGGAGTACCAGGCGAGGCCGGTCTCCTGAATAAGTGGGGTGGCTGCACCAAGGTTGCCTTTGGCGTCCTTGATGGCCTGAATAGTCGGCAATTCCGCGAGGCGACGGATGGTATCCGTCGCAATCGGAATGCCCGAGCGGCCAGGAATGTCATAGAGACAAATTGGGGTATCAGTTGCCTGAGCAATCGCTGCGAAGTGCGCATACACGCCTTCCTGCGAAGGCTTGGAGTAGTAAGGGGTCACGACGAGCAGGCTGTCTGCTCCCGCTTTTGCGGAAGCCTTTGCCATCTCAATCGAGGTGGCGGTGTTGTTGGTACCTGCTCCAGCGCAGATCTTTGCGCGGTCCCCTACTTCTTCCTTGACGGCCTTGAGCAGCGTTAGCTTTTCATCCAGCGTTGTCGTCGGCGATTCACCGGTGGTACCGCCCAGAATCAAAGAGTCGATACCGTTGTCAACGAGGTGAGCTGCCAGCCGGCGTCCCGCAGCGACATCGAGTTTGCCATCCCCGTCAAACGGGGTGACCATGGCTACTCCGACACGTCCGAAGGTTTCTACGCCTGTCTTTGCTGTCATACCTGTGCTCATAGCCGTCAAGATTACCCGCTTCCCGCGAAATTTTGTTCATCGGGGTCGCGTGGCGGAACAAGCTATGGCCACCGCCACGGACTTGAGCTAGGCGTATGGGCTCGATGCCATTTCGGTGCCGTCGGCAAGCTGGGTGATGTGGAAGTCATCGAATACCACCGGCGACTGCTCCCGCAACAGCTTTAGGCAGGCAATAGCTAACTCGCGCATCTCGGTATCCGCCTGCTCTGTGGCACGCGCGCCGATGAAGTGACGCCAAGCGCGGTAGTTTCCGGTAACCACGATGCGGCTTTCCGTGAGATTGGGCAACACCGCACGTGCCGCCTGCCGAGCCTGCTTCTTGCGCAGCAGTGCGTTGGGCTCATCTTCTAACTTGCTCTCCAGCGCGCTGAGCAGCTCGTTATAGACAAAGCGAGTTTCATCAACGGCCTGCATAGTAAGCCGCGTCAGCTGCTCGTCTTCAGCAATGAGCTTGGGCAGCACCACCTGAGTTTCCTCCGGGTGGACATAGCGCTGCGAGAGCTGGGAGAAGGAAAAGTGGCGGTGGCGCACCAGCTCATGACTGGCAGAGCGCGACAGGCCGCGGATATACAACGTAGCCGTGGCGTGCTCCAGCAATGCGTCGTGGCCGACCTCCAGAATGTGGCGCAGGTAGGCCGAGTTTGTCGCGGTGCGCGGGTTCGGCTTATCGAAGGACTCGTAGCAAGCCCGGCCGGCAAATTCGACGAGAGCCTCGCCATCGGAGGCTGCCTGTTCCCTCTCCCACTCGATGCCCTGCGGCGGGTGGAACTGCGTTGCCGCGATGAGCTGGACGTCCAGTTCGCTAATGCGTGCCATATCTAGTGCCTTATGTCTCCCTGATAGTCCGACTTATAGGCCCAAGTACTTCTCAAGACCCACGGTCAGCCCTGGGTGCTCTGCAATCTGGCGAACGCCAACCAGCACGCCCGGGGTGAAGGAAGAACGATCATAGGAATCCTGGCGGATGGTCAAGGACTGCCCCTGGGCGCCAAAGATGACCTCCTCGTGGGCAACCATGCCGCGGGTACGCACGGCGTGGACTGGGACACCGTCGACGTCGGCGCCGCGTGCGCCTTCGAGAGCTTGCTCGGTAGCGTCCGGCATCTGACCTAGGCCTGCTTCCTTGCGGGCGGCCGCAATGCCCTGCGCTGTGTGGATGGCGGTGCCAGAAGGCGCATCCAGCTTGGTTGGGTGGTGGTACTCCACAACCTCGGCGGTCTCGAAGTACTTCGCAGCCTGTGCTGCGAAAAACATGGTCAGCACGGCGGAGATGGCAAAGTTTGGTGCAATCAGGACGTTGCCTGCGCCATCTTGCTTGGTCCACTCCTCGACCTGTGCCAGGCGGTCTGCGTCGAAACCGGTGGTGCCCACGACGCAGTGAATGCCGTTGCCAATGCAGAACTCGAGGTTTGCCATGACCGAAGATGGCTGGGTGAAGTCAACGATAACCTCGGCGTGGTTATCCACCAGCACCTGCAGGTCAGTATCGCGGTCAACCTCAGCGACCAGCTCGAGGTCATCTGCCGCATTAACGCCTTCTACAATCGCCTGGCCCACGCGGCCCTTCGCGCCCAAGACGCCAACTTTGATAGCCATAAATGCTCCTTTGCCCTGTTCAATGTTCAATGTTCGATGTTCAATCTAAATTTAAATACGTATAAGCACGCTACATCTAGCGCAGGCCTTATTGCCTGCCCCAACGCCGACCAGTCTAACGCGCCAGTTGGCAACGCAGACTTTGTGCCATGCGTATCTAGATTGCTTCCGTGCTTTTCGACGACGTCGCTCGCGCCCACGATTCCTACGTCAACACCTTGGGATTCAAGGTTAAAGACGATGTCACGCACGGCGACTTCCGTTGGCTCACTGTCACCAACGCCTCCGATCTAGCCGACGGCAGCGACATCGAACTCCTGCTAGAGCCCAAGGGCCATCCAGCAGCAGCTCCTTTTACCGAGGCTCTTAAAAAGGATGGCATTCCGCTCACCCAATTCATGAGCGAGGACGTGCAGGCCGAGTACGAAAAGCTCAGCGCAAAGGGCGTCGAGTTCACCATGGAGCCAACCGACGTCGGCCCTTCCATCATTGCCATCTTCGACGACACAGTGGGCAACCTGATTCAGCTAGTCCAGCTCAAGCATTAAAGCCTTTCAAAACTAACAAGACACAAAAATCTCCTCCCTCAACATTTCACGCCGCAATAGCAGCGCCAGCTTAAACTTTAAGCAGATGTTGAGCGGAGGAGATTTTCTATTTTGGAATGCTCAAGGCTTTAGGTCATAAGGCCTAAAGCCTGAAGCCTTAAGCCTCTTCGACTGGAACCAAGGAGATCTTTCCGCGGTTGTCGATGTCTGCGATTTCGACCTGAATCTTATCGCCGACGTTGACGACGTCCTCGACCTTCTCGATGCGCTCGTCGCCGCCGAGCTTCGAGATGTGGATGAGGCCATCGCGGCCTGGGGTCAGGGAGACAAACGCGCCGAAGGCTACGGTCTTAACGACGGTGCCCAAGAAGCGCTCGCCGACCTTCGGCAGCTGCGGGTTAGCGATGGAGTTAACCTTCTCGATCGCGGCGTCGGCAGCCTCGCCCGTGGCAGCAGAGATGTAGACGGTGCCATCTTCCTCAATGGAGACCTCAGCACCGGTCTCCTCGGTAATCGAGTTGATGGTCTTGCCCTTCGGACCGATGAGCTCGCCGATCTTGTTGATCGGAATCTTCACGGAAGTGATCTTCGGAGCCAGACCAGACATCTCGTCTGGTCCTTCGATGACCTCAGCCATGGTCTCCAGGATGGTGGCGCGGGCGTCGCGAGCCTGCTCCAGTGCCTTAGCCAGGACCTTGGACGGGATGCCATCGAGCTTGGTGTCCAGCTGCAGCGCGGTGATGAACTCGGAGGTACCTGCGACCTTGAAGTCCATGTCACCGAATGCATCCTCGGCGCCCAGGATGTCAGTCAGAGCGACGAACTTCTCCTTGCCGTCTACCTCACCGGAAACCAGGCCCATTGCGATACCTGCAACCGGGGCCTTCAGCGGCACACCAGCGTTGTACAGGGACAGCGTGGAAGCACAAACGGAGCCCATGGAAGTAGAACCGTTGGAGCCTAGCGCCTCAGAAACCTGACGGATGGCGTACGGGAAGTCCTCACGGGAAGGGATGACCGGCAGCAGGGCACGCTCGGCAAGAGCACCGTGGCCGATCTCGCGGCGCTTCGGGGAGCCAACGCGGCCGGTCTCACCGGTGGAGTACGGCGGGAAGTTGTAGTGGTGCATGTAGCGCTTGCCCGTGACCGGAGTCAGGGAATCGATCTGCTGCTCCATCTTGAGCATGTCCAGGGTGGTAACGCCCAGGATCTGGGTCTCACCGCGCTCGAAAAGGGAGGAACCGTGTGCGCGTGGGATGAGGTCAACCTCAACGCCCAAGTCACGGATGTCGGTGACGCCACGGCCGTCGATACGGAAGCCCTCGGTGAGGATCTTCTTGCGCACGATGGCCTTCATGACAGCGTTATACGCAGCGCGGATCTGCTTGGAGGCATCCTCATCCTCAAACTTCTCGAGGAGATCCGCCTCGACCTGCTCCATGTACTCGTTGGTAGCGTCGTCACGGTCCTGCTTGCCGGGGATGGTCATCAGCTTCTCCAGCTTCTTGGAGGCTGCCTTTTCCACGGCGTCAAATACGTCATCGGTGTATGGCGGGAAGAGCGGGAACTCCTGGGTTTCCTTAGCAGCGCGCTCAGCCAGACCTGCCTGCGCCTCGCAAAGGGTCTTGATGAATGGCTTTGCTGCTTCAAGGCCTGCGGCAACGGTGGATTCCTGCGGTGCCGGTGCGCCTTCCTTGATGCGCTCTGCAACATTGATGCCGGCGCCTGCCTCGACCATCATGATGGCAACGTCTTCCTTGCGGCCCTTCTTCACAATGCGGCCGGCGACGACCATCTCGAACAGCGCACGCTCGTGCTGCTCGTGGTTCGGGAACGCAACCCACTGGCCTTCTGGATGCTTGTCATCAGCGATAAGCGCCATGCGCACGCCGCCGACGGCGCCGGATACCGGCAGGCCGGAAAGCTGGGTGGAAGCAGATGCACCGTTGATGGCGATGACGTCGTAGTACTCCTCCGGCGCCATGGAAAGCACCGTGACAACGACCTGCACCTCGTTGCGCAGGCCCTTGACAAAGGTCGGGCGCAGTGGACGGTCGATCAGGCGGCAGGCCAGGATGGCTTCGGTGGAGGGACGGCCTTCGCGGCGGAAGAAGGAGCCCGGAATCTTGCCGGCTGCGTACATGCGCTCCTCGACGTCCACGGTCAGCGGGAAGAAGTCGAACCCCTCACGCGGCTGGTTGGAGGCGGTGGTGGTGGACAGGAGCATGGTGTCCTCGTCCAGGTAAGTGGTGACAGAGCCGCCCGCCTGACGAGCCAGCTGGCCAGTCTCAAAACGGATGGTGCGGGTGCCAAAATCGCCATTGTCAAGAGTGGCGATTGCTTCGGTGATACCGAATTCTTCATCAATGTTGAACTCAACGGCGTTCTTAGCGCTCATTAAAGTCGTTCTCCTTTGGAGGTTTCTTTGGCGATCATCGGTGCCGCCTTCTCAAAAATTTGTCTATGACAACGTTGCACAATCCTAGCAGATATCCTGCGCTTTTGCCGCGACTACGCTCGTCTACAAAGCGGGTGAAACAAGCTTTCAAGAGCCGTAGGGTTTGTCCGCGGCTGTTAGATAGCACTCACCAATTAGATTGAACTGTGCTGGCTACCAGTAGATGGTAATCCTTATTAGAAAAACTATTTAAGGAGAAAAATGGCTTGCTCACTCGTAGCCAAGAATCTACAAATATCCCGAGGGAAAACAGTTGTCGTCGATAACTTCTCTGCAGAACTCAAATCCGGCGAAATTGTCGCCATGGTAGGACGAAATGGCGCCGGAAAGTCCACAATCATGTCGGTTCTTACTGGAAATCTCGTCGCCGCTTCCGGCACTGTTTCGATAGCGTCTAATAATGATCCGAAAACTGACAACGCAGCGTCATCGGTAGCTTTTGTCTCTCAAGGCCGTCCGCTTTACACCGGGATTACGGTCAAACAACATGTTCAATTGGCAAAAGACTTAAACGAAAACTTCAAGCTCGACTGGGCAACTGAAAAAATCACCTCGCTTCGGATTCCGATGAACGCAAAGATTTCGCAGCTGTCAGGTGGTCAACACACCCAAGTGGCATTGATTATTGCGTTAGCTCGCGGGAAAAGATTTATGGTTCTCGACGAACCGATGGCAGATCTCGACCCAGTCGTAAAGATTTGGGTTCGTAAGCTTCTCGAATACGCAGCGAAAGAAGAAAACGTTGGAATTCTTGTTTCTTCACACACCGTTTCTGACCTATCCCCTGTTCTTTCGCATCTTTGGGTTATTGAACATGGAGAGCTCTTAGTTTCGGTTCCCCGAGAAACAATTGAAAATGAGGAGCACGGCGATTTTGAGAAGTTCGTTTTGGACCACCTCACGAAAGAAGGAATCTAATGCTTAAGGTAGCTACGCACTATTTTCGTATCGACAGAACTGCTTGGCTAGCTTGCGCCGGAATCCTAGTTCTACTGGGCCTTCTAGCGGCTTATGAAGTGAAATTTAAGCCTTATTTGGGCATGACCGAAATGCTGGCCGGAATCGTGCCCATGTTCGCAGGCATTGTTTGGGCGGTCGCGCTCTTTTCCCGCGAGTTCGAATCAAAGTCAATAGTTTGGGCATTGGGTCAGGATTTTTCACCTTCCAAATTGTTCATTTGCAGGATGATCAGCCCACTTACCTCAACTGTGATCTTTGGATTACTCGTATGGGGAATCGTCGAAGTCAGCCAGCTTCGAGCGAATGGTTTGGGACCTCATGAAAATATGATGAGCTACTCCTACATCGCTGGTCATGGCATCTACCCCACCTTAGCTACGCTTGTGCTCGTATCTGTTGCTGCATTAGCCGGCATCTTGTTTAAGAAGTCGATCCCTAGCGTCGCTATTACCTTCGCGTTAGGATTGGTGATCGGCACAACGGGTGCTTCTTGGCTAAACCCTTTGTTGCCCGTCGAGCGCAGCGAAGTGAATCAAGCTGGCATGGATGAGTCTTTCAACTTAGTTCCGGGCAACACCATCTCTTCGACCCCGCTTGATAGCGGAAAGGCGCTCCTCGAATTCTATCCAAATACTGCTTTCTGGACCGCTCAAGGCTTTTACGCGCTCCTTTGGGTGGTAACTGCCCTTATTCTCTTGTGTCTAACCCATTACTTCTTCAAGCGCTCCGCACGGAACGTGGCCTAATCAGAAATAAACAAGCTCCGACACATGAATTTTGTGCCGGAGCTTAGTTTTAAGTCGGCACTCACCAAATCTGACCGGTCCAACTAACGCAAAAATCCTCAGCCCAGGAACTGGACTGAGGATTTATCTCTACTCTAAGCTGCGCTCCTCGACGTCCACGGTCAGCGGGAAGAAGCCGAAGCCCTCACGCGGCTAGTTGGAATCGGTGGTGGTGGACAGGAGCATGGTGTCCTCGTCCAGGTAAGTGGTGACAGAGCCGCCCGCCTGACGAGCCAGCTGGCCAGTCTCAAAACGGATGGTGCGGGTGCCAAAATCGCCATTGTCAAGAGTGGCGATTGCTTCGGTGATACCGAATTCTTCATCAATGTTGAACTCAACAGCGTTTCTAGCGCTCATTAAAGTCGTTCTCCTTTGGAGTTTTCTTTGGTGATCATCGGTGCCGCCGGTTAAAAATGGTTAGGTTTCTACAACGAGTAGCGATTTCAGCAGCTTTCCTGGGATTATGTCGAACATCACGCTCCCCGAATCGCGGTACAGACTTAGACTTAAACCATGGTCATGTTGTTGCTGTGGTCGCTTCCCACACTCATCTACCTTCTCCTCCGCCGCCAGCCGGCAGTCGCCGTCTGCGGACTGGGACGTCCATGGGCGCGCGGGTGGGCGTGGGCAGCGGTGATGCTGCTCGTATTGCTGGTGCTGAGCTACCTCGCTTTGTTGCCTGCGCCGGCGGAGGTTGTCGCGCAGACCACGACTGCAACAACGGCAATGGGATTCCTTGCGATGGCGCTGCGCGCGGTGGGCGAAGAAATCTTCTTCCGCGGTTTTCTACAAGGAATTATCACCCAGCGCTGGAATGCCGGCGCGGGAATTACAGTGCAGGGCCTCCTCTTCGGCCTCATCCACCTACCGCTGGCCATGCTGGATATCAGCCTCATCCCGCTCTTTGTTTTGCAGATTGCCACCGGCTTCGCCATGGGTTGGCTGCGCGAGAAAAGTGCTTCTCTATGGCCCGGCGCCGCCGTGCACGCTACCATCAACATCCTCACGGCAGTGCTCCTCGTGTAGCCCACGCTCGGGACTAGGCGAACGGGTCGCGCCCTCCCAGCATCATTTCAAAGCGCGCATAGTCCTCAAGCGACGCAAAGTGGCGCGCGTAGAGGTCCACGTCTCCCTCGACCGTGCCGTCGAGTGCGGGCGCGACATCCACGATGTGGCGCATCACGCTCGTGGGATGCTCTGCCGATTCTTGGCTACGCGCCAGCGCCTCGACCTTCGCGCGCGCCTCATCGTCGTCTGTGGCACGGACGAGGACAAAATCTTCCCGGAAATACGACGGCTCACTGGGCTCTACCGATTCAAGTTCAAAAACGACAATGCCGATATAAGGTTCCATGGTGCCAAGCTACCGTCTCTGGGGCCGCGATACCTGATGCGTGATCGA
The DNA here is from genome assembly GCF_001807365.1 of Corynebacterium sp. HMSC06G04. Classification (NCBI taxonomy): domain Bacteria; kingdom Bacillati; phylum Actinomycetota; class Actinomycetes; order Mycobacteriales; family Corynebacteriaceae; genus Corynebacterium; species Corynebacterium sp. HMSC06G04. Next base: position 182,934 of record NZ_KV788598.1, on the reverse strand, counting down.
GACGGCCTCAAAAACGCAACAAACCCCGTCCGAAGACGGGGTTTGAAAGCAACCGAAAGGCTTAGCGGCGCAGGCCCAGGCGGGAGATGAGGTCACGGTAACGATCGATGTCGTTAGCTGCGAGGTACTTCAGCAGGCCGCGGCGACGACCGACCATCAGCAGCAGACCACGACGGGAGTGGTGATCGTGCTTGTGGAACTTCAGGTGCTCGGTCAGGGTGTTGATACGGGAGGTCAGCAGAGCGATCTGTGCCTCTGGGGAGCCGGTGTCGGTCTCGTGCAGGCCGTACTCCTTGAGGATCTCTGCCTTCTTCTCAGTGCTCAAAGCCATGTTGGATTTCTCCTATTGTATTTCAGTCCGCATGAAATTCTTAGCGCCTTTAACTGCTGCGGACCGCAGTCACAAAGCCAAGGGATAACTCTAACAGCTTTTCTGCCCCAAACCCAAACTGCGGCTTCTTGGCACAATCCGCAGGAAGGCACGCCACTTTCTGCACGTTAATGCTGTTGCAGAAGCGAATCGAGCTTGTCCATCAGCTCGGCCACAAAACGCGGGGCATCCACATCTACTGCCACGTGGGCAGCCTTGTGTAGTTCTTGCATCCTGGCAACGTCGCCGATGGTGCGGCCAGGGGTCGTGCCAGTAGTTTCGCAGGCCAGGTTGGTATCGAAGCAGGTGACCAGGCTAGGGTCTGCCGCCACGGCCACCGCGAGCGGATCATGCAGGCCACAACCGCCCAGGTCCGGTTCGATGGCGGCGTAGGCGCGGATGTAATAGTCGAGCATGTCCGCATAAACGCGTCCGGCCCGCGTACCGAGCCCACGCCACTGCCGTGTCTCCGCAGTGGTCAGAAGCGTTTGCAGCGTAACATCCAAGCCCACCATCGTGACATCGCGTGCAGTGCGGAAGAGGAAGTCCGTGGCAGCGGGGTCCTGCGCCACATTGGCCTCAGACCAGGTGGTGACGTTGCCCGGCACGGTCAGGGCGCCGCCCATCATGACGATGCGAGTATCCGCGAGTGCCGGTTCAGCTTTCAGCGCCGCCGCAATCGTGGTGGACGGCCCAGTCGGGATAATCACCAGGTCTTCGCCATGTTCACGCGCCGCCCGGCACAGAAACTCCACCGCGGATTTTTGCTGTACCTGCCCGCGCGGCGGCGGAAGCAGGACGTCGCCAATGCCATTGCGGCCATGGATGAATGCGGAAATGGGCTTGACCTGGAATCCCGCCGGCTGCGCACCGGCAAAGACCGGGACGTCGCCCGCGCCGAGCAGTTCCAGCAGCACCAAGGTATTGCGCACGCCCAGTTCCACAGGTACGTTGCCATAAGTCACTGTCACGCCGATGAGCTCGAGGTCTGGGTGCGCCAGCGCATAGGCCAGCGCCAGAGCATCGTCGATCCCGGTATCAAGATCCAAAATGACCTTCATTTAGCCCTCCTGCAGAAAGTACTCGTCCTTCTCCCAACCGCATGCCTTAGCATCCTCGGCGAGGACCTCACGCGCCTTGGCCACATCTGCAGCCATCGCGTCCAGCAACTCTTCTACCGAGTTGAACTTCACCATGTCGCGCAGATGATCCACGAACTTTACCGTGGCCACGTGCCCATAGAGATCGGCATCGCGATCCAGCACGAAGGACTCGATGGAACGTTCTTCGTCGCCGAAGGTCGGGTTCGTGCCCACGGAGATCGCCGCCGCATAAGCCACGCCGTGGTCCATGTTGCCCTCGACGGGCGCCTCAGCCGGCTCCAGGATGAACCAGCCCGCATAGACGCCATCGGCCGGAATAGCCACGCTATCCGGGAAGTACTGATTGGCGGTGGGAAAACCGAGCTCCTTGCCGCCGCGCCCGGCACCGCGCACCACCGGGCCAGTCACTGAGAAGTGGCGGCCAAGAGCCCAGTTAGCCTTGGAAATCTCACCTTTCGCCAGGTTGGCGCGGATATTTGTGGAGCAGATTCGCACCCCGGCGTCGTCAAGCAACGGCACCACGTCGACGCTAAAGCCATGGGTTTTACCGAACTCCACCATCGCGTCCGCCGTGCCGCTCGCGCCCGCACCGAACGTGAAATTCTCCCCCACGACCACGTGACGCGCATGCAGCTTTCCCACAATCAGGTCTTCGACGTAGTGCTGCGGAGTCGTGCCCACAAGCTCCTTGGTGAAGTCGATGACGAGCACCGCATCGATGCCCATCTCTTCCGCCAGCTGCAGGCGGCGCTCAAACGTCACCACGGACAGCGGCGCGCGCTCCGGGAGGAAGACCGCGACGGGGTGCGGATCAAAAGTCACCATCACCGTGCGCAATTCCTTTGCGCGCGCGAAGCTCACCGCATTATTGATCAGCTGCTGATGGCCGCGGTGTACGCCGTCAAAGACACCGATGGTCACCGCAGTCGGGCCAAAGTCACCGGGGATGCTGTCGATTCCGTACCAAATATCCACGGCCACCATGCTAATGCACGGCGAGGCGTGGAATAGACTGCAGGGCATGACTGATGCGCTCGCAAATTCTGGCCTGGTGGTAGTGGACAAGCCGCAAGGCATGACCTCACACGATGTGGTGGGCCGCCTCCGCCGCATATTTCACACCCGCAAGGTGGGCCACGCAGGCACCCTCGACCCGATGGCCACCGGCGTTTTGGTGGTCGGTTTGGAACGCGGCACCAAGTTCCTCGCGCACATGGTCGCGTCAACCAAGTCCTACGACGCCACCATTCGCCTTGGCATGGCGACGCATACTGACGACGCCGAGGGCGAGCGCACCTGGGGCGAGCCTGCAAGCGAACTCGATATGGAGCAGGTCAATAAAGAGGTCACAGCTCTCACCGGTGACATCATGCAGCGCCCCGCTGCGGTCTCTGCAATCAAGATCGACGGAAAGCGCGCCCACGAGCGCGTGCGCGAGGGCGAAGAGGTAGAAATCCCCGCCCGCCCGGTTACGGTCGGCCGCTTCGACATCCTCGCCCACCGCATCGAAGGTGAGTACCTGGACCTCGACGTCACCGTTGATTGCTCGTCTGGCACCTATATTCGCTCCCTCGCCCGCGACTTAGGTGAGGCGCTCGGCGTGGGCGGTCACCTCACCGCCCTGCGCCGCACGGAGGTGGGGCCATTTAAGCTTGACGACGCCCGCACCCTCGACGAGCTCGCTGACGCTCCGGCCCTATCGCTTAGCCTCGACGAGGCGCTCGCCCGCTCCTACCCTGTCCTTCAGGTCACCGAAGACGAGGCAAAGGCGCTCGCCATGGGCAAATGGCTCGAGCCGCGCCGGCTAAAGGGCACCTATGCGGCGGTAGATCCTGATGGTCGCTCGATTGCGCTCATCAAGGAAAAAGGAAAGCGCCTGGCCACGATCTTCGTGGCCCGCCCGTCGACGCTTTAAGCGTAAAGGTGGGCTATTAAAGGTGGGCTATTAAAAGCCCACCACTAAAAGCCCACCGCGGGAACGACCGTGGAGACGATGACGAAGCCATCGCGGATAATCCAGCGGCCACTAATCAGCGGCACGGGGGTCGGCCGGGCCAAGATATAGGAGATCAAGGTGCCATCGAGGCGCAGGTCGATCTCTGCCTGGTCGAAGTCCAGCCAGCGATGTGTCATGGGAAACCACGCCTTGTATGTGGCTTCCTTGGCGCAGAACAAGAGGCGATCGGGGCAGGCGATTCCGGCGTCGGCAAGCTGCGTTAACTGCGCCATCTCCCCTGCGCGCGCAATCATGGTCAGCACGTGATCGGGCAATGGCTCGGCGGGTTCGGCATCGAGGCCCATGGAGCGCACATGTTTAATCGGAGCCGCTACCGCCGCGCGCAGCCCCTCTGTATGCGTCATGGAACCGGTATAGCCGTGTGGCCACAGCGGCATGCCCCGCTCGCCGCGCATGATGGGCTCCTGACTTGCACAGCCCAGCTCCTGCAAAGCGCGATGCGCGCACCAGCGGGCGTCTCCGAATTCCGCCTTGCGCACGTCAACTGCCTGGGAGACCAAGGATTGCTCCTCCGGATCCAGCTGCGTGTAATTCACCAAATCCGTAAGCGCAGCGTCGGTGCGCACGTAGCAGTAGCGGGCGGTATCTGGGAACAGGTGTGGTTCCAGCATTAGCGCACCTCCTCAAGCGCCGAGGACGCAGGCTCATCACTGTGTAGGACCGGATAGGGCCACTGCTGGAGATGTCCGTGCGCCTCCCACTCGCGGGGATAGCCCAGTGAGACCTCGATGTGGTCTACCCCATCGACGTTGGTGCGGCCGGGCAGATGCAGGTGACCGTAGATGACCGCCTGCGCGTTATAGCGCCGCGCCCACGAGTGGGTATGGCGAGTGCCGCACCACAGGGCGATTTCCGGCCACGCCATGCGCAGAGTGGGTTCTTGAACCAGCGGCCAGTGATTGACCAACACCGTAGGCCCACTTACCCGGGAAAGGCGCTTGATGGAATAGGCAAGGCGATCCCAGCACCAGGCGCGAACGTCGACGAAGGGAGCGATGGCGAAGTCATCGGTCATGACAATCTGGCGTTCACGGGCGCGTTCTAGGGCACCCTCGACGGTGGTGCCGGGTGGGCGGAAGCTGTAATCATAAAGGGTAAACAGCGGCACGATGGTCACCCCGCCGAAGACGGGATATGGGTCTTCCGGAGTCACCACGCCGATTTCGCGGCAGCCCTCCACCAGCTCGTCATACTTGACGCGGCCCTGGCACCTATCTTGGGAACGCGAGAAGAGCTCGTGGTTTCCCGGCACCCAGATCACCTTGGCATAGCGCCGCGAAAGCTTAGTGAGGATGCGCAGTACGAGTTCGGTGCGCTCGGCCACGTCACCGGCCACGATGAGCCAATCGGCAGGATCTTCCGGGTAAAGCTCATCGATGCGGCTGGAATTAGCGCGCACTGCCGCGTGGAGATCTGACACCGCCCATAAGGTGGCCATGGCGTGCTCCTTTCTTCGTTCTCCTTCAGGTTAGACCACAGCCCAGCGCATCGAGCGGAAGCGATAGACCACGCCGAGGAAACGGATGAAAACAAACAGCGCAAGGCCGCACCACACGCCGGGCAGGCCCGCGCCCAAGGCGTAGGCCGCCCACACGCCGGGCAGGAATCCGCAGAGCACCGAAACGACGGTCAGCGTGCGTAGGAAGGCGGCATCGCTGGCGCCGAGCAGGACGCCGTCGAGTGCAAAGACCACGCCTCCCAGAACCACCATGGCAATCATGATGAGCCACGGCAGCCGGATGACCTCGAGCACCACTGCATCGGTGGTGAACAGTGAAGGAATGATGCCGATGCCCAGGGCTAGGACTACGCCGAGCCCGAGCGCAAAGGCTGTGGAGTAGAAAGTGACCTTGGTTCCGACGCTGCGCGCATGTTTGGCCGAGCCCGCGCCGAGCGCCGCACCGGTCAGCGCCTGGGCGGCGATGGCCAGAGAATCCAGCACAAGCGACAGGAAGTTCCACAGCTGAATCATGATCTGATGCGCGGCAAGCTGGGCCGTTCCGAAGCGGGAGGCCACGGCGGCGGCCGAAAGGAAGGCCACCTGGAAGCTGGCAGAGCGCACGATGAGATCGCGGCCCAACACGAGCTGGCGCTTGACGACGCCCCACTGCAGCCGCCAGGAGCCCACGTGCTCACGGTGAAGTTCCCACAGGAAGAGCGAGGCCATGATCGCCATGCCCAGCACCGTGGCCCAGGCGGAGCCGGCAAGGCCCCACTGGTGGACGAATACTGGCACAGCAATGGCGCCAGGAATGAGGCCGGCCAGGGTAAAAAGCAGCGGTTTTACAGTGTTTTGGACGCCGCGCATCCAACCGTTGCCTGCCATCTCGATGAGATTGAGCGGGATAGCGAAGGCGGCGATGCGCAGCCACAACGCGGTGTCCTGGGCAGTTTCTGGATTGCCGGTTAGCCAGCGCGCAAAGTGCCCTGCGCCCAACCACATGATGACCGCCAGGGTCATGCCCACGCCGATGGCCACGTAGGTAGCCTGCACGCCCTCGGCTACGGCCTCGTCCTTTTTACCGGCGCCGAAAAGCCGCGAGGCGCGTGAGGTTGTGCCATAGGAAAGGAAGGTCAGCTGGGTGGTGACAACCGTGTGGATGGTCGCCGCAGCGCCAAGTGCGGCCAGCTGATGCGCGCCCAAGCGGCCCACCACGGCCGTATCCAGCAATAGGTAGAGCGGCATGGCAGCGAGCACGCCGAGCGCCGGAAACGCGAGGCGAAATACCTCACCAGCGCTCACGCGGGTGACTGCCTTACCTGGCTTCGAAGTATCTTCTGCTTCTGCCGAAGCATTGTCCTGTTCGCGCCGCGTGATGGTTACTCCCCTACAGCATTTTCTTCGTCGTAATTGGCAAGTGCGTCGACGAGATGAGCAATGATTTCTTCTGGCTTACCCAGGGCCGTATAGCCGGCCGCCGGGATGTGCCCGCCGCCGTCGAACATGAGCGCCACCTGCGCGCAGTTAACGGTGGAAGAACGCAGCGATACCGCCCAGACTCCCGCGCGTTGCTCTTTGAACACCACGCCCATGTCGGTGCCTTTGAGCGCGCGAACGAAGTCCACCATGGATTCCACGGCGGAATCGGAGTGCGACTGTACTTCCTCAACGGGCACAATAAGCGTGCCGAGGCGGTGCTCGCCGGCCTCGATGATGCGCAGACCAGACAGCACGCGGCCGACCATCTGCACGTCGTCGGCAGTATTGGAGTCCATCAGATCCACTGCGATCTGTTTGGTATCGAGCCCATAGAACATCAGGCGGGCAGCGATGTCGTGCATGACTGGCCGACCCCAGCGGAAGCTGCCGGTGTCGGTAACCAGACCGGCATAAAGGCAATGCGCAATCCCACGATCGATCTGCACGGAGAGCATATCGAGGACGTCGAGAAGCACCACAGTGGTGGACTCGCACTCCGGATCAATCAGATTGATGGAACCGAAACCGCGGTTCGATGCGTGGTGGTCGATGCACAGTACCCGGCCGGTGCCCGCCATCTTCTCCAACTCCCCCATGAGAGCGCCGGTGCGGTCGATGGAACCACAGTCCACCGTGACATAAAGGTCATAGCCTTTTGGCAGGGTGTTGACGAGCTCAATCTCGTCGGCGGCAGGGATGGTGAAGAGATTGTTCGAAAACGGGCGTTCCTGGCCGATGACGGTGCGGGTCTGCTTGCCCCGCTGGCGCAACGCCAGGTTCAACGCGGCGGCAGAGCCGATAGCATCCGCATCGGGGCGCAGGTGCGTAATGATGCAGATGCTGCTCGCTTCTATCAAGGCGTCGGCGGCGCCTTGATAATCAGCGCGGCGCACCCTAGGCCTCTTCCCGATCGGAATCCTTGTATGGGTTTGCGTCTCCAGCCGGCTTCGCGTTGGCCTTCAGCTTGGCAAGTTCGGCATCGCGGGCGCGGGCACGCTCCAGCAAATCCTCCATGTGGGCGGAAGCTTCCGGAACGGTATCGACCTCGAAGGCGAGCGTCGGGGTAAAGCGCACGGAGAGCTGATCGCCCACAATCTTGCGCAGCTGGCCCTTCGCGCGGTTGAGTGCCTCTGCTGCCTTGTCGAAGTCTGGCTCGGAGTCGATGTCCTTGCCGCGCACGGTGTAGTAAACGGTGGCATCATGGAGATCACCCGTGACGCGAGTATCGGTGATGGTCACCATCTCGAGGCGACGATCCTTGATCTCGCGTTCGATAGCACTCGCCACGATTTCCTGAATACGCTTGGCCATTCGTGCAGCACGAGCGTGGTCAACCATGGTGCAACTCCTTCTCCGTCGAACTAGCGATCTCTACCAAGATCTATAAAATCGTGTTCATCTTACATTACTCCGCATACATGTCCTGCAGCAGAAAGAGGAAGCGTCATGCCCCATCCTTTAAATGAGTTTCATGCCGATGCTCCGAACAAAGCAGCAAGCTGCCTCGAAAGGGCTGAACTCACGCAAGCTTCTCTGCTAAACAAGGCACGCATTAGCAAACCCAACTTGTCTTAAACCGGTCTGGATAGTTGAAACACTAAGGTTCAGCAGAAGCTACAAATAAAATCGCCAGGGCTTCCCCAGCGGGGAAACACCTGGCGATTTTATTTACACTGCTTGCGGACTAGGTACGCGGAACCTCGACCTCTTCGTAGGCCTGAATCTGGTCGCCCACCTGGATGTCTGGGTAGGACAGGACCATACCGCACTCGTAGCCGGCGTTGATCTCGTTTGCGTCGTCCTTTTCGTGGCGCAAGGACTCGATCTTGGCGTCGGAAGTGATGACGTTGCCATCGCGAACGAGGCGGACCTTGCCGTTGCGCTTGACCTTGCCCTCGGTGACCATGCAGCCCGCGATGGTGCCGACAGCGGAGGACTTGAACAGCGCGCGGATTTCCGCAGCACCGGTGTCGCGCTCCTCGTAGATTGGCTTAAGCATACCCTTGAGAGCAGCCTCGACCTCTTCGATGGCGCGGTAGATAATCGTGTAGTAGCGGATATCCACGCCCTCGGCGTTAGCTTCCTCAGTTGCCTTACCCTCAGCGCGAACGTTGAAGGCGATGATGATTGCGTCGGAAGCCGCTGCCAGGGAGACGTTGGTCTGGGTTACAGCACCAACGCCACGGTCGATGATGTTGAGCTGTACCTCGTCGTCGATCTCGATGTCCAACAACGCATCTTCCAGGGCTTCCACCGAACCGGCGTTGTCGCCCTTGAGGATGAGGTTGAGGGTCGAGGTCTCCTTGAGAACTGCATCCAGATCCTCGAGAGAAACGCGCTTGCGAGCCTTTGCCTGCAGAGCGGAACGCTTACGAGCATCACGCTGTGCAGCAATCTGGCGTGCCACGCGGTCATCTTCCACCACGAGCAGGTTGTCGCCGGCACCCGGAACACCGTTGAGGCCCTGGACCTGAACCGGTCGGGACGGACCAGCCTCTTCGACGTCGTTACCGAACTCGTCGAGCATGCGGCGGACACGGCCGTGAGCGTCACCGACGACGATGGAGTCACCAATGCGGAGGGTACCGCGCTGGACGATGACGGTGGCAACCGGGCCGCGGCCACGGTCGAGGTGAGACTCGATGGCAACGCCCTGTGCGTCCATCTCTGGGTTAGCAGTCAGCTCAAGCGCTGCATCAGCAGTCAGGATGACTGCCTCAAGCAGGCTATCGATGTGCAGATCCTGCTTTGCAGAGATGTCGACGAACATGGTGTCGCCGCCGTACTCCTCCGGCACCAGGCCGTACTCGGTGAGCTGGCCACGGATCTTGTCTGGGGAAGCCTCTGGCTTATCGATCTTGTTGACTGCAACCACAACTGGGATGTCCGCAGCCTTGGCGTGGTTGATTGCCTCAACGGTCTGCGGCATAACGCCGTCATCTGCTGCGACAACCAGGATTGCCAAGTCGGTGGACTTCGCACCACGTGCACGCATAGCGGTAAACGCCTCGTGACCCGGGGTATCCAGGAAGGTGATGGTGCGCTCGCCATCTTCCAGTTCAACGGTGGTCTGGTATGCACCGATGCCCTGGGTGATGCCGCCGGCCTCGCCCTCGCGCTCGTTGGTCTTACGGATGGAGTCCAAAAGGCGGGTCTTACCGTGGTCAACGTGACCCATGACGGTAACGACTGGAGGACGGTTCTCCAGCGCCTCTTCGCCACCTTCGTCCTCACCGAACTTCAGATCGAAGGACTCGAGCAGCTCACGGTCCTCGTCCTCTGGGGAGACGACCTGAACGTCGTAGTGAATCTCAGCGCCGAGCAGCTGCAGTGTTTCTTCGGAAACGGAAGCGGTTGCGGTAACCATCTCGCCCAAGTTGAACAGTGCCTGCACCAATGCTGCTGGATCTGCACCAATCTTCTCTGCGAAGTCAGCCAAGGAAGCACCGCGGCGCAGACGAATGGTCTTGCCCTTGCCGTCAGGCAGGCGTACGCCGCCTACCTCATGCTTCTGCTGCTCTTCAAACTCATGGCGCTTCTGACGCTTCGACTTCTTGCCGCGACGCGGTGCGCCACCTGGACGACCGAATGCACCTGCGGTACCGCCGCGACGTCCGCCGCGTCCGCCACCGCGGAAGCCGCCTGGGCCACCTGGACCGCCTGGTCCACCCTGGCCACGCCCACCGCGGCCGCGGCCACCGCCGCCACCGTTGGAGGACTTAGACGGCATGGCTGCCGGGTTTGGATGCGAAGGCATCATGGCCGGCGATGGACGACGACCGCCGCCCTGCCCCTGACGCTGGTTGCCCTCGCCCTGGCCCGAGCGTCCGCCGCCCTTGCCGCCGCGGTTATCGCCTGGCTTACCGCCAGGACGCTGCCCCTTGGAGCCGCCCGGACGTGGTCCTGGACGGCCGCCCTCGCCACCACCCGTGGAGAACGGGTTGTTGGCCACGCGGCGGGTGCCGCCCGGCTTCGGCATTGGACGAGGCATAGCGTTGCCTGGGTTTGGACGTTCTGCGCCCGGCTTCGGGGCAGACTTAGAAGCGGACTTGTCCGCGCCGTTTGCCTGTGGCTTCTGACCACCCTTCGGGCCCGGCTTGGCAGCACCTGGCTTCGGGGCGCCTGGCTTGGCAGCGGACTTCTGCTCTGCCTGTGCGGAAGCGGAATCCTTTGCGGCAGGCTTTGCACCTGGCTTAGCAGCTCCCGGCTTCGGGACGCCTGGCTTCGGTGCGCCTGGCTTTGGCGCGTTAGCTGCAGGCTTTTCTGCCTTGGCAGCGCCTGCAGCCTTAGCTGACTTAGCGTCCTTGGCAGCCTTGTTTGCGGCAGGCTTTTTCTCTGCCGACTTCTCACCGGCCAGCTTCTCGCCGCCGGACTGCGCCTCGTAGTGGGCGCGCATCTTCTTTACCACTGGAGGTTCAATGGTAGAAGAAGCAGTCTTGACGAATTCGCCCTGCTCCTTGAGCGTGGCGAGTAGTTCCTTGCTGGTTACTCCGAGCTGCTTTGCGAGCTCGTGAACACGTAGCTTTCCGGGCACTTGTCTCCTTGTGATCGTTACTAGGAGTCAAGGCCTGGAAGTGGCCTGACCCCTAGTTAATGGCTATGGACTTTCATCGCTGATGCTTCATCGTCGTGCGCTCATCAGTGTTCGGTCTTCCTTTAACTCTGGCTCGTGAAGACGCGGTGCCTTCACGAATGCACCTATGATTCGCCGGCTTTCGCCAGCTTCTCCAGGTACTCACGTACGTGACCTGTATCCACGTCAGTGGATAACCGAAGCGCGCGCCGAAATGCTCGGGTGCGCTCCGCCAGCTCTAATGCAGAAAGTTCCGGGCTAATCCAGGCTCCCCTTCCGGGAAGGCGGCGCCGCGGATCCGCCACGACACGCCGGCCGCTTGGGTCATCGCGGTCAACGACAACACGCAATAGCTGCGTATCGGGAAAGCGGCGGCGCGTAGCAATACAGGTACGAATACGTACGTGAGGGTCTGACTGTGGTTGTCTCAGTGACATCCAACTCCCTTACGTTTTCGTGCTTACCTGAAAAACGCCACAGCTTTTTCTGCATGTGGGCCGTTATCTAGCTTACGCGAAAACCTGGCAGAACCTTAATTAGTACCTTTATCCCAGTGCAGCCCGACTACTAGTTGGATTTTGCATCGGAGTGGATGTCGATCTTCCACCCGGTAAGACGCGCCGCCAGGCGAGCGTTCTGGCCTTCCTTACCAATTGCCAAAGACAGCTGGTAATCCGGAACGGTCACGCGCGCAACCTGTGCTTCGTGGTCAATGACCTCAACGCGGACAACCTTGGACGGTGCCAGGGAGTTGCCCACGTAGACGCTTGGGTCCTCGCTGTAGTCGATGATGTCGATCTTCTCGCCGCCGAGCTCACGCATGATGTTGTTGACGCGCTGGCCACGTGGACCAATGCAGGCGCCCTTGGCGTTAAGGCCCTTAGCGTGGCCCACCACTGCCACCTTGGAGCGGTGTCCGGCCTCACGCGCGATGGCCACGAGCTCGACGGTGCCGTCGCCCACCTCAGGGACTTCCAGCTCGAACAGGCCGCGCACCAGCTCCGGGTGGGTGCGCGAAAGGGTGATCTGCACCTGCGCGCCGTTGCGGGTAACTCCCACAACATATGCCTTGATACGGTCACCGTGCTCGAGTTTCTCACCCGGCAGCTGCTCAGCGGGCAGCAAGATAGCGTCCTGGGAATCCAGTTCAGTACCGAGCTGGACCACAACGACGCCGCGCTCGTTGGCGCGCACATCGCGCTGGACGACGCCGGATACGACGCGCCCAGTCAGTTCCGAATAGGACTCATAGGTTTGCTCGGCTTCTGCCTCGCGCAGCTTGCGGATGATGGCCTCGCGCACTGCCTGCGCACCGAAGCGACCAAAGTTTTCTGGCGTATCGTCGTATTCGCTCAAAGTCTCGCCAGTTTCCAGGTCGGTCTCCGTAACGATGACGGAAACTGCACCGGTGTCGGCGTCGATGTCTACGCGGGACTTGGTGCCCTCCGCCTTGGTTTCTGCCGACTGCTTGCGATAATCCAGGTACGAATACAACAAGGCACTCGCGATCGCTTCGAGCAGGTCCTTGACGTGGACGCCGCGCTCGTTCTGGATCGTACGGAGTGCCTCTAGATCAATATTCACTTTTCATCCTCTCGGGTTGCCGAGTTCTGCTCGGCGTATTCAAACGTCTGCTGCGCTGCCTCCTGCTCGTCCGCAGAAGGTTTAGCAAATTCAATTTCTACCACCGCGCGGTGGATATTTTCCAATCGCTCGATGCGGAATTGGACGTCCTTCTTCACCGTAGTGATAAGCGCTACCGCAGCCTCATCCGCGGAAAGCGCACCAATACGAGCCACTTCGGTCTGGCCCGGAGTGGTTTCAAATGCGACGAGGCGGCCACGGTTGCGGCGCCAGTGGCGCGGGGCGGTAAATGGCAGATCGACGCCCGGGGTAGAGACCTCCAGGGTGTAGCCTGCGCCAAAGTTCAACTCGCCTGATTCTTCCTTGGCATCGAAGAATTGGGAGATCTGATTGGAGACTTCTTCCAGGACATCGGAGCTCGGGCGCGTATCACCATCGATGCGGATGATGACCTGGGATTTCTTTCCCGCCTTGGTGGTCTTTACGTCCTCCACGTCGAGTCCGCGGGGCTCCAGCAATGGTTGGAGTAGTTCAGTTAATTGTTCTGCATCTGGAAAAGCCATGCGCTCTAGCCTAACTGTTACGTGTAAGGTCTTTTGCGTGAACCGCCGTGCCCTAGCCCCCATCGCAACGCTTACCGCCCTTGGCGCACTCGCGCCCGCGCTGAGCGGATGCCAAGCCGTCGACTCCATCGTCGACTACTTTGGCCCCCGTCCCGATGAGGCACTCGTGGGCTTAGGCCGCAGCGCCGACGCGGACGCGCAGCAGCTCGCTGCGGTCGATCCCCACGCTTCGCAGTTGCGCTCCGAGCAGGCCGACGCCCTTTATGCCGAGGTCGAGCGGCTTTGCGGCCGCAACGAGAAAGGCGCTGCCCCGCGCTCCTGCGAGGTCCAGCGCGACCCGCAGGCCGCCGACCAAGAGCCGGCCGCAGAAAATATTGATGTCATCGAAGTCATGGACCAAGCCGCGGTGCATACCCGCGACGCCCTGAGCGAGGTCAGCGCGGAGTCCCGCGCGCTGGTGACCAACCAGGCCATCATCTTGGACGCGTGGGAGCCTTCCCAGCTGCCGGAGTCCCCGGAGCTTGAACCCAGCGAAGCCGCCCGCGCCCGAGAGCTTCTGGAATGGGAATACGAGCAGGTCTACGGCCTGGACTTCGCCCGCTCCTACGCCGCGCCGTCGATGGAAGAAAACATCGATGACCGCCTCGAGATGCACGAAAAACGCATCGCAGCGCTGCAAAAGTCACTCGCTCCGCTTGGCGAAGTCCCCCAACCGGCTCCCGCTTACGAGCCAACGCCTGAGGAAATGCCGCTGCCTAGCGACGCTGCTTCCGCCCAAGCTTTCGTCGACCACCTGGGGTGGAATGACTCCCTCGAGTGGTCTTCTGCCGCGTCACAAGCCGCCGCCCCCACTGCCGAGGGCGAGGAACGCGTGGCCTGGCGCAACTGGCTCATCGCCGTTGCTGCCCAATCCCGCGGTTTATAGAAAAGCGTGAATCCCTAAACAAGTTTTCGGGCCCCGCCTTAAGGCTGGGCTTTTACAATGGCCAGGGTGTCTCACCAGAAAATACGCCACTTTAGATGGCTCGCTCATCCCTAGCAAGGACGGCAACTCAGCCATCGTGCCAGTCCAGGTAACGGCCGGGACCTCTACCGAAAGCGCCGACAAGGTCACCCAGCTGCGCGAGTACTTCGGTGAGCACGCCGGCACCCGCAGCGAGGGCTCTGTACTGGTAGGCGGCCCCGACTCCCAGCTAGCTGACGAAGAATCCGCGGCCGCGAGGATGCCCGATCCGATACCCGCCGCGGCATCCTTAGTGCGTTGTCCGCGACGGGCGGCGTGATTACCTCCGCTGGCATCCTGCTCGCGGCAGTCTTCGCCACATTGGGCGTGCTGCCGCTGGTAGTCCTGGCGCAGCTCGGCATCACCGTCTTGGTACCGGCCTTGGTCCAGATCCTCGGCGAGAAGTTCTGGTGGCCCGCACACCTAAAGCGGGCTGCTACGAACAGCGCTAGCGCACAAGCTGCAACGCCTCGCGAATAATCAGCAACTGTGCTGGCTGACGCAGCACGTGATAGAGCTTCTTACCTACTCCCGTGGAGGATTGATTCCAATCCTTGCGGGCGTGATACATATTGGCGGGCCATACCGCGAGCAACAGTGCTACTGCGGACCAGCCGCCGGCGGAACGTGTGCGCTCATTAATTACTGCTGCACCGGTGGCCAGCTCCCAGATACCTGAGGCATAGTTATAGAACCGCGCACCGCCTGGCAGACGCGGCGGCACGATGGATTCAAATTCTTCCTTCTTCACAAAGTGCAGCGTGCCCATGCTTAGCATCACAGAGCCAAACGTAAGGGCACGGGCACGCTTCCAATCAATAGCCATGCCCTGACTCTACATCGCCGAGTTTTCTCCACCGAGCCCACAGCCGCTTAAGGCTTACTGAGTAGCGGCCAGACAATGAGCAGCAAACTTTACGACGCATTTCATTGCGAGGGCCCTCCCACCGCTTTTACGTTGGTTGGCCATGGACACACCGGAGATACCGCGTGGGTGTTCCTTTAATGACACAAAGAGAAGGAGAGCTTTCTCAATGCGTTCAAAGAAGAAGTTTGCAACCCTGTCCGCTGCCGCTGCAATGGGCGTTGCCGCACTGGCGCAACCTGCCGCAAACGCTGCCCCGGCCTCCGCATGGGAACAGGTTGCAGCATGCGAGTCCGGTGGTAACTGGCAGATCAACACGGGCAACGGCTACTACGGTGGCCTGCAGTTCAATGCACAGACCTGGAGCAGCTTCGGCGGCCAGCAGCACGCCCCAACCGCTGACCAGGCAACAAAAGAGCAGCAGATTGCTGTTGCCGAGCAGGTCCTGACTACCCAGGGTGCCGGTGCTTGGCCAAACTGTGGTGGCCCGGTAGGCGGCTACTAAAGCCACACTCATACGTGCCATAAGGCCCTGCCCCTCGAACCGAAAGGGGCAGGGCCTTCGCGTATCCACAGCAACCCACCGCTTTGCATCCCCCATCAACGTACTTCTGTGTGCAAATAGGCCGCCTAAAACACGGCAAACAGCTGCCCTATTTACACAGAGCGGTACTCACCCTCTAGCGGCTCACCTCAACCCCGCGCACCGCACCCCACAAAGCGCACCGCACCCCACAAACCGCACCACCCCACACGGAAACGCCCCGCGAACCCGCGCGGCCGGAGTGACCCCAACTGCCAGGTACTTATATATGCAAATAAGGCCCCCAAATCACAAGATTGGAAGCCTTATTTACATACAGCGGTACCTGCGCCTTAACAGCGCGCTCTTAACAGCACGCGCCAACAGCGCACTCTAACGGCACGCCTCAACCGCGCACGAGCTCCAAGAGCTTGTCCACGATCTGCTCAGCTGGCACCTCAAGCGTTTCGCCACCACGGATGCGCAGCTCGATGATGCCATCGGCAAACGAGCGGCCAAGGATGGCGATGAACGGCATACCCAGCAGCTCAGCGTCCTTGAACTTCACGCCCGGAGATACCTTCGGACGGTCGTCAAAGAGAACCTCGATGCCAGCAGCATCTAGGTCCTCGACCAGCTTCTGCCCTGCCTCAAGCGCAGCGGCGTCCTTGTTCGCCACAGCCACGTGCACCTGGAAAGGAGCAACTTCAACCGGCCAACGCAGGCCCTTCTCGTCGGCCATCTGCTCGGCCAACACAGCCATCATGCGGGAGATACCGATGCCGTAGGAGCCCATGGTCGGAACCGCACGCTTGCCGTTCTCATCCAGGATCTGAACATCGAATGCCTCGGTGTACTTGCGGCCCAACTGGAAGATGTGGCCCAGCTCGATACCGCGCTCCAGGGTCAGGGTGCCCATGCCGTTCGGTGCCGGATCGCCTTCCTTGACCTCGGCGGCCTCGATGAACTCGTCAACCTCGAAGTCGCGGCCAGCAATACAGCCCACCACATGGTGATTAGCCTCATCAGCACCAGTGATCCAGGAAGAGCCCTTCACCACGCGCGGATCCGCATAAACCTTCACGTCGTTTGCGTTGAGCGCACGCGGGCCCACGTAGCCGCGAACCAGGAATGGGTTCTTCTTGAAGTCCTCGTCACCGGCCAGCTCAAACTCGGCAGGCTCAAGGGAGGCCTCAAGGCGCTTTTCGTCCAGCTCGCGGTCGCCCGGAATCAGAACAGCAGCTAGCTGCCATTCCTTTTCTTCCTCGCTTGCCGCAGGCTGTGCCACCTTGATAACCATGCACTTCAGGGTGTCAGCGGCTTCCACCGCACGTCCATCAACCTCGATGCCTTCAGAGTTAGCCCACTGCACCAAAGAGTCAATGGTCGCAGCATCAGGCGTCTGGTATACCTTCGCCTCTGCCTGGCCTTCAATTGCCTTTTCTTCCGGCACAGGAGTAACCACGGCCTCAACGTTAGCCGCGTACTCGCCCTCCGTGGCGCGCACGAAGGTGTCCTCACCTGCCTGAGAGACAGCCAGGAATTCCTCGGACGCGGAACCTCCCATGGCACCAGAGGTTGCCTTGCAGATGGCGTAATCAATCTTCAGACGGTTGAAGATGTTCTGGTAAGCCTTGCGGTGGCGCTGGTAGGACTCGTCCAGGCCCTCGTCGCTCATGTCGAAGGAGTAGGAATCCTTCATCACAAACTCGCGGCCGCGGAGGATGCCCGCACGCGGACGCTCCTCATCGCGGTACTTGGTCTGGATTTGGTACAGGGTAACCGGGAAGTCCTTATAAGAGGAGTACATGTCTTTTACCGCCGAGGCGAACATCTCCTCGTGCGTCGGGCCGAGCAGCATGTCTGCGCCCTTGCGGTCCTTCAGGCGGAAGAGGTTATCGCCGTACTCGGTCCAGCGCTGGGTCTGCTCATACGGCTCACGCGGCAAAAGGGCCGGGAAGAGCATCTCCTGGCCGCCGATTGCGTTCATCTCCTCGCGCACGATGTCTTCAATCTTGGACAGGGTGCGCAGGCCGAGTGGCAGCCAGGTGTAAACGCCCGGCGCGGCGCGGCGGACGTAGCCTGCACGAACGAGGAGCTTGTGGCTGGTTACTTCGGCATCTGCCGGATCTTCGCGCAAGGTGCGAAGGAAGAGATTCGAAAGGCGAGTAATCATGCCTAGCACTCTACCCCGCTAGTATTTAGCTATGCTCATTCTCCTCCCTCCTTCTGAGACGAAAGCCCCCGGCGGCACCGGTGCCCCGCTCGACTTCGGAGCATTGTCCTTCCCCTCGCTGAACCCGGCGCGCCAGGAGATCGCGCAGGCGCTTGCCTCTCTCGAGGTGGATGAGGCGATGATTCAGCTAAAGCTCTCGGAAAAGCTCCGCGGGGAGGCCGAGGCCAACCAGGTAATTTATAGCTCTCCTACCCTGCCGGCCATCGAACGGTATACGGGTGTGCTTTATGACGCGCTGGATGCCGCCACGCTTTCCGACGCCGCTCGTTCCCACCTAGCCATCGGCTCCGCCTTGTTCGGCATCGTCCGCGCCGATGATCTGATTCCGCATTATCGTCTCTCCGGCGGAACGAAGCTGAGTGGAAACACTATGAAGTCTTGGTGGGGTAAGGCGATCACTGAGGCCTTGGAGGAAGTCGCGGCCCATGAGCTGGTGGTCGATATGCGCTCTGGCACCTACCAGCAGCTGGGCAAGCTCAAGACGGCGGCCACGGTTCGCGTGGAATCGGTTCAGCCTGATGGCTCGCGCAAGGTCATCTCTCACTTCAACAAGCACTACAAGGGCCTACTCGCCCGCCACGTGCTCAGCCAGCCGGTGCTTCCAACCACCTTCGAGGAATTTTCCGCAGCCGCCGCAAGCTTCCCCGAGTGGGAGACGGAAATCCGCGGCAGCGAGCGCGCCCCAGAATTGGTGCTCGTGCTTGACTCCTAGGACCGAACACCGGCAAATTAGCTGTTATAGCGCAGGCTATTGCGCTCTAGGCTGCATTCGGTGGCAATCGCAATCCCGGAGGCAAGCTTGCCTCGCTCGCGCAGGCGGTACAGCGAATCAACGATGCGGTCGCGCAATCCCCACGGCGAGATGGTGTTGATATAAATCTTGGTCCCGCCCTCAAAGCCGGCCAGCGTGGACACGCGCAGTTTGATCATCACTCGCCACGGCTGCGCGAGGTCGACCGATGGCGCCTTGTGGTGCCATTCCTCATTACAGGCCACATCGGGGCCAACTGCCGCATGGGCCGCGTGGATAAGGTCAGACATTCCGCGGATTTCCCCAGGCGTTTGCTTCCACGGCTCGCAGTGCTCGGACTTGGAGAAGATCTCCAGTGTGGGATAGCGATGGCCAAAACCGGCAAAGAGTACCGCATAATCGTTTTCTGCAATCACCAGGTTGTGCTGCGCCGCGTAGCCTACGGCCCAGTCGTTGTACATGTTGGGGTGTGCACGCAGGATGTCGTTTTCATGCGCGGCCGACATGCTGAGGTCATCAATGGCCACCAGCTGCTTGTGCAGATGGTCAAAGGAAGCCCCGGCGGGCGCCAGCCAGTTCTGGAAGGCCACCACATAGTCGGCGTAGCGGTTGCGCTCATAAAGGTCACGCATGGAGTCTGCGGTAAACGAAGTAAAGAGGAAATGCTCGTCGGGGCTGAGCGTGCCAGACGAGGCCAACTGCGAATCATCGGTAGCACCGTCCACAAAGTGGCGCGCGCCAATGATGACATCGTGACCGCCACCGAAAAAGCAGCCGGCGTGTGTAAGCAGTTCCTGCTCCCCTAGGTCCGCATCTCGACCGGCCGCCCTGAGCTTCGTCCGCACGATGTTTAGAACGTGCTCGCGGCCTACAGGATTCGCAATGTAGCCCTCCATCCTCTCTTTAGTCTCCGCGTCCATCTCATACTCGTAGTTGGCCTTCCAGTAGTCGAAGGAGACGATCTCAAAGAGGTTCGGTACGCGCCTAAAAGCAGGCTGGGTTGCATCCAACGAATCTGGCGCAACCCCACGCACTATCTCGCCAGAGGCTAAGATGCGTGATTTCTCAGGCGGGGTTTCCAGCTTGCGCGAAGAACAAAAAGCACAGGTGTTTCGCGCGGCATCGGCAGCCAGCGGTTGGGAGCTAGAGGCGGTATGCGCAAACGGACGATTCCCGCGGCCTGGAACGGTCCATACCTCGGTTCCGGAGAAGGGATTGACCTGTTTGACTGTGCCATCCGCCATCACTTGAATTGGCTCGATGCGGCTAAAAAGTGCTTCGCTCATGTTCCATAGGATAGACCGCGGCATGGCGGCTTGCTCGGGCTCGTAAGCTGGTGGCCATGCACCTTGATTACTTCGAAGTCGATGTCTTCGCCACCACGGCCTTTAGCGGCAATCCACTAGCTGTCATCGCCGGGGCGGATGAGCTTTCGACCGAGCAGATGCAGCGCATTGCTAACTGGATCAACTTCTCGGAGACGACGTTCCTGTTGCGCCCTACGACCGCAGACGCTGACTACCGGGTGCGTATCTTCACGCCGCACGAAGAATTCGCTTTCGCAGGTCACCCCACGTTGGGCACAGCACGGGTGTTCTGCGAGCTCACTGGACATACAGGCGACCTCGTTCAGGAATGCGGCGTTGGGCTAGTAGATATCAAGGAAGAAAAGGAAGTCTTTTCCTTTGCCACTCCCGCGCTTTACAAATCTGGGCCGTTGAGCGCGGCCGAGCTGAGCGAGTCCGCCGCAGCACTCGGCATCGATGAGGCCGAAATCTACGACGCCGCATGGGCTGACAACGGCCCCGGCTGGCGCCTAGTGCAGCTTCGCGACGCCGCCGCGGTCCGCACACTGCAGCCCAACAACGCGCGCGGCATCAAGGTCGGTGTCGTGGGACTTGAGTCCCCGCAACGAGCAGGTCAACCGCTCTACGAGATACGGGCTTTTACCCCTGGTTTCGAAGACCCAGTCACAGGCTCTCTCAATGGCACAGCAGCCCAATTCATGCGCAAGCGCGGCCTGGTACCGGCTAGTTACACCGCACGGCAGGGCAGCCAGCTTGGCAGGAACGGCTTGGTGCACATTACTGACGACGGCGCTAATGTCTGGGTCGGTGGAAACGTCCACGTACGAGTTCGCGGAAGCTTGGAGGTTTAGGCATGTCACTTCCCTTCGAACTGCACCACACCTTTGCTAAGCACCTTCCCGGCATGGCGCGGGAAAGCCGCGGCGAGCAGCAATCTGCGCCCCGCTTGCTCATCTTGAACGAGGATCTAGCTACGGAGCTGGGCCTCGACCCAGAGTGGCTGCGCAGCCCCGCTGGAGTCGATTTCCTTTGTGGGCGCAGCGAGGATAGCCCGGCACACGCGATGGCCTATGCCGGTTACCAATTCGGCCAATTCAATCCGCGCATGGGCGACGGCCGCGCCTTACTACTGGGTGAAATCGAGACTCCGGAAGGCCTGCGCGATCTCCATGCGAAGGGAACCGGCCCTACCCCGTACTCGCGCCCTGGGGCTGACGGGCGCGGAACAGTCCGTTCTATGTTGCGCGAGTACCTGTTCTCGGAGGCGATGCACGCGCTGGGCATTCCGACGACACGCTCGCTAGCGGTCCTTTCTACTGGCCGGCGCATCCAGCGCCAGGTGGAGGAAGAAGCCGGCATCTTGGTACGAGTAGCTGCCAGCCACATCCGCATCGGTTCTTTCCACTACGCGGCGCAAACAGGCCAGCTACAGCAGCTGGCGGATTTCACGATCGCCCGGCATTACCCTGGCGCGAGCTACAAGGAGCTGTTTACCCGCGCCCTCGACGCCCAGATTGCTACGGTCGTAGCCTGGCAGCACGTAGGTTTCATCCACGGCGTGTTGAACACGGACAACACCACCCTGTCTGGTGAAACCATCGACTATGGCCCGTGTGCCTTCATGGAGACCTACGATCCTGATACTTGTTTTAGCTCCATCGACACCCGCGGCCGTTACCGCTTTGGGCACCAGCCCGAGATCCTGGGCTGGAACTTCGCGCGTCTGGCGGAGAGCATGTTGCCGCTTTTCGACGCCTCCCCCAACGAGGCCATCAACTTCGCCCAAGAAACCATCAACAGCTACCACGAGCGCTTCGCTTCTCAACTTGAGCGCGACTTCGTCAAGCGCTTTGGCATCAGCACCGATGCTGAAGTCAGCGCTAGCAAGCCCGCTAATCTCCGCAGTGAGTACTTCACCGAGCTGGTAGAAAAGCAGCCGGACTTCACGCTGGCCAACCTAGAGCTGTGGGAGAAGCTGCACGGTACGCAGCCGACGAATCCGCCCGGCGGCCCGAAGAACAGCACCGTTCCGCGAGTCATCCCACGCCCGCACAACGTGGAGGAAGCGCTGCTCGACATTGACGCCTTCCAAGAATTCTTGGACGCCATTACTCGCCCGTTTGCGCCCAACGCCAAATACGAAACGCCCGGCAACCCTGAGGGCTACCGGACGTACTGCGGAACTTAGGCGAAGTTTTTACTTCTCGTCGAGCTTGAGGGTCTTCTGAGTGTAGTCCCACATCTCGTCGTAGAGCTTCTTATCCTTGGCCAGCTTGATGCCGTAGGAAGGAATCATCTCTTGGATCTTGTCGCCCCACTGGATCATGTTCTCGCCGAAGCAACGCTCAAGCAGCTCGATCATGACGGCCGGGGTGATAGAAGCGCCCGGGGAAGCGCCGAGTAGGCCGGCGATGTTGCCCTCTGGGTTGTTAACGAGGGTGGTGCCGAACTCGAGGGAGCCGAAGTGCGGTGCAGCGGCCGGCTTGATGACCTGAACGCGCTGGCCGGCGATGACGGTCTCCCAGTCTGCTGGGTCTGCGGAAGGAACGTATTCCTTCAGCGCCTCGACGCGCTTGTCGAAGTCCTTGAGAACCTCGGAAACCAGGTACTTGGTCAGACCGAACTCCTGCACGGCAACGCCGAGGTAGGAAGGAATGTTGTCCGGGCGGATGGACTTGAAGAGGTCGAGGTAGGAGCCCTTCTTCAGGAACTTCGGAGACCAGCCACCGTACGGGCCGAACAGCAGGCCCTCTTCGCCGTCGATGACGCGGGTGTCAAGGTGCGGAACAGACATCGGAGGAGCGCCGACGGCAGCCTTGCCGTACACCTTCGCGTGGTGCTGCTTGACCAGCTCAGGGTTCTTGGAACGCAGCCACAGCCCGGAAACTGGGAAGCCAGCGAAGCCGGAGACCTCGCGGACGCCTGCTTTGCGCAGCAGATCGAGTGCGTATCCGCCAGCACCAACGAAGACGAACTTCGCGCGGACCACGGAGTAGTCACCGGTATGCAGGTTCTTGGCGTAAACCTTCCAGGTGGAGCCGTCGCGCTTGATGTCAACGACCTCGTGGCCGTAACGGATCTCGGTGCCGGACGCCTTTGCAGCGGTGAAGAACTGCTTGGTCAGTGCACCGAAGTTTACGTCGGTGCCTGCCTCGGTCCAAGAAATTGCAACCTTCTTGGAGTTGAAGTCGCGGCCTTCGGACATCAGCGGCAGCTTCTCCTGGAATACTGCGTCGTCGTCGGAGAACTGCATGTTCGGGAACATGTGGTTGTCCTTGAGGGCCTCGAAGCGGCGCTTCAGGTAATCAACCTGGATGGAGCCCTGTGCGAAGGACACGTGTGGGACCGGGTTGATGAATGCCTTCGGGTCGGTCAGGATGCCGTTGTTGAGCTGGTGAGACCAGAACTGGCGAGAAACCTGGAACTTCTCATTAATGCCCAGAGCCTTAGAAATGTCGATGCGACCGTTCTTTTCTGGGGTGTAGTTCAGCTCGCACAGCGCAGAGTGGCCGGTACCAGCGTTGTTCCATGGGGAGGAGGACTCCAGAGCAGGTCCATCGAGGCGCTCGAAGACCATCTGGGTCCAGCTTGGCTCCAGCTCGCGGAGCATAGCGCCCAGGGTGGCGCTCATGATACCGGCGCCTACGAGGGCTACATCTACCTCATCTACAACTTGTGCTGTCTTCTTGTCGGAGGACACCTTGCTATTACCTCTTCAGATTGAAAGTTATTGCTCCTGGACAAAGCTCTCGCTGGTAAACAAGAGCCTTTTGTGTCTTACGTTCTCGCCCACCTTTTACATTCCACTATCAGGAGGACAAAGCCTGCGGCGGCTTTGGTCACGCAAAGGCCAGACAACTGCCCTAATCCTTTGTCGCTGACAACGGCTCATAACAAGGGACGCGTCACGCATTACCAAACCACCATACGCCCTTAATGTAGAAATTGGGATTCTTCAACCGGGAAAATGTCCGTTTTTCACAGTCCGTATCACCCCACTTTGCCTAGACTGTGCATATGACTGAGTCAACTCTGCAATGGAAACAAGACATTTTGGGCACGGGTTTCCAAGCCGCGGCCTTGCCCCTAGGCGCCGACCCCGACGGCGAAGGCGAAGTCGAGGCCACCTTGATTCGCTATACAGGCACCGCGAACAACGCCGACGAAGCCACGGACCGACAAGACGCCGAGCACACCGGGTTAGATAACCGGGTCGCCGTCGTGTGGGTTCACGGCATGACCGATTACTTCTTCCAGGCACACGTGGCAAAGCACTTCCGCGAGAAGGGTTACGCGTTCTACGCCCTCGATCTTCGCAAGTGCGGCCGCTCCCGGAAGCCGAACCAGAAGTGGCATTACACCACGGACATGCACCACTACTTTATGGACTTAAACGCGGCACTCGACGCCCTCCCGCAGGACAAGGTCGTGTTCTTGGGCCACTCCACCGCAGGTTGCATCCTTCCGCTGTGGCTTGACCAGTTGCGCCGTCGCGACGAGCAGCGCCATAACCGCATTGCAGGGCTTATCCTCAATAGCCCATGGCTTGACATGATGGGTGTGCCGAAGCCGGCTTACACGGCGCTCAAACCAGCCATCTTCGCTTTAGGCAAGCTCGCCCCCACTCTCCCGCTTTACGGCGGCAATCTCACAGCATTCGGTGATTCCATCCATTCCAGCCGCTATGGCGAGTGGAACTATGACCTTGAGAAGAAGCCCCTGGCGGGCCATAAGAAATATATGGGATGGATCCGCGCGGTGTTTAAGGCATTCGACGCCATCCACTCCGGCCGCATCGATGTCGGTGTGCCAATCCTGACGCTGACGTCCACCAAGTCGAATTTCACCGCACCGTATTCGGAGGAAATCAACTACGTGGACGCGGTAATTGATGTCAAGCAAACGCAGCGCTGGGCCAAGGAACTGGGCACGCACTACACGTTGCACCCGATTGAGGGCGCGCGCCATGACGTGTTCTTGTCTCGGGAGCCGATCCGCAACGAGGCCTTCCGCGTAGTCGATGAATGGTTGCCGGGCATACTTGAGCCCTAGCTAAAACAAACTGAATAAACGCACCCTAAAACGTTTCCTAAATAATAAGGAGAAAAATGGCTTCGCAAGATTCCACTTTCCCGGACGCTGAACACTTCGATCTGATCATTATCGGTACCGGTTCCGGCAACTCGATCCCTTCGGAGGATTTCGAGGATAAAAAGATCGCCATCGTCGAGGAAGGAACCTTTGGCGGCACTTGCTTGAACGTGGGTTGCATTCCGACGAAGATGTACGTCTACGCAGCCGACTTAGCGCACGCAGCAAAGGAGGGAAAGCGCCTGGGAATTGATGCGCAGGTAAATAATGTGGACTGGGAATCCATTATTGAGCGCGTCTTCGTCAACCGCATCGACAAGATTGCCGAGGGCGGCGAGGCTTACCGACGCGGCGATGAGACGCCGAATATTACGGTCTTTGACAAGCACGCCACGTTCGTAGGCCCCAAGGCAATTGCGGTGGGCGATGAAGTCATTACTGGCGAGCAGGTCGTCATTGCGGCGGGCTCTCGCCCATCTATCCCTGCGGTATACAAGGATTCCGGCGTGAAGTTCTATACGAACGAAAACATCATGCGCATGCCTAAGCAGCCGGAGAGCCTGATTATCGTGGGCGGCGGCTACATTGCCATGGAGTTTGCCCACGTCTTCGATGGTCTTGGTACGAAGGTCACGGTGGTCAACCGTTCCGAGAAGCTCCTGCGCCACCTGGACCACGACATTGTGGAGCGCTTCAACAAGCTCGCCCGTGAGCGCTTCGATGTCCGCATCGCGAATGCCCAGAACTTGGAGAAGACTGCGGGAGGTGTAGCGCTGACGCTGGAGGATGGTTCCACAGTTGAGGCCGAGGCAATCCTGGTGGCAACCGGCCGCAAACCAAACGGCGACTTGATGGACTTGGACAAGGCAGGCATTAAGGTCCGTGAGGACGGACGCATCAAGGTCGACGAGTTTGGCCGCACCTCCGTGGAGGGCGTTTGGGCGCTTGGCGACGTCTCGTCTCCCTACATGCTCAAGCACGTTGCGAATGCAGAGATGCGCGCGGTGCAGCACAACCTCCTTCACCCTGAGGAGCTTCAGGCTATGCCGCATGAGCACGTCCCAGCAGCTGTTTTCACCCATCCGCGGATCGCCAGCGTTGGTCTAACGGAGGAAGCAGCCCTCGAACAGGGGTACAACATTACCGTTAAGGTTCAGAACTACGGTGATGTTGCCTATGGATGGGCCATGGAAGACAATTCAGGAATTTGTAAGCTAATCGCTTGCAAAGAAACCGGCCGCCTACTAGGCGCACACCTAATGGGACCCCAAGCATCGACTCTTATCCAGCAACTCATCACCGCCATGGTTTATGACGTTGACATGCGCACATTTGCTCGGAAGCAATACTGGATCCATCCAGCTTTGCCGGAGCTCGTGGAAAACGCAGTCCTTGGACTAAACTGGCAAATGACTGTGTTACGTGACTAACATCACAATTACCCCCACAAGGGAACCTCAGAAGGAGAGTTTGCCCACTTGAGCACGGGGACCATCCCGAAATCCATCGTTGTAAATCCGACCGGTTACGGGGGCAGCCCCGACAACTTTCTAAATCAAATTACAAACGTGACGTGCAATTTAAGTACATATGGGCTACCTTGATTGAGGACACCGGCTCGAGCCGAAATTAAACCGGCGACCGTGTGTTTCTGGAAATCCTCTGAAAGCAATTTCGGGAGTAGTTTCCACAAAACACTTAGGTTTTCCATCGAAAGCCTTGCAAGTACGACATTTAAGGATTTTTGATATGCGTATCCGCAATGCAGCCCTCGCCGGCGCAACCGCAATCGCTGTAGCATTCGGTGGCACCACCGTTGCTTCCGCAACTGAGGCTAAGGACACCACCAACGTCAGCCTTTCCTCCAAGATTGGCGCAGCCTTGGAGAAGGACCAGAACGCTGATGGCCAGGCTATCTTCGGTTCCTCCAAGTCCGAGCACGGTGACGCTAATGAGACCGGCGAATACGAGACCCTTTCCTCCCAGCCGGCATGGGCTAAGGCTCTCTACGCCGCAACCATCATCGGTGGCGTTGGTGCCCTTCTTGGCGGCATCATTGGACCTGTCTACAACTTCATCGTTCACGGCCCATTCTCCCGCTAATCCCTTCCGTCAAGAATTCTGAAAGGTAAATAAATGCGTAACTTCCGCACTGCTGCAGTTGCTCTCGCAACCGCTACCACCGTTGCTTTTGGCGGCGTTTCCGCTGCTTCCGCTGCTGAGCTCGAGGACGGCGGCAAGCCATACGGCTCCTCCAACTGGAGCACCTCCGCCAAGGACGGCATCGAAGCCGGCAAGAAGGTCTCCGAGAACGACAACAAGGAGCAGAGCCTGTCCTCCAAGTGGGCAGGTGAGACCGACGGCACCAAGCCGGCACAGGGCCAGAAGCTCCTCGGTTCCTCTGTAGACGACGAGACCAACCCACTTTGGGCCAAGCTCTGGCGCGATGGCACCTACGCTGCACTGGCAGCTTCCGTCATCGGTGGCCTGATCGCTGCTTACAACCAGGCTGTCTACACCGGCATTCTGCCGCAGCACATCCTGGACCCAATCTTCCGCCGCTAATTTACGGTAGAAGGTCCTAGGACTTTCAAAGCGCTGGCGCTCCTCCCCTTTTGGGGACGGAGCGCTTTTCGCGTATCTGGGCCCAGTATTGAGACGGGTCAGATAGAAAAAGTGGCGCCTTCCAAGATGGAGGGCGCCACTATATTGTGTTGGCTTAGGTTTCTAGCTTCGGTTAGTTCTCGTCTGGCAGCGTGAGGATTTCGGCGCCGTCGTTGGTGATGACGAGGGTGTGCTCGAACTGTGCGGTGAACTTGCCGTCAACGTTCTGCACGGTCCAGTCATTGTCCCAGATTTCGTAATCAAGGGAACCGAGGTTGATCATCGGCTCGATGGTAAGGGTCATGCCTGGCTCGAGGATGTCACGGTACGTGGTGGAATCGTAGTGCAGAACCACGAGGCCGTTGTGGAAGGTAGGGCCAACGCCGTGGCCGGTGAAGTCACGGACAACGTTGTAGCCAAAGCGGTTGGCGTAAGACTCGATAACGCGGCCGATGACGTTAACCTCACGGCCTGGCTTTGCCGCCTTAATGCCGCGCATCATTGCCTCGTGGGTGCGTTCAACAAGGAGCTTGTGCTCCTCAGAAACGTTTCCAGCGAGGAAGGTAGCGTTGGTATCGCCGTGGACACCATTCTTGAATGCGGTGACGTCGATGTTGACGATGTCGCCATCCTCAATCACGGTGCTATCCGGGATACCGTGGCAGATGATCTCGTTCAGCGAGATGCAGCAGGACTTCGGGAAGCCCATGTAACCCAGCGTCGAAGGGTATGCACCATGATCCAGCATGTACTCATGCGCGATGCGGTCCAGCTCATCAGTCGTAACGCCAGCAGCGACAGCCTTGCCGGCCTCCTGCAGGGCGTTAGCGGCAATCTTGGATGCCTCGCGCATGGCCTCAATGGTCTCAGGGGTCTGAACGAAAGGCTCACCCATCGCTTCCTGGACGGTTTCCTTCCAGACGTATTCCGGGCGCTCAATGGAATCCGGAACGGTACGGATCGGGGTGGGCTTCTGAGGGGTCAATTTTGCGCGATTACTCATGTTTGACCATGTTAGTCCTGTTCCCCACCCCGCGGCTAACCAGGTTAAGTGCTGCGGCTAGCGCTGGGTTGTGTGCGTTCTATTCGCCTTCTTGTGGCGCGGGCGCCGAACCGTTGCCCTCGGCGCGGTAAGCGTCGAGCTTCTGCAGGAAGTTGTCGGTGATGTTGACCGAGGTATCGGAACCACCGCCCAAGACAACGAGCGTGGCGAAGGCGATGTCATCTTCGCGGTAGCCTGTGAACCAGGCATGGGAGCCTTCGTTGATCTCAGCCTCACCGGTCTTGCCGTAAATGGTGCCGCCGGCCTTCATGCCCGATGCAGTGCCGCCGGTGACCACCGCGCGCATCATGTCGCGGACATTCTCCAGCACGTGCGGGTCAGGTGCCGGGGCGTCCTCAGACGCCTTCGTCTTGTGATTCGACAGTAGAGTCGGCATCGGCGTCTTGCCGGCCGCCACCGTTGCAGAAACCAAAGCCATGCCGAACGGGCTAGCCAAGTCCGCGCCCTGGCCATATCCTGCCTCGGTGCGCTCCAACGGAGTCTTGCCCTCTGGAATGGAGCCCGTGATAGTGGTCAGCCCCGGGATGTCGTAATCAATGCCCAGGCCGTACTCCTTGCCCGTCTTCGCCAGCTCGCCTTCCTTCAAGTTGGTCGAGACCTCAGCGAAGGTGGTGTTACAAGACTGTGCAAAAGCCTGGCGCATCGGCACGCTGCCCAGTGAAAAGCCGTTGTAGTTGGTGACGGTGCGGCCAAACAGATTCATCGTGCCCGGGCACGGGACGATGGTATCTGCCGTAGCACCCTGCTTGTCCACCGCGGCCGAGGCCGTGATGATCTTGAACACCGAGCCCGGAGGGAACTGACCCTGCAGCGCGATATCACCCTTCTTGTCTGCCTGCTCAGTCTGCGCAACGGCAAGGATCTCACCGTTGGAGGGGCGGATGGCAACGAGCATCGCCTCGGAGTCAGCGCGCATGTTCACCGCTTCCTGGGCCGCGCGCTGCACATTGTAGTCCAAGCCAACGCGAATGGAGGGAGATTCCTCGGGTTGATGCAGCTCGACGTCGCTAAGCGCGGCACCGTTTTCATTGACCACCGAAATAGACCAACCAGAATTGCCCTCGACCTCATCCGAAACAATCGAGCGCACGCGCGCCAGGATATCCGGGGCCAGGCCCGTCTCCCTCGTCACCATCGCAGGCTCCTCGTTCAAACGCACGCCTTCGATGTGCTCCAACTGCGGGCGCACCTGCTCCGCCTGGGCCTCATTGAGCATCGTCACCGAGTAGCTATTGCCCTCAGAGCCCTCCAGCTCCTTAGCTAACTCCCCCGCGTCCTTCTCCGGCACGGAATCGTCCTGGGCATGCGCCTGGTTCAACGCGCTTGAAATCTTGGCAGCCAGCGGGCGCATATCCCCCGCCTTTTCCTTGTCCACCACCACGCGGTACTGCAGGCCCGGCGATAGTAGCTCCACGCCGTCGGAGGAAACCACGCTCGCACGCTTGGCGTCAATGGCGCGCAACTCCAAGTGCTGATGCGCTCCCAAGTTCGGGTGAACCAGGCTCGGCTGCCAGCGCACCTGCCAGTCCTTGTCCTTCTTGGTCAAGGTCATCTCGGTGTCGTAGCTCAAGGTGCGGTCCTTGGGCAGATCCCACGTCACCTTGTACTTGGCCGTGGCGTGCGAGTCATCCTGGGTTACATCACCAAGCTCAATATCAAGACCTTCTGCCTGCAGGCCCGAGTAGGTGGCATCCAGCGTAGACGTGGTGGCGTCCGGATTATCCACCAGCGTTGCCAGCTCATCGTTGTTGCGGGCTTCCATGTCCGCGATGAATTTTTCCGCAATAGGCTCCGCCGAAACAGGTTTCGGCGTGCACGCCACCAGCGAGCTAGCCCCAAACGAAGCCGCACATAGCAGCGCCACCATCTTTCTCATGTTTCGGCATACTAGCAGCCGAAAGGGACAAAAAGTCCGCCCCACACCGAAGCGGGAAGCGGACAATTTTTATCGTGTTTTGTGCTGAGTTTTCTGTGGGGTCTAGCGGGTTACGCGGACCTCAGCCTTGGCACCCTCGACGGCCTCCAAGCCTTCCTCGTCAGCAATGCGCATTGCTTCCTCGATGAGGGTTTCCACAATCTGGGACTCAGGGACAGTCTTGATGACCTCGCCCTTGACAAAGATCTGGCCCTTGCCGTTGCCGGAAGCAACACCCAAGTCAGCATCGCGCGCCTCACCTGGGCCGTTAACAACACAACCCATAACAGCCACACGCAGCGGGAACTCCATGCCCTCGAGACCGGCGGTAACTTCCTCGGCGAGCTTATAAACGTCCACCTGGGCACGGCCACAGGACGGGCAGGAGACGATCTCCAGCTTGCGTGGACGCAGGTTTAGCGACTGCAGAATCTGGTCACCAACCTTGATTTCCTCAACCGGATCGGCAGAAAGCGAAACGCGGATGGTATCGCCAATGCCCTCAGAAAGCAGGGCGCCGAAAGCCACGGAGGACTTGATGGTGCCCATGAACTTCGGGCCCGCCTCAGTAACGCCGAGGTGCAGCGGGTAATCGGTCTTCGCAGCCAGCTGGCGATAAGCCTCAACCATCAGGACTGGGTCAGAGTGCTTCACGGAAATTGCGATGTCGCCGAAGCCGTGCTCCTCAAAGAGGCCAGCCTCCCAGATAGCGGACTCGACGAGGGCCTCCGGGGTGGCCTTGCCGTACTTTTCGAGCAGGCGCTTATCCAGGGAACCGCCGTTGACGCCGATGCGGATCGGGATGCCAGCGTCACCGGCTGCCTTTGCAACTTCCTTGACACGGCCGTCGAACTCCTTGATGTTACCCGGGTTCACGCGGATAGCCGCGCAGCCGGCATCGATGGCCTGGAAGATGTACTTCGGCTGGAAGTGGATATCCGCGATGACCGGGATCGGCGACTTCTTCGCAATCGCAGGCAGCGCCTCGGCGTCGACTGGCTTCGGGCAAGCAACGCGCACGATGTCACAACCGGTGGCGGTCAGCTGCGCAATCTGCTGCAGCGTGGCGTTAACGTCGTGGGTCTTGGTGGTGGTCATGGACTGCACCGAAATCGGGTGCTCGGAACCAACGCCAACAGGGCCTACAAAAAGCTGACGCGTTTTGCGTCGTGGAGCCAAGGTAGGAGGTGGGCCGTCTGGGATACCAAGACCGATTGGGGTCGACATGAATGCTCCTTAACCAAGCATGGAATTTAAATGGGGATTTAACGTCACCACTTTAGCACCGCTAAGTGCCTAGCCTCGTGCCCGCCCTGCGCCTGGGACGAGCAATAGCGCTAAGCCAAAGAGGCTTAGCCGAAGAGGCGGATCGGGTTGACCACATCGGCGACGATGATGAGCGCACCAACCACCATCAGCACGGCCGCGATGGCATAAGTAATAGGCATCAAGGCTGTGTAATCGGCCGGACCCTTCGGCTCCTTGCCAAGCAGGCGGCGGATGGCGTCGCGAATCTTTTCATAAATGATGACCGCAATGTGACCGCCATCAAAAGGCGGCAGCGGAATGAGGTTGAACAAAGCCAGGAAGAAGTTCAGCGTCGCCAGCATCATGAAGAAGGTCGACCACAGACTACGCTCGACCAGCTCGCCGCCCACGCGGGAAGCGCCAACCACGGACATCGGACCGTTGACATCGCGCTCGTGACCAAAGATGGAGGCCACTACCCCAGGTACCTTGGCCGGGAACTGAATGATGCCGTCGACAGTCGCGTCTAAGACATAGCCCGCATAACGCGCCGTGGCCGGGAAGGCGCCGATAAAGTCATGCTTTTCCGTGGTATCTACCGGCTGGTTGACCAGGCCGATGGAGCCGGCGTCGACAAGCGCGCCCTCCTGATTCAAACGCTTGACCGAATCCAGAGTGATCTCCAGCGTCTTGTGCTGGCCATCGCGCTCGACCTCGAGTTGCACCTTCTCCCCCGGGCGCGGGAAGACCTCCTCGCGCAGCTGCGCAAAGCTTTGCAAAGGCTTGCCGTCCAAGGCCACGACGATGTCGCCGACCTTCACTCCAGCCTTGCCCGCAGGCCCCTCGCCCTGGCAGTCCGCAAACTCGCCCTGCTGGTTCTGATCTGCTGAGCAAACCACCTCGCCCACTCGTGGGCGCACGTCTGCATCCGGGTTCGGAATGCCCGCCGTCATGGCGATGAGCAGCAAGATGACAAAACCCAAAAAGAGGTTGACCGTGATGCCGCCAGCCAACACGATGACGCGCTGCCATGCCGGCTTTTTGTACATCGCATGCGGCTCTTCCTCCTCCGTGAGGAAGTCATCTTGTTCCGTCATGCCCGCGATGTCGCAGAAACCGCCCACCGGGAAGGCCGCTAGGCCGTACTCGGTGTGCCCGCGAGTAAAGCCCGCGATCTTGGGGCCAAAGCCGATGTAGAAACGGCGCACGCGCATGCCGAAAGCACGAGCGCTGAACATGTGTCCAGCCTCGTGCAAAGCAACGGTGATACCGATTCCCAGGGCGAATAAGACGATGCCCAGGATATTTGCCATAGTGGTGAAAGCTTTCTAGTTAGCCAAAGTGTCCACCAGCGCGTTTGCGCGCCGGCGGGCCTCGCCCTCAACGGCGATTACATCCTCGACGGATGAGGGTACACCAGCGAACTGGGAGGCCTCCCCCACGACCTTGTCAACCACGTCGACGATCTCTGGGAAGTGGATGCGGCCTGCCAAGAAAGCCGCCGCAGCCTCCTCGTTCGCGGCGTTGTAGACCGCCGGATGCGTGCCACCCGCCTCCGCCGCGGCGCGGGCAAGGGAAACGGCGGGGAACGCGGCGTCGTCAAGCGGCTCAAAGTGCCAATCGTGCGCCTTGGAAAAATCGAGCGCCGGCTGCGCACCGGGCACGCGATGCGGCCAATCCAGCGCCAGGGAAATCGGCAGCTTCATCGAAGGTGGCGAAGCCTGGGCAATGGTGCAGCCATCCTTGAAGGTAGCCATGGAATGAATGATGGACTGCGGGTGCACCGTAACGTCGATGCGCTCGGGGGCAATGTCGAAGAGCAAGGTGGCCTCGATAAGCTCCAAGCCTTTATTAATTAAGGTCGCGGAATTAAGCGTATTCATCTGCCCCATGGACCACGTGGGGTGCTGCGCCGCTTGCTGCGGGGTCACGTCCCACATCTCCTCACGCGTGCGGCCGCGGAAAGGGCCACCCGACGCCGTCAACACGAGTTTATCCAGCTCCCCTTCCGCGCCGGAGCGCAGGCACTGCGCCATGGCGGAATGCTCGGAATCGACCGGGATGATCTGGCCCGGTTTTGCCATGCGGGTGACAATATGGCCGCCGGCCACCAGAGATTCTTTATTGGCCAGGGCGAGAAACGCCCCCTGCTCCAGCGTGGCGATGGTAGAGCGCAGGCCCATCGAGCCCACCAAGGCGTTGAGCACCTTGTCTGCTTCGACTTCGCGCACCAACTGCTCAGCGGCATCCGCGCCCGTGCGCACCGGGCCTCCCAAGGCTGCTGAGACTTCGCGTGCAGCCTGCTCACTCGCCACCGCCACGTGGTCAAACGAAAGATTGAGAGCACGGGCCTGCTCTATCACTAATTGCGGGTTGGAACCGCCCGCGGCGATGCCGACTACTTGGAATTTATCCGGGTTATCGGCGATAACTTCCAGTGCCTGGGTGCCGATGGAGCCCGTGGACCCGAGAATAAGAATGCGCTGTGTACTCACCTCTCCAACCCTAGCGAGCCGCGGCCAAAATAGGGTGAGCGAAATTGCCGGGGGTGTTTCTTCGCTAACGCGGCGAGGATGATTTAAACTACTACACAGAATAAATGGCATTTCATGTGCGCGCGCAGAGTGCGCCATGTACACGCAAAGGAGAGCAAGTGTCTTCCCACAAGCCGGCACCGCAGGTTTTCGACGGCGTTTCCACTGAGGACGTCCCGTCCGCAGGTTTTGGTTGGTCCCGCATCAGCCGCTCTGGCGTTCAGATCGCTGGCTGGATTTCTGTACTCTTCCTGCTGGCCTACAACTTCGGTAACCACAAGGGCCACGTTGAGACCGTCTGGCTCATCGCTCTTGCCGTCGTTCTTGCTCTGGGCCTTATCATCTTCGCCCTGCGCCCGAACCTCTCCCAGGTGCGCACCGTCACCGCTCGCAACCAGCCGGTTGGCCACGTTGAGCCGGACTGGGTATATGACCAGAAGACGGTTTCCGGCTCCTACGCTGAGCTTAACGACGCAGAGCTGCGCGCCCTGAACATCGACCCAGCTCGCGTTTCCCACCTGCGCGTCGAGCGCGGCACCGCTCGTGCAGCCCGCAAGGCAATGCACTAAGCGCATACGCGAAATACTCCCCGCCACCCACCTTGTTGTTGGGTGACGGGGAGATTTTTATGCGCTCTTTAGCTGAAGCGCCGCCCAAGGCGAGCTTGGGGCGGCGTAAATGGATTGGGCGGCGTAAATGGGTTGGGCGGCGTGAATGGCTCGGGTGGATTGGCCGAGCTTTAGGCGGACTCGCGCTCGTCGGCAGCGAGCTGGCCGCAGGCGGCGGCGATTTCATCGCCCTTGGTATCGCGGACGGTGCACGGCACGCCTTGAGCGATGACACGGCGGACGAACTCGTCCTGGCGGTCCCTCGGTGCGGCGTCCCACTCAGAGCCCGGGGTTGGGTTCAGCGGGATGACGTTGACGTGCACCTTGGAGCCGAGCGCGCGGTGCAGCTTCTGCCCCAGCATGTCGGCGCGGAAGTCCTGATCATTCTTGTCACGGATGAGCGCATACTCGATGGAGACGCGACGGCCGGACTTGTCAGCGTAGTAACGAGCGGCGTCGAGGACCTCCTCGACCGGCCAGCGGTTGTTGACCGGAACCAGGGAATCACGCAGCTCATCGTCTGGAGTGTGCAGGGAGACTGCCAGGGTGCAGGAGAGGTCTTCGTCGGCAAGCTTGCGGATAGCTGGAGCAAGTCCCACGGTGGAAACCGTCACGTTGCGCTGGGAAAGGCCAAAGCCCGTCAAGTCCTGGCCGGTTATCTGGCGCACGGCGTGGACCACGCGCTTGTAGTTGGCCAGCGGCTCGCCCATACCCATGAACACCACGTTGGACAGGCGGCCGCCTTCTTCCTCCATGAGCTTGGCGGCGTGGCGGAACTGCTCCACGATCTCTGCGGTGGACAGGTTGCGGTCGAGGCCGCCCTGACCGGTAGCGCAGAACGGGCACGCCATGCCGCAGCCGGCCTGGGAAGAAATACACAAGGTGGCGCGGCCCGGGTAGCGCATGAGCACAGACTCGAGCATGGTGCCATCGTGCAGGCGCCACAGGGACTTGGTGGTCTCCCCGTCATCCGTGGAGGTCTGGCGGATGGGAGTCATCAGCGTTGGGAAGAGACGCTCCTGGACTTCCTCACGCTTGCCGGCCGGGATGTCCGTCATCTCGGAGACATCCGCGGTGCGGTGTACGTAGTAGTGCTTTGCCAGCTGGTTCGCGCGGAACTTAGGCAGGCCAATTTCCGCGAGGACGTCAATGCGCTCGTCGTGGGACAGATCCGCGAAGTGCTTCGGCGGCAAACCGCGCCGAGGGGCGGAGAAATTAAGTTTCAATGCTTCAGCCATGGTTCCGCCCATTTTTCCACGTTTTCGGCACTTTTACCCAATTGAAACCGAGGCGAAGTGGCACAATCGACAGCTCGCAGGATTAAATAGACATATGACACAAAACGAATTCCCCGCAGACGAGACCGCCTACGCGCCAGAGACCACCGCTGATAACACCACTGGCACGCACACCGAAGTTGAGTCCACTTACTCCCAGCAAGAGGACACGAAGGTCAAAGGATCTTTCGCAGCTTCCACCTGGGCCGCACTGATCGTGGGATTCCTGCTGCTCATCGTCCTCATCGTCTTTATCCTGCAGAACCAGCAGAAGGTGCCGATGAACTTCCTGAACTGGTCGGGCGAATTCCCGGCTGGCATCGCCTACCTCATCTTCGCCATCGCCGGCGCACTGATCATGGCACTGGTTGGCATGTGGCGCATGTTCGAGCTGCGCCGCCAGGTGCGCAAGCAGGCCAAGGCACGCAACCGCTAAATACCCAGCGAGCCAAACACTAATACATTAAAAATCTCCTCCCGCATCTTCTTAAGTCACGCTCGACGCGTGGCCGGAAGAGAGGGAGGAGTCTTTTAGGTTTTGCCTTCGGCTAAAAATTTAGAAACCGTGGAAATTAGCCAAGAAGTTCACGGCCACCCAGGTCACCATGGCGGAAGGAAGCATGCCGTCGAGGCGATCCATTAAGCCGCCGTGGCCGGGAAGAATCTGGGACATGTCCTTGATACCCAGCTCGCGCTTAAATTGGGATTCCACGAGGTCGCCCAAGGTGGCGCAGAACACCAGACCCAAGCCCATCAGGCCGCCTACCCATGCATCGTGGTGCAGCAGCAGCTTCACGCTAAGGGCACCGGTGGCAACGCCAAAGATGACCGAGCCGATAAAACCTTCCCACGACTTCTTGGGGCTTACTGCAGGAGCCATGGGGTGCGAGCCGAACATCACGCCGGCTACGTAGCCGCCGGTGTCAGAGGCCACGACACAGAGCATGAAGGCCACAATCGACGCCGCGCCAGAGGCGAACGGGGTCTCCACGCGGGACAGCATCGCCGCAAACGTGGCAAACAAAGGAATCCAGGTCAGGACGAAAAGTCCCACGGACATATCGCGCAGATAGTTAATCGGCGGGCGATGCCGGCCGTTGTGGAAGAGACGGCCAAACATGAGTGCCAAGACGGCGACGACGTAGACCGCTACGAGGCCGGGGGCTCCCAGAGGCCAGGAGACCCAAAGCATCGCCTGGCCCAAGACGATGAGCAGGGTGCGAGGCATAAAAAAGGAATGCTCGCGCAGGCGCGTGAGTACTTCCCACATTGCGATAGCGACGGCTACTGCCACGACCATGTACCAAGCAAAGGCACCGGCCCAGACGGCAAAGACAACGAGTGCGCCAAGGCCCACGCCTACCCCGACCGCCGCAGGCAGGTCACGGCCCGCGCCGTTCTTCGGCTTGGGCAGACGACGATTCGACTCGCTAGTCACGCGCGCTCCTTCCACAGGAAGATGGGATACTCACAAAAAAGCGCCGCCGAGCTGAAAGTGCCCGGCGGCCAGGTTCGAGGTGCTTAGACCTCCATCAACTCGTTTTCCTTGTTGGCAACGAGCTTATCCACCTGGTCGATATAACCCGCGGTGGTCTTTTCCATTTCCTTTTCGGCTGCAACGACTTCGTCCTCGCCGGCGTCGCCGTCCTTCTGCAGCTTCTTCAGCTGGTCCATGGCCTTGCGGCGGATGTTGCGGATAGCAATCTTTCCGTCTTCGCCCTTGCCTTTTGCCTGCTTGACGAGGTCGCGGCGGCGCTCCTCGGTCAGCTGCGGGATGGTTACGCGCAGAACGTGGCCGTCGTTGGTTGGGTTAACGCCCAAGTCGGAGTTGCGGATAGCGTTTTCGATCTCTTGGATCATGGACTGCTCATAAGGCTTGATGAGCATCATACGTGGTTCCGGAACGGAGATGGTAGCCATCTGGGTGATCGGGGTCGGCGCACCGTAGTACTCAGCAACCAAGCCGTTGAACATAACCGGGTTTGCGCGGCCGGTACGGATGGTGACCAGCTGCTCGCGGGTGTGCTCCACCGAAGCGGTCATGTGCTCTTCTGCTTCGAGCTGGATCTCGTCGATCATTGGGTTAAAACTCCCCTTTTCGAATTTAAAGTAACTGGGATTGAATCTAGCAGGATCGCACGCCTTCTGGGGCGAAGGACGTGGCCTAAAGTACTTTCTTAGTCTTCCTTGGACTGAACCAGGGTGCCGATCTGCTCGCCGTTGACGGCGCGCTTGATGTTGCCCTCAGTCAGCAGGTTGAACACCAGGATTGGCATGTCATTATCCATGCAGAGGCTGAACGCGGTGGCGTCTGCAACCTTTAGCCCCTTCTCGATGACCTCACGCGGGGTGATTTCGGAGTAGAGCTCCGCATCAGGGTTGGTGCGTGGGTCGTCGGAATAGACGCCGTCAACAGCCTTGGCGAGGAAGAGCACCTCTGCCCCAATTTCCAGCGCGCGCTGTGCAGCGGTGGTGTCAGTGGAGAAGTACGGCATGCCCATGCCAGCGCCGAAGATAACCACGCGGCCCTTTTCCAGGTGGCGGTCTGCGCGCAGCGGCAGGTAAGGCTCTGCGATCTGAGCCATGTTGATGGAGGTCTGCACGCGGCAATCGACGCCCTGCTGCTTCAGGAAGTCCTGCAGTGCCAGGGAGTTCATGACAGTGCCCAGCATGCCCATGTAGTCAGAACGGGCGCGGTCCATGCCGCGCTGGGAAAGCTCGGCGCCGCGGAAGAAGTTGCCGCCGCCAATGACTACGGCGACCTCGGTGCCCTGCTTTGCAATCTCGGCGATCTGCTGGGCGACGTTTTCTACAACGTCTGGGTCGATGCCGACCTTGCCACCTCCGAACATTTCACCGCCCAGCTTAAGCATTACGCGCTTGTATCCGGTTCGCTTGGTGTCAGGGTTAGCCACGGCCTTCATCGTCTCCTTAATGCGGGCGTTTTTAAGTCCGTTCCATCTTACCCATACAAGCTCTATTGCTCATATTCAATGGGGTGGATGCCACCCGCACAGAAAACGCGAAATGGTCCTGCCGCAATTGCGACAGGACCACTAGAAAGTCTGCAGCTAAAAAGCAAGCAGCTTTAGATCAAAGCCTTAGGCGCCAACCTCGTAACGCACGAAGCCCTTGATGGTGGTGCCAGCTTCCTCAGCAACCTGCTTGACGGTCTTCTTGGAGTCAGACAGTGCAGCCTGCTCAAGCAGAACGACGGACTTGTAGAAGCCGTTCAGGCGACCTTCCACGATCTTCGGCAGAGCAGCCTCCGGCTTGCCCTCCTCGCGGGTGGTAGCCTCAGCGATCTCGCGCTCCTTCTCAACGACCTCAGCCGGAACGTCCTCGCGGGTCAGGTACTCAGCGTTCATAGCTGCAATCTGCAGAGCAACAGCGTGTGCACCCTCAGCGTCGCCCTCGTAGGAAACGAGAACGCCAACTGCCGGCGGCAGGTCAGCGGAACGCTGGTGCAGGTAGACAGCGACGTTGTCGCCCTCGAGGGTGACTGCACGGCGTGCCTGCAGCTTCTCGCCGGTCTTTGCGGACTCTTCGTCGACGATCTCAGAAACCTTCTTGCCGTCGATCTCGAGGTTGTTCAGCTCCTCGCCGGAGTTGACCTTAGCCTCGCCAGCAGCCTCAGCGATCTTGGTAGCGAAAGCCTTGAATGCCTCGTTCTTTGCAACGAAGTCGGTCTCGCAGTTGATTTCGACCATGGTGTTGCCGGAAACAGCAACGAGGCCCTCGGTAGCCTCGCGCTCAGCGCGCTTGGAAACGTTCTTTGCGCCCTTGATGCGCAGGAACTCTACGGCCTTGTCGTAGTCACCGTTGGACTCGTCGAGTGCCTTCTTGCAATCAAGCATGCCGGAGCCGGTAGCCTCGCGCAGTGCCTTTACGTCTGCAGCAGTGTAGTTCGCCATAGTTCGGGCGATCCTCCTTGGTTTCAAACAGTATTCGATGTGACAGCGTACTCGACGCTAACGTTTTACGCCGCCCTTGGGGGTGAGTTTTTACAGAAGAATAAACCCCCGCGGCCGTAATCCAACGGTAGCGGGGGCTTAGCCTAAAGTCTTTTACTCTGCGGACTCAGCAGATGCTGGGTCGGAAGCAGCAGCAGCCTCTGCTGCGTCGCGAGCTTCCTTCTCAGCGGAGTCGCCGGCAGCTTCCTTAGCTGCAGCCAGCTGGCGCTCCTCGCGGGCCTTCTTGCCCTCTTCAACTGCGGTGGCGATGATGCCGGACAGCAGTTTGGTAGCGCGGATTGCGTCGTCGTTGCCCGGGATCGGGAAGTCAACGTCATCCGGATCGCAGTTGGTGTCCAGGATGGCAACAACTGGGATGTTCAGCTTCTGAGCTTCCTTAACCGCGATGTGCTCCTTGTTGGTGTCAACAATCCACAGTGCGGAAGGCGCCTTGGTCATCTCGGAGATGCCACCGAGAACGCGCTCCAGCTTGACGCGCTCGCGCGTCAACATGAGAACTTCCTTCTTGGTGCGGCCCTTGTAGCCGTCTTCAGCTGCGTCCATTGCCTGAAGCTCCTTCATGCGCTTCAGACGCTTGGAAACGGTCTGGAAGTTGGTGAGCATGCCGCCCAGCCAACGGTGGTTGACGTAAGGCATGCCAACGCGAGTTGCTTCCTCAGCAACTGCTTCCTGAGCCTGCTTCTTGGTGCCGACGAAGAGGATGGTGCCGCCGTGGGCAACGGTCTCCTTGACGAACTCGAAAGCCTCATCGATGTAGGTCAGGGTCTGCTGAAGATCGATGATGTAGATGCCGTTACGGTCGGTGAAGATGAAACGCTT
This sequence comes from Corynebacterium sp. HMSC06G04, assembly GCF_001807365.1. Lineage (NCBI taxonomy): Bacteria > Bacillati > Actinomycetota > Actinomycetes > Mycobacteriales > Corynebacteriaceae > Corynebacterium > Corynebacterium sp. HMSC06G04. Next base: position 141,986 of record NZ_KV788598.1, on the reverse strand, counting down.
CATCTTTGGGTTCCAACGACGGGTCTGGTGGCCGAAGTGCACACCAGCGTCGAGGAGCTCGCGCATGGTTACAACTGCCATGATTCGCTCGCTTTCTGTTGTTATTTCGGTTTTGCAAGAAAATGTGCGGTGTTTTATTCCGCACCCTAGCAACGAAGGCTCTGGTCAACACCCCACGTCATGTGGGGACCGCGTCAACACAGGGCTGTTTCTTCCTTAACCCAGGAAGCAACGACTTCGCCGCGCGTAGTCAGCGCATCGAAATGTTTTTAAACATGCCAGACACACTGCTGGGGCAAATTCTAGCCGCATCCTGCGCACTAGTCCAAAACGAGTGGCGTTTTTCCACAATTTTTCGCTGACGCGGCCCCAAACGGCACCACATCGCTCACATGCACCCCACTAACCCCAGTTTGTTCACAGCGCATTAATCAACTCTTTCGCCACCACTGCCCCATTGCAAAGACTAGGTCTATGAAACTCAACGCAAAGAACTTTTCTTGGATACGCACGAAGCCAAATGTCTGCTGGCTGGCTCTGTGCCTCGGCGCCTTTCAACTGGTCATTCTTCCCTGTGCTCCCGGCGCGCCCAACACGCCGACCGCGTGGGCATATGTCGATCCCACCACGGGCGCTGCCATGGCAACGCGGGTTTTGGAAGGTTTTGATCCACCGGCTCAGAAGTGGAGCGCTGGTCACCGGGGTGTGGACCTGGCGCTTTCGATTGGCTCTGACGTTCGCGCTGCTGGCGACGGCGAGGTCTATTTTGTTGGCAAGGTGGCGGGCAAACCCGTAGTTTCCATCGCGCATGCCGATGGCGTGCGCACGACCTATCAGCCTGTATTCGGGCATGTGTCCAAGGGCGATAAGGTCCGCGAGGGCCAAGTCATTGGCAGGTTAGCACCACCGGTGGACGGCAAGCCTGGCCTGCACTGGGGCGCGCTTATCGACGGCCCGGAAAAGACGTATATCGATCCGCTTTCGCTTCTCGACGCCCCGGTGATCCGGCTTAAGCCCGTGGATGGGCCTTAGAGTAAACATCCTTGAGCCGCTGTGCGGAAACGTGGGTATAAACCTGCGTGGTCTGCAAGGACGAGTGCCCCAAAAGCTCCTGCACCACGCGCAGGTCTGCGCCGCCTTCTAGAAGGTGGGTCGCCGCTGTGTGCCGCAAGCTGTGCGGGCTTAGCCCATTGGCGCCGGTTACCTGTGCGGCTTTCTCCACCACGCGGCGTACCTGGCGTTGGTCAATACGCCCACCGCGTGTGCCCACGAAGACGGCTTCCGTCTCCCCCGCCAATTGCGCGCGGCCCTTATCCAGCCAAGTGCGCAAGGCATCAGCGGCTGCCTCTCCAAAAGGCACCACGCGCTGTTTGTTTCCTTTACCGGTAACCCGCGCGGTCTGCCGGCGCAGATCGAGGTCACCGATATCGAGGCCGGCAAGCTCTGCCACACGCATGCCGGTGGCGTAGAGCAGCTCCAGCATCGCACTATCACGCAGGAAATGAACCTCGTCGGCCGAGACGGCATTGCCCACGAGCTCCCCTGCTTCGTTCTCCCCCAGAACCTTAGGCAGGTGTTTGCCCACCTTCGGAGTCACCAAGCGCGCTGCAACGTCCGAGCCAAGATGGCCTTCGCGCACCGCCCACGTCGAAAACGCTCGAACCGCCGCGGTGCGGCGTGCCAAGGTGGCTCGGGACTTGCCGGCGGTGACAGCCTCACCGAGCCAGGCGCGCAATGCGTTCAGGTCGAAACTCGCAAAATCTGGAACGCTACGAGCTAAGTCCCGAAGGTCGGAGCGGTATCCCTTCACCGTGGCCTGCGAGCGCCCACGGATGAGCAGCTGGTGCTCGGCGAAATCCTCGATTGCCTCCACCAGCTGCCCAGATAGCTCCTCCGCGCTCCGTGTCATGTCCCAGGAGTCTACTCCAGTTGCAGAAGGCTCAACATTCCCCTGTCTAGCGCAGCGCCTTTGTCGCCTTTGTCATTTGTGTTCTCGTATCTCATTCACTGCGCCGCCAGTGTTTGCCCTCGCGCATGACCAGCCCCTGTTTCTGCAAAGCCACCAAGAGGTGGACGCACAAGGCCACGCGCATGCCTGCTTGTTGAGCGATGTCTTCTGCGGTTGCACCTTCCTCGCTATTTTGTGGCGCGGCATCAAAGACCTTGAGCTCGTTGCGAGATAGCTGCTGCACCTTGCTCGGAGCAAAGTCGAGCTCGTATTGCCCTGCCGCATCCACACTTCCGACGTTGCCCACCAACCCGCGAATCTCATCCACCGATGTCACCAGCTGCGCCCGCTGGTCCTGGATGCGTTGATGGCATCCCAGCGAGCCTGCTGTGGTGACTGGCCCTGGCACCGCCATGGTTACCCGGCCGAGCGCCTCCGCCCAGTTCAAAGTGTTGAGAGCCCCTGAACGAAACGCGGCTTCTACCACCACAGTGCCGGCCGAAAGCGCCGCGACCAAGCGGTTGCGGGTGAGGAAACGATGACGCTGCGGGGTAGTCCCGGGCGCGAACTCAGAGATGACGCATCCGCTTTCCGCGATCCGCGCGAACAAGGACGCATTGCGCGCAGGATAGTTAACATCGATGCCGCATGGCGCAACCGCGACTGTTTGGCCACCTGCTTCCAAAGTTGCTTCATGGATAGTCGTATCCACGCCCAGCGCCCCGCCCGAAACCGTGGTCCATTGGTGGCTGGCCAAGCCCCCAGCCAGCAACTTGGAGACCTCCCAGCCGTAGCGACTAATCGCGCGTGTTCCCACGAGAGCTACCGACTGAGCCACGCATTCGCGCACGGACTTGCCTTTCACCCACAGCGCATGCGGTGGAACGGCCTGGCTATCAAAGGTCGCCGGGGCATCGGCGCCGCCTGCCTGATAGAAGCCGAAGGCCTGGGCGAATTCTTCCCGAGGCCATTCAGCATCCTCAGGAGTAATCAGCCGCGCGCCCACGCGCTGCGCCGCTGCCAAGTCTTCGTCCTGCCGCAGCCAGTCCCTCCTACTTGCCGTCTCATCGCGCAACGCACCAATCCAGTCCGCCGCGTGATAGACACCATGCGCCACCTCATCCACGGGGTACTGGGACAACAAACCGTGCAGGGTACGAGATGGACCTTCCACCACTCGGTTGAGATAGATCCAAGCATGCAGCGAAGTAGACAAATTTAAGCTACTCATGCCGCCAGCCTTTCCAGCACGCCCGCCCCACGCAGGTCTAGCGCCTTGCCCACATGGTCGATGTCAGGCTGGGCGCTGCCATCAAGGTCTGCCAGCGTCCACGCTAGGCGTAGTACACGGTCAACGCCGCGCTGGCTTAGCTCGCCATCTGCAAGATAGGCCGCAAGCATCGCCATTGCAGTCTCCGTCGCAGGACGATTCCGCCGCAAATACGAAGCTGGCACCGCACCGTTATTGTGAACGGCAAGTCCATCACCGCGCCAGCGCTGCTTCGCTCGATCCCGTGCTTGCGCGACCCTTTCCGCGATTGCCGCCGAAGGCTCCTCATCCACCGCATGCAAGCTCGCCGCCCGGCCCGATATATCCACCACCATATCCAAGCGGTCACGCAACGGCCCCGACAAATTTGTGAGATAGTTCCGTCGCTCAGACGCCCTACACCGGCACTTGCTTGGCTCCTCAGCGGCACAACGGCATGGATTGGCGGCCAGCACCAGCTGAAAACGCGCCGGGAAGGTAACTTCGCGCCGCGCACGCGAGATGGTCACGTGCCCGTCCTCCAAGGGAGCGCGCAGCCCGTCCAATACGCGCGCGGATACTTCGCTGGCCTCGTCGAGGAACAAGACCCCATGATGCGCCAAGCTCACCGCGCCTGGCCACGGATTCCCCGCACCGCCGCCGAGCAGCGCTGCCCGCGTAACCGAGGAATGCGGCGCAATAAACGGCGCACGGGAGACCACCGCGCCGGGAGTGCCCGCCAAGGAGTGAATGGCTGTGGCCTCGACGGATTGGTCGGTGCTCAGCTTGGGCAGGATGGAAGGCAAACGTGCCGCAATCATCGACTTTCCTGATCCCGGCGGGCCCACCATCAACAGGTGATGCCCGCCAGCGGCCGCAACCTCTGCGGCCCACTTCGCTTCCCTCTGGCCCGCGATGTCGCGAAAGTCTGGAACCTCCTCGCATGCGGGAACTGGTACTTCCATCCCCTGCGCCGAAGGCAAGTCCCGGCTGCCGCATGCCCATGCGAAGGCATCGACAAGCGTGTGCGCGACCAGCACGTTCATATCCGGCACCAGCGTCGCCTCAGCCGCATTGCCCGGCGGGATCACCAAGGTGTCGAAGCCCTGGGACCGCGCCGTTAGAAGTGCTGGAATGATGCCAGATACTGGGCGCACGCTGCCATCTAAGCCCAACTCACCAAGCACCAACGCATTGTCGAGGAGTTCATTGTGCGGCATCTGTGCAGACAAGATCGCCAACGCCATGGGAAGGTCAAAGTGTGCACCTGACTTCGGCAAAGCCGCCGGCGCCATTGAGACCACCACGCGCGTCTTCGCCCACGGCAGCCGCGAGTTAACCACCGCAGTACGGATGCGGTCTCGCGATTCCGAGATCGCCGTATCCGCCATGCCCACCACCTGCACTCCCGGCAGCCCCGTTCCCACGTTGGCTTCCACCGTGACCACGTGCGCGGTAACGCCTTCGAGGGCCGTCGTATGGCATCTACCGAGCGCCATGCTCAACCCCTTCGTAGTGCGTGAGCTCAAATCCCTGGCCGCGTGCCACCAGCGCCACGACGTCGAAGCGCACCACGGACAAGGGTTTATCCTGCAGCCACTGCGCCGCAGCCTTCCGCATGCGCACCAGCTTTCGCGGGGTAACGGCTTCGGCTACCCCAAAAGCATCAGAGGCCCTCGTCTTAACTTCTACGAAAACAATCGTGGCCCCCTCCTGCACGATAAGGTCAATCTCGCCCACCGCATAATGCACGTTGGCGGCCAGCACCTGTCCGCCGCGCTCACGATAAAACTGCGCGGCAAATGCCTCCCCGCGTTTTCCTAAAACCTGGTTCTTATTGGACCTTAAAAGCACGCTTTACTCCCCCAAATTCCGAGCTTTCGCCGCGCCCTGGGCTGCGACACCCGCTGAAACGCCGCAAAAGCCGCATCAACTTTTCTTTGTAAGACCCAGTCCAGCGCAGAAGCAGAGAATATAGCTAGCCCCAAAACGCAAAAAGCGCGCCAACTGTGGATAACTCACCGCGACTCAGGCAAGTTACCGCGACAGGGCGCGCAAAGATGGTGTCGTTTGCTAAGCCAGCACAGCCTTATTCAGGGGCTGACATTTTAAGGAAATAACTATTCCGGCAGGAGGAAGTCTGGCTTATCCAGCTCCTCGATGTTGACGTCCTTGTAGGTAATAACGCGGACGTAGCGCACGAAGCGAGCAGAGCGGTACATGTCCCATACCCAGGCATCAGACATGCGTACCTCGTAGTAGACATCCGGGCCTGAGGTGTGCGGGATGAGCTCCACGGCGTTCGCCAGGTAGAAGCGGCGCTCGGTTTCCACTACGTAGGAGAACTGGCTTACAACATCTCGATATTCGCGGTAGAGGGAGAGTTCTACTTCCGCCTCGTAGTTGTCGAGTTCCTCGGCGCTCACTTGCTAATCCTCCAAAGTTGTGGGGTCAATGGGCCTTAGCTTAACCCGGAAATCACCTGAACAGTTTCAGGCGCGCGCGAGAAATTTCGCGTGGGCTTGTGCCACGTTGCGATAGCTCATCCGGTGTTCCGGGCAGGCACCCAATTGGGCGATCGCTTCCTGATGAATAGCCGTTCCATAGCCCTTGTGCGAGCCCAGACCATAGCCCGGATACTGCCTATCGAGCTCATCCATCACGTGGTCGCGCGAGACCTTCGCCAGCACGCTGGCAGCCGCAATGCAGCGCGCCGCGGCATCGCCGCCCACCATGGGCAGCTGGGGTGCGGGCATGCCGGGGATCTTCAGGGCGTCGGTAAGCACGTAGTGCGGGCGCACCTCCAGGCGCGCTACCGCCCTACGCATCCCAGAGACGTTAGCGTGCTGGATGCCGCGAGAATCAATGTCATCCGCCCCAATATGCACCACAGACCAGGCCAGAGCCTTGTCTTTGATGATGGGATAGAGCTTCTCCCGCGTCTTGGGCGTGAGCTTTTTAGAGTCGGTGAGCTTATCCAACTCCGGAACGATCTTCTCCGGCAGGATGCATGCGGCGATAGTAATCGGCCCGCAGCACGCCCCGCGGCCGGCCTCATCGACGCCGGCTACCGGGCCCAGACCAGCCTTACTCAAGGCCACTTCGTAGGTGCGCTGTTGTTTAAGCCGCCGCATGTTGGATTTTGGGATCGTCGATAAGCTGTGCGCGTGGAATCGGCAGAACCACTGCCTCTACCTTGCCGCGAACATTGTCCACCGGAATCGTGCCCTGCAGGTTGTCGCCCAAGTGCGCGCGGGAGTCGAGCGAGTTCGTGCGATTATCACCCATCACCCAAATATTTCCCTCCGGGACCGTGACGGGGCCAAAATAGCTGCCGCCGCAGGCCTCCGAGCCAGCTGCGGTATCCACCGGCATCTCTGGCGGGGTTTTGGCATAAGACTGGTCGATGGGCTGGCCATCCACCATCACTGCCGGGTCACCTGCCTCGCAGGAAACGGTCTGGCCTTCGGTAGCGATAACACGCTTGACCAAAATGTTTTCACCATTAGGCAGCAAGCCGATGGCCGCGCCGGCATTTTCGACGCCGCGAACGAGCACGTTATCGGAGCGCTTTACTGCGAAGGAAGAATTCCAGGAATCGGTGCCTGCGAAGACCACGACATCACCGGGCTGCGGATCAGAGAAGTAATAGCTGAGTTTTTGGACCAAGATACGGTCGTTCTTACAGCCCGCACAGCCATGCAACGTCGGCTCCATCGAAGCCGACGGAATCAGATACATCCGCCCGATGAACGTCTGCACGAAAGCCAAGACCAGAAACACCACGATGACCGTAGGCAGAAGATCGCGCACGCGCACGCGCTCTTCTTCCGGGGCGTGGTCAACGGCGCGGTTTTCTAGGTTGGGACGCCGCTTTCTAGGCCTGGATGTCTGGGTCATCTACCCCACCGATGTGGTTGAACGGGAAGAACACGAACATGACCTTGCCGCGGACGTTTTCTACCGGAATGGTGCCCTGGTACTGATCCTGCATGTGATAGCGGGAGTCCGCGGAAGCCGTGCGGTTATCGCCCATTACCCAGATGTTTCCTTCCGGAACGGTAACTGGGCCAAAGTAGGCACCGCCGCAGGCATAGGAACCGGTCTTCTCGTCAACCTTGTAGGTTGGCGGATCCATGACGTAGTCCTGGTTAATCGGCTTGCCATCCACCATCACAGCTGGATCGCCCTCCTGACAGGACACGGTCTGGCCGCCCGTAGCTACGACGCGCTTGACCAAGGTGTTCTCATCCGGCGGGGTCAGCGAGACGTAGCTCAGTACATCCTGAATCTTGTGAATGACCTCGTTGGAAGAACGCGGCGACTGGTAATTGCGGTTCCAGTCATCGGTGCCCTTGAACACCACGACGTCGCCAGGCTCTGGGCCCTTATCTCCGTAGTAGGAAATCTTCTCGGTGAAGATGCGGTCATTGGTGCAGCCATCGCAGCCGTGGAGGGTTGGCTCCATCGAACCAGAAGGAATGACATATTGGCGGCCGATGAAGGTTTGTACGAGGCCTACCACGCACAATACGCAGAGGATGATGAGAAGGGTCTCCAGGAGCCACGGCAGCTCCTTTTTCTCCTTCTTTTCTTTCTTCTCTGATACTTCTTCTACCGGCTTGGCCTCGCTAGTCGCGACGTCTGCGCCATGGTCTTCGAATTCCTTCTCGTTATTCACGGGCTAAATCCTAGCAACAATGGGCCCGAAAACCGGTACCCTGACGAAAGCATTCAGCGAACTCTAAGTTCGCCGAATCCCCCATCAGTCCCCCGCGAGCTCCGCAAACTTCCATCAAAAAGTATTGAATTACTTTTTCGCCTGAAGTAGCGTGCTGTTTATGTCTTTGGGAATAATTGAACTTCTTTTCATACTCGTACCGCTACTGATCATCGTTGCGATCGTCGCGGGCGTCGTCTGGTGGGCGAAAAAGGTAAGGAGCGACCAACAAGACATTAAGCACATGCTCACCGAGCAGCAAATGGCCCAGGACTCCACCCAGCAGCCGGGCACCGGCTCAGCACAGATTTAAACGCCGGACCAAAACCAAGAAAACTAGAGCAAAGCTAACAGTCCAGACCTAAAAGTCTAGACATAGCAAAAGCGCCCGCTCTCCCTCTCGAACCTCGAATGAGGAACGAAGACGGAGGCGGGCGCTTTCGGCGCTAGAACTAGCGGCGCTCCTTGATGCGAGCCTTCTTGCCGCGCAGGTCGCGCAGGTAGTACAGCTTTGCACGGCGGACACGGCCGCGGCGTACAACCTGGATGGACTCGAGGTTCGGGGAGTGAACCGGGAAGGTACGCTCAACGCCGATGCCGAAGGAGACCTTGCGGACGGTGAAGGTCTCACGGATGCCAGCGCCCTGGCGGCGGATGCACACGCCCTTAAAGAGCTGAACACGCTGGGTCTTACCCTCGATGACCTTGACGTTTACGTCGAGGGTATCGCCTGGGCGGAAGTCTGGAACATCGTCACGCAGCTGTGCTGCATCTACCTTGTCAATGAGGTTAGCCATTGTTTTTCCTTTTCAGTTTAAGACAGAGGACCCTAGCGCCCCTTCAACCTTGAAGAAGCTGACCGGTTCGTGCCTGTTACATAGAACAAAGGAATTCTTCCATACCCACCGCGCGAACAGCAAATTCTTGCAATTCCAAGACAGACGCGCATCACAGGGTTTATGGTGTGTGATGCAAGTACCCCACGGGTGCCCACGAAGAAGTGGGCTGAGATAGGCGCCAAGGCCGCGTCTAGACCGTTCGAACCTGTCTGGTTAGCACCAGCGAAGGAAGTGAGGAAGGCGCCATGTCGGCTACCCCTAACGAGATCCATCCAAAGCACTCTTACTCCCCCATCATCCGTGATGGCCTGGAGGTACCGGAAACCCAGATCGAGCTCGATGACTCACCCACTGGGCCCAACGAGCCTTTCCGCGTCTACCGCACCCGCGGCCCCGAGTGTGAGCCGGAGGTGGGCCTGCCGGGTCTGCGCAGCGAGTGGATTGCAGGCCGCGGCGACGTTGAGGAGTACGCCGGCCGCGAGCGCAATCTGGCCGACGACGGCAAGTCCGCCCAAAAGCGTGGTGCGGCCTCAGCGGAATGGCGCGGCGAGAAGCGTGCCGTCCTGCGCGCCAAGGCCGGCAAGCGCGTCACCCAGATGCACTATGCCCGCAAGGGAATCATCACCAAGGAAATGGAGTTCGTGGCGCTGCGCGAGCACTGCGATCCCGAGTTCGTGCGCGCCGAGGTCGCCCGCGGACGCGCGATTATCCCGAATAACATCAACCACCCTGAGTCCGAGCCGATGATCATCGGCCGCAAGTTCTTGACCAAGATCAACGCCAACATCGGCAACTCCGCCGTGACTTCTTCTATCGCAGAAGAAGTGTCCAAACTGCGCTGGGCCACCCGCTGGGGAGCCGATACCGTGATGGATCTTTCCACCGGCGATGACATCCACACCACCCGCGAGTGGATTCTGCGCAACTCCCCAGTACCGATTGGCACCGTGCCTATCTACCAGGCGCTGGAGAAGGTAAACGGCGTGGCCGAGGACCTTACCTGGGAGATCTTCCGCGATACCGTCATCGAACAGTGCGAGCAGGGCGTGGACTACATGACCATCCACGCCGGTGTGTTGTTGCCCTTCATCCCGTTGACTACCAAGCGCGTCACCGGAATTGTCTCCCGCGGCGGTTCGATTATGGCCGGCTGGTGCCTGGCCCACCACAAGGAGTCCTTCCTCTACGAGAACTTCGACGAGCTCTGCGAGATTTTCGCGCAATACGACGTCGCCTTCTCCTTGGGCGATGGCCTGCGCCCTGGCAGCCTGGCCGACGCCAACGACACCGCGCAGTTCGCCGAGCTTAAGACCATCGGCGAGCTCACCCGCCGCGCCTGGGAATACGACGTGCAGGTCATGGTGGAAGGCCCCGGCCACGTTCCGCTGAACATGATCCAGGAAAACAACGAGCTGGAACAGGACTGGGCCCACGACGCCCCGTTCTACACACTGGGCCCGCTGGTCACGGACATCGCTCCGGGATATGACCACATCACTTCCGCCATCGGCGCCGCACACATCGCCATGGGCGGCACCGCGATGCTGTGCTACGTCACCCCGAAGGAGCATCTGGGTCTGCCGAACCGTGACGATGTCAAGACCGGCGTCATCACCTACAAGCTCGCCGCGCATGCCGCCGACGTGGCCAAGGGCCACCCCGGCGCGCGGGCGTGGGACGACGCCATGAGCAAGGCCCGCTTCGAATTCCGGTGGCACGATCAGTTCGCGCTTTCGCTCGACCCTGAGACCGCGCAGGAATACCACGATGAGACCTTGCCGGCTGAGCCCGCCAAGACCGCGCACTTTTGTTCGATGTGTGGCCCGAAGTTCTGTTCCATGCGGATTAGCCAGGACATCCGCGATGCTTTCTCGGATTCCCTGGGCATGCCGAGCTTTCCCACCGATGCCAAGGCCGGCGAGGCAATGATGTCAGCCGAGTTCAAGGCGCAAGGCTCCAAGCTCTATCAAACGGCAGACACGGAGCCAGCCGACCGTGCTTGATCTGCGTTGTTACTTCGTCACCGGCACCAATATGTCACCGGAGATTGCCGCGGCCGCCGTGCGTGGCGGCGCGGGCGTGGTACAGGTGCGCTCAAAGCCAATTTCTGCCCGCACGCTCTATGATTTGGGCGCCCGCGTGGCCGAGGCGGTGCACGAGGTAAATCCGCGCGCGCACGTGCTTATCGACGACCGCGTCGACGTCGCCCTAGCTCTGCGTTGCGCGGGCGCGCCCGTCCACGGCGTGCACATCGGCCAGGACGATCTCTGCCCACGTGCCGCACGTGAGCTGCTCGGCCCCGATGCAATCATCGGCCTGACCACGGGAACGCTTGAGTTAATTAGGGACGCAAACCAGTACGCGGACGTCCTCGACTACGTCGGCTGCGGTCCCTTCCGCGCTACCCCGACGAAGGATTCTGGACGCACCCCGCTGGGGCTCGAGGGCTACCCAGAGATCGTCGCCGCCTCGCAGCTGCCCGTAGTCGCCATCGGCGACGTCACCGCGGACGATGCCGCCGAGCTCGCTGCAACCGGCGTCGACGGCCTGGCCGTCGTGCGCGGAATCATGAATGCCCCGGACCCAGCCGCCTACTGCGAGCGTCTCCTGAGCGAATTCGAGAAAGGTCGCGCATGAGCACTGCCAGCACTGCCAGCTCAAGCGTTGCCATCGTCGGCGCCGGGGTCATCGGCCTTGCCACCGCAGTAGAGTTGGCCCAGTCAGGGATCAAAGTCGATGTCTTCGACCCAGCGCCAGCATCCGGCGCCACGCACCATGCCGGCGGCATGCTGGCTCCCGCCGCGGAGGTGGTCTATCAACAAGACCCGCTCTTTCCGCTAATGCAGGCCTCGGGCAAATGGTATCCGGAGCTTATCAAGGCCGTCGCCAAGCACAGCGACCTCGATACCGGCTACCGCGACGAAGGCACGCTCGTGGTAGCCGCGGACCGCGCCGATTCCCAGCATTTGTCAGAGCTCATGGACTACCAGAATGCGCACGGCATGCAGGTCGAGCGCATCACCGTGCGGCAGGCGCGCTCCCTCGAACCGGGGCTGAGCCCACGCCTGGCCGGCGCCGTCTCAATTCCCGGGGATACGCAGGTCTTCCCCCGGCAATGGGCGCTCGCGCTATACGACGCCGCGGAAAACCTAGGCGTGCACTTTCACCGCACAAAGGTCACACGCGTCGACGATGGAGTCGACGGCGGAGTGGTACACACCGAAGGAGGTACTTTCGCCGCAGACCAGGTGGTGCTGGCCGCCGGACTGGGGGCGAATGGTCTTAGCGAATGGTCGCAACCGCTGCGCCCAGTCTACGGCGACATCCTGCGCCTACGTGTGCCAGAGCAACGCCGCCCGCTGCTAGACCGCGTGGTGCGCGGATTCGTGGAAGACCGTCCTATCTATCTGATTCCACGCGGTGACGGAACCATCGCCGTGGGCGCGACCAGCCGCGAGGATAGCCTCAATGCCCCGCTGGCCGGCGGTGTCTATGACCTGCTGCGCGATGCCATCCGGGTGCTGCCGGGCATCGAAGATTGCGAGTTCCTAGAAGCCACCACCGGCGCCCGCCCGGGCACGCCTGATGATCTTCCCTACCTGGGTCGCGTGAGTGACAGGCTCATTGTCTCCACCGGGTATTTCCGCCACGGTATCCTGCTGGCCGCCTTCGGTGCACGGTGTACGCGCGAGCTCGTCCTCGGCGAGGACCCCAGCATCGACCTTTCGGCCTGCGACCCGCTGCGCTTTGCGCGCTAGAGCCGAAGTAAAGACAGCCATATCGAGACAGATATATAAGGAACACGATGACAATCACCTACAACGGTCAGAAGATGGATACCACCGCAGCAACAGTGGCGGCACTGATTGCCGAGGTCAATGCACCAGAGGCGGGCACTGCGGTGGCCATAAATGGCGCGGTGGTTCCACGCTCGGCGTGGAAAGACACCCGCCTCGAAGAAGGCGCGGTCATCGATGTTCTTACTGCAATCCAGGGAGGCTAGTAAAGTGCTGACAATCGCAGATAAGAGCTTTGAATCTCGGCTCATCATGGGAACGGGTGGCGCAAGCAGCCAGGACGCGCTGGAAAAAGCGCTGGTAGCCTCCGGCACGCAGCTGACCACCGTGGCGATGCGCCGCCACAGCGCGCAGGCAGGTGGCGAGAGCGTCTTTGACTTGCTGCGCCGGTTTAGCATTGAGCCGCTGCCGAATACCGCGGGCTGCCGCACCGCGCGCGATGCCGTGCTCACGGCGCAGCTGGCACGCGAGGCGCTAGGCACCAATTGGGTCAAGGTAGAAGTCATTGCGGATGAGCACACGCTGCTTCCCGATGTCGTAGAAACCATCGACGCCACCGAGCTCCTCGTGGCAGAGGAGTTTACGGTCTTGGCCTATACCAGCGATGACCCAGTGGCGGCGCTGCGCTTGGAGGATGCGGGCGCTTCCGCCGTGATGCCGTTGGGCGCGCCGATCGGCACGGGGCTGGGTATTTTAAATCCCCATAACATCAAGCTCATCGCCGCGCGCGCCAGTGTGCCCGTGCTTGTCGACGCCGGCATCGGCACCGCCTCCGACGCCGCCCTCGCGATGGAGCTAGGCTGCGACGGGGTTCTGCTGGCCAGCGCTATCAACCGCTGCCAAGACCCCGTGGCCATGGCCCACGCTATGCGTCATGCGGTGGCCGCCGGGCACTATGCCCGCCAGGCAGGACGCATCCCGCGCCGCGAGCATGCCCAAGCCTCTTCAACCTTTGAAGGCCTTGCCAGCTGGGCCGATGAGGTGCTCTAGTGGGCCTTAGCGAACTCGAGTCTGCCCGCACCGCGCGCCAACAGGTGCTAATCGGCCAAGATGCGCAGGTTGCTCTTAACCGCGCGCACGTGCTCATCGTGGGTGCGGGCGGATTGGGCTGCCCGGTCCTGCAGCAGCTGGCCGCCGCGGGTATCGGGCACATTACGCTCATCGACGATGACGAGGTAGCGCTGAGCAATATCCACCGCCAGGTGCTCTTCGGCGTGGATGACGTGGGCCAGCCCAAAGCCGCGGTCGCCGCCCGGCGCGCCCGTAAACTACAGCCAGAGATACACATCGAGGCGAAAGTCGCCCAATTTAGCGCAGACAATGCACTGCAACTGTGTCAGGACACAGACCTCGTCATCGACGGCACAGATACCTTCGACACGAAGTACCTCATCGCCGACGCCTGCGAGGCAACCTCGACTCCGCTGGTCTGGGGCACCGTCTTGGGTTTTCGCGGCGACGTAGCACTATGGCATTCAGGCACTAACACACCGGATGGCCGCGGCTGCGGTTTGCGCGACCTCTTCCCTGCCGCTCCCACTGCCGATGCCCTTCCCGATTGCGCCAGCGCCGGTGTTCTGGGAGCTACCACCTCCGTCATCGGCGGGCTGATGGCCACCGCCGCGATTGGCTGGTTCACCGGAATCGACACCACCGTGGGCCAGGTATCCAGCTACACCGCGTACCCAGCGAGCCTGCGCAGCTTCCGCGTCAGCGCCGATCCTGGGCGCGCACTATGCACCTCACTGGAAGCTCATGCCGAGCTCGACTCCGACGCCAGTGTTGCTGCTAGCGCTGGCGAAGCTGCGGAGTGCTTCCTCGACATCCGTGACCCGTCCGCACTGCTTTATAGCTCGCTGCCGGCGAACTTGCGCCAGCACGCTCTGCCTTTTCACAAAATTGCGGCAGGCACCGCCGGCGATGAGATGGTGCGCGCAGCACTGGGCTCCTTAGATGCTCCGGCTGGCGGCACCGTCTGGGTAATTTGTGATTCTGGCAGCCGCAGCGCCGGTTTCGCGCTGCGCTATGGCGAGCTCGCCGCGGGGCTTGGACTGCGGCTGCGCAGCTACCCCGGCGGCGCGGAGCGCCTACACCGGGAGCTTGGTTAGCTCGCGCACGCCGCTTAAGCCGTGGTCGCTGCCATGACCTTGTGCTCGTCCAGCAGGCGCGCGGTGCCGTGGTGGCGTGCGCGGAAGATGAGGTAGCTGGCGGCTACCGCCAAGACGGTGACGCTGAACAAGACCATGATGCCGCCGGCGAAGGTGCCATCATGAATGCCATCGGTGGCGCGGGTGAAGGCGTTCTTAGCATAGGTCATCGGGTGCAAAGGATGCAGCAAACGCAGCGGTGCCGGGATGGCCGCCGTGGGCCACACGCCGCCGAAGACCATGACTCCCATGGCAAAAACGCCGACCGAGAAGATGGCGCCAATCCTGCGCCCGAAGGTCACCAGCAGCAGCTGGTAGGTGGCAGCGCCCACCATCGCGATTGCTGCGAGCACTCCCAGCATCATCGGCCAGCTTGCCGGGTGCCAGCCCATAAGCGTGGACATCAGCGCCATACCCAGCAACAACAGGAAGTTGATGCCGCTAACCACCGCGAATGCGGGCAAAATACCACGCAGATAATAAGGCAGGGTCATAGCGAGCAACAGCATGGCTAGGAAGCCAAAGACGAGCACCAGAAGCATCGAGACGCCGCCCGTGATTTCCTTCTTGGTTGGGTCGACGGCACTAACGCCGGTCTGCACCGGATGGACGTTGGATTCGGTGAAGTTGATCGGCACCGCCATATTCTGTGCTGTCACGTCAGGCTGGGTAATATGCGGGGCCTTCGCAGCACCCTCGCCCAGCTTCGTAGCGAGCTGACCCGAACCATCCTTGAGCTGATCGATGCCGTCTTTCAATTGGGCACCGCCACCCTTCAACTGACCGGTACCATCCTTGAGACTCGTGGTGCCCTCTGCCAGGCGTCCCGCGCCTTCATCCAGCTGCACGGCACCGGTAGATAGCTCGCCCACGCCGCTTTTTA
Source organism: Corynebacterium sp. HMSC06G04 (assembly GCF_001807365.1). Lineage (NCBI taxonomy): Bacteria > Bacillati > Actinomycetota > Actinomycetes > Mycobacteriales > Corynebacteriaceae > Corynebacterium > Corynebacterium sp. HMSC06G04. Next base: position 126,403 of record NZ_KV788598.1, on the reverse strand, counting down.
GCTGACCGGTTCCCTCCGCCAGCTGATGGGTGCCCTGGTTGAGCCTGAGCATGCCACCTAGGTACTCGGAATTCGGGTCGGACAAGTTGTAATTCAGCTGCTGCGTACCATCACGCAGCTTCTCCAGCTGGGAGACCATGTTGCTGCTATTTGCCGGATCCAGCTTCGTCAACAAAGCGGAAAGCTGGTCTGCCTGGGCCGTCATGCCCATTCCGCGCAGCACATCCACCAAGCCGATGAGGCTCGGCACCACTAACTGTGCTTGTTGCAGGAGTGGGATGAGCATGCCGGTGAGCTGGCCGACGCCGCCTTCGATTTGGCTGGCTCCTTGGCCAAGCTTGCCCGTGCCCTCCAGCAACTTATCGGAGCCCGTCGCCAACTCATTCGCGCCGTCGTCAAGCCGACCCGCGCCCGTGGAAAGCTCGCTTACGCCCTGGACCAGCCGGCCAGTGCCATCGTGCAGCTGACCCGCACCGTTGTTGAGCTGGCCCGCTCCGGCATCCAGCTTGTCGATGCCGGTCACAGCCTTCTCGCCGCCAGCCTGGAGCTTGCCCACGCCCTCGTCAAGACGGCCTGCGCCTTCGGCCGCGGTACCAATGCCATCGCTGAGCTTGACCATGCCCTCGATGACTTGATCCGCATACTTTTTGGAAATCGCGTTCTCAACGCTGGTCTGAACCTGCGGAACCAGGCTCGAAGAAATCACCGAGCCATTCGTTCCGTAATAGTCGTTGCTGGCGAAGTGGATCTGCGGTTTGACCGGCTTATCGCTAATGATGGTGACCGCTTGCTCCGAGAAAACCTTTGGGATGGTCACCACCATCAGGTACTTGCCCTTTAACAACCCATCGTTTGCCTCCTGAGCGTTCATCTCGGCGAAGTTCAGGTAGTCAGTTTCCAGGAGGCCTTCTACTACTTGATCGCCGTAGTTGACGTATTTGCCCTGCTTTTCCACGCCGGCGTCCTCATTGACCACCGCCAAGTCAATCTGCCGCATGTACTTGGAAGGGTCCCACATCGCCCACATCATCGTGGCTGCGAGGATGACTGGCGCTACCAGCAGGAAAACGATCAGCACCCGCGAGAGTGCGCTACGCGGGCGCCAGTCCAGGATGCGATGCCACCCCTTCGCTTCCGTTTCCTGCACGGCATGGGCAGCCGGCTGCGTGGCGTCGAACGGCGTTTGTTTCTGGTGCAAGGCGAAACCCTCCCTCATGAAGGTATGGTGACCGCGGTCACCCTTTTGTTTGTTTCACCAAACTTATCACTAACTCACCGCGCTGCACTAGCACGCCACGAAGCAACTTTTAATAAATTTAGTTGCCGAAGCCGGCCTTCTTCAGCGCATCCGCCATGGAGCCGCCGGCGGGACGCCCACCGGAATTGCCGCGGCCGCCACGCGCTCCACGGCCACCCTTGGCCCCATTGCCAGTGTTGCCGCCTTTGCTGCTACCGCCGTTGTCACCACGCTTGCCACCACCCTGGCGTTGTGCAGGCTGGCCTGGTTCATCATCGAGGCGCAGCGAGAGGCCGATGCGCTGACGCTGCACGTCAACCTCCATGACTTTGACCTTTACTACCTGCCCGGAGCGCACGACCTCATGTGGATCGGAGATGAACTTATTGCTCATCGCGGAGACGTGTACTAGGCCGTCCTGGTGCACTCCGACGTCCACGAAGGCGCCGAAAGCCGCAACGTTGGTGACGGTCCCCTCCAGGATCATGCCCGGTACCAGGTCCGAGACTTTGTCCACGCCTTCCTTGAAAGTAGCGGTCTTAAACTCTGGACGCGGGTCGCGGCCAGGCTTATCCAGCTCGGCAATGATGTCGGTGACAGTCGGGACACCGAAAGTATCGTCAGCGAAGTCTGCCGGCTGCAGTTTCTGCAGCACTCTGGAGTTACCGATAAGTTCAGCCACGCCGAGCCCCGTGGACTCCGCAATGCGGGCGACCACCGGGTAGGCCTCCGGGTGCACGGCGGAGGAATCAAGTGGGTCAACGCCGCCATTGATGCGCAGGAAGCCTGCTGCCTGCTCGAAGGCTTTCGGCCCCAAGCGCGGAACCTTCTTGAGTTCCTTGCGGGATGCGAAGGAACCGTTCTCGTCACGGTAGGCCACGATGTTGGTGGCGATCGTGGCGTTCACGCCCGCCACGCGCTCAAGCAGCGGAACAGATGCGGTGTTTAGGTCAACGCCGACACCGTTTACGGCGTCCTCAACCACGCCGTCGAGGGTGCGCGCCAGCGAGGTCTGGTTGACGTCGTGTTGGTACTGCCCCACGCCGATGGCCTTCGGATCGATCTTTACCAGCTCAGCCAGGGGATCCTGGAGGCGGCGAGCGATGGAGACCGCACCACGCAGCGAGACGTCCATGTCTGGGAACTCATCCGCGGCAAGCTGGGATGCGGAGTAGACCGAAGCACCCGACTCAGAGACCACGACCGGAGTTGGGCGCTGGCCGCCGGCCTGCTTCAACATGTCAGCGATCTCGTTGGCCAGCTTTTCCGTCTCACGGGAAGCGGTGCCGTTGCCGATAGCCATAAGGTCCACCGAGTGCTTCGCACACAGCGTGGCCAGAGTGTTTACTGCCTGGCTCCACTGGTTCTGTGGCTGGTGCGGGTAGACAATTGCGGTATCAAGAACCTTGCCGGTGGAATCAACTACAGCGCACTTCACGCCGTTTCGATAGCCCGGGTCCAGTCCAATCGTGGCGCGTTGACCCGCCGGTGCCGCCAACAAGACGTCGCGCAGGTTGGTAGCAAAGACCTTGAGCGCGCCCTCCTCCGCGATTTCTTTGAGGCGCATGCGCACATCAAGGCCAGAAGAGATGTAGAGCTTCGTGCGCCAGCCCCAGTGCACGGCGTCGGAAAGCCACTTGGAATCCTTAACCGCAAGATCAAAACGCTCGGCAATCATGCCCTCATAGACTTCGTCTTCACCGGCATCCAGGTTGAGCTGGAGAACGCCCTCGTTCTCACCGCGCAGCAACGCCAGGATGCGGTGCGAGGGCAGCTGGTCGAAAGGCTCAGAGAACTCGAAGTAGTCCTTAAACTTGGCGCCTTCGGTTTCCTTGCCAGCCACCACGGAAGCACCCATGGTGCCCTCGTTGAACATGCGCTCGCGCACCTCGCCGACCAAGTCGGCGTCGAGAGCAAAACGGTCAATGATGATGGAACGCGCGCCCTCGAGAGCCTTCTTGGTGTCTTCAAATCCTTCAGTCAGGAACTGCCCCGCCATCTCTTCTGGATTGGCCGTGGGGTTCTCAATGAGCTTGTCCGTCAACTCTTCCAGGCCGGCCTCACGAGCGATGTCCGCCTTGGTCTTGCGGCGCTTCTTGTATGGCAGGTACAAGTCTTCCAAACGCGCCTTGGTCTCACACTCGAGAATCTGGGCACGCAGCTCGTCGGTGAGCTTTCCCTGCTCATCGATAGCCGCCAAAATTGCCTCTTTACGCTCTTCCAATTCGCGCAGGTACGTCGCGCGCTCCTCGATGGTGCGCAACTGCGAATCATCCAAACCACCAGTGGCTTCTTTGCGGTAACGCGCGATGAATGGGACAGTGTTTCCCTCCGCCAGAAGCGTCAAAGCAGTCTCAACCTGAGACTCCTTTACACCAATCTCTGCGGCGATGGTAGCTGCAATCTTCAAAAGAAATCCTCACCTTTGTGGCTGATTTTCTGGACTCAACAAAGGTACCGCACCGCCCTTTCATCCCAGCGATGAGCGCTCCAACTCCTCAATTACTTTCCCCTCACGCAGTAACGCCCCAACACATTCGTGTCGGGGCGACTCGTCCAGGAAACGGAACGCTTTGACGTGCTCGCAGGGTGCTAGTAGATGAGAACTGCTGCGTTGTCGCCTCCAGAACAGCGGACAGAGGAGGACGTGCCGGAGCAGTACATGTAGTAGTTGCCGCCGGTAGCCGGAGAATAAACCTTCAGCGTTGCGTTCGGGGAGCCGGTCGCAGCGTAGTTGCTTACAAAGGATGAATAAACATTTGCTGCAAAGCTTTGCGAGGTGTTGCCGGTGAGCGCTCGATAGCTGGAGTATCCAGAGGAATAGGACGGAGCTTGTGCAACGCGCTCAACAGGTACGACGGGTTCTGGCGCCTGCGCGGTCACGGTGGCCGGGCGCTGCTCAGTAACAGTTACTGGGACGGCCTCCTGTGCAGGAGAGACGAGTGCTGGGGAGGCCGCACCAGCAGCAGCATCAGAGCCGCCAATTTTGCCCATGAACGCCATGACGCCCGCCACGATTGCAGCCAGGCAAAGACCAACGATGGCCGCAATAGCCACCGTCAAGCCGGTCGATATCCCGCCGCGCTGCTCTGTGGGTGCCACGTAGCCATCTGCCGGATTGGGGAAACCAGCGACGTTGTTGACCGGAGGGAAAGTATTGGGGATGGACATGCGGTGCACCTGCCTTGTATCGAGTAAAGAGAGAAGGAAGTAAGGAGACTTCCTTTTGATGACCTCATGCTAAGACGGGCGCTGCCAACGACGATTGAATCCGGGGAACATTCCTTTTTCCGCAGCTCACAAGATGATTCTGCAGCAACTAATCAGAGGGCGAGGTTCCCCATTTTCGTCGCCGAAGTTACTACCTAAAGATTTATGGTTGCCACGCGCAGGCGGTGCCCAACCCGAACTCGGTGTGACCGATCTCAGAGGTCCCGTACCACAGCGTGTGCGGCGGCAAACAGTCCACCACCGCCGCGGTGACCTTATGCAAGGGCAGGTCAGAGCTGCCGTTGACGATGACGCGCCACACGCTCTCGCCTACTGGTGCGCTGCCGTGCTTGGACATGTACTCGTTGACCAAGATGTTGTCTGGCTCGCAGGTAAAGGAGATGACCTCCGCGCTGATATTCGCCGGCTCATAGCCACCTTCTGCCAGCTGCTGCGGCATGCGGGTGAGAATGTCATTCCATTCTTTCTCCGTCATCAAAATAGATAGATCGGTACTAACTTCCATTGCGTAGCTGCTCCAAGTACTTGCGGTCGGCTTTATCGAGCTCCACGCCGTCCAATAGCTCGGGGCGGCGTTCAAAGGTGCGGCGCAGGGATTGCTCGCGGCGCCACTTATCCACGAGCGCGTGGTTTCCAGAGGTCAGCACCTCAGGCACGGCCAGCCCACGCCACTCGCGTGGTTTGGTGTAGCTCGGCCCCTCCAGCAAACCATCGGAGAATGAATCTTCCTCATGAGAGCGCTTGTTGCCCAGCACTCCTGGGATGAGGCGCACGATGGCCTCGGCCATGACGAGCACCGCCACTTCCCCGCCGATCAACACGTAGTCACCGATGGAGACCTCGCGTACGCGGTAGCGCTGCGCTGCATCGTCAATGACGCGCTGGTCGATGCCCTCGTAGCGCCCGCAGGCAAAGACGATATGTTCCTCATTGGACCACTCTTGGGCGTCTGCCTGCGTGAAAGGTTTTCCGGCAGGCGTCGGGACGATAAGCAGCGGCAAGGACAGATCCTCGGCAACGCCGTCCTCCCCTACCGACCGCTCGTAGCCGGTGGCCTCCACGCCCTCGACGTCGTCGTGGCGCGGCTTATTGAGGTGCGGGAGCGAGGATTCCAGGTCCGCGGTGCGCGCGGCGCCACTGGCGACGTCGTCAAGCGCAGGGCCCCAGACCTCCGGCTTCATCACCATGCCGGGGCCGCCACCGAAGGGCGAATCATCCACCGACTTATGTGTATCGGTGGCCCAGCCGCGCAGATCGTGCACGCCCACCGAAAGCTTGCCTTGTTCGATGGCCTTGCCCAGCAGAGCATGGCGCAGCGGGTCTAGGTATTCAGGGAAAATTGTGACGACGTCTAGCCTCACAGCTCTAGCAATCCTTCCGGTGGCGTAATCGTGCAGGTGCCTTCCTCAAGGTCGACCTCGGGAACGATTTCTTCAACGAAGGGAATCAAGGCTTCCTTGCCAGATTCCAATCGCACCTCTAGCAAGGACTGGGTTGGCCCATGGGTAATTCCGGCGACTTCACCGATGTCGGCCCCCTCGTGGATGACGCGCAGACCCTCGAGCTCGTGGTCGTAGAAACCTTCGTCGTCTGGGTTATCCAGTGGCGGCGCAAAAAATTGGGTGCCGCGCAGGCTATCGGCTGCGGTTCGGTCTTTTACTTCCTCGAAGGTAATGAGCAGGCGGCCCTTGTGCGCGCGCACTGCCTTGACGGTGAGATCGTGTTCCTTCTTTCCCTGGCGGCCATGGAGCACTTCGCCCACCGCGAAGCGGATTTCGGGCTCGTCGGTGGTGGCTTCGACGCTCAGCTCGCCTTTGATTCCGTGCGATTTGATGACACGGCCGATCATTAGTTCCATTTGCTCAACTTTAATCGCTTCCAACTGACGGCACGAACTACAATATTTTATACGGCTTGAGTCTTATTAAATCTGATGTTTTTGGGTAACGTTGAGAATGAAACCACCGCCTTTAGATAAAGGAGAAGCCCATGACAGATAGGCCCGTGGCAGAGCTTCCAATCAATGACGTAACCACCTTCGGCAATGCCAGCCATCACGGCGAGAAAATGCTCAACCTGGACCTCCTGGCGGAGGCGCCGGAGCCGAACGCGCAGCGCCCACGCCCGGCCGTCAAACGCGTGTTAAGCGCCGATGGCGGCAACCTCATCCTATTCACCTTTAACGCGGGCCAAAGTTTGCCGGATCACAAGGCTGCACATCCGATTACCGTACAAACGTTGCGCGGAGAAGTCTTGTTTACGTGTGGAGGCAAAGAAGTCCTCCTCCGGCCAGGCCAGATCATCCACCTTCCGGCCTATGTTCCACACCGGGTTGACGCGGTGGAATCTGACGGCGATTCACCGGCAATTATGCTGCTCACAATGTTGACAGGAGAAACAATAGTAAGCGCTTAAGACGGTGATAGCATAGCCAAATCATGAGTACCTCCAAGCCATATCATCACGGAAATCTGCGCGCGGAGATGTTGCGTGTAGCAGTAGAGCTCGGCCGAAAGCATGGGCCTGACGCGGTGAGCATTCGTGCAGTCACGCGCGCCATTGGTGTGTCCCCCACCTCAGCGTACCGCCACTTCACGGATCAGGAGGAACTGCTACGCGCGGTTGCCGACGCCTCGATTGATGAGCTCCTCAAGCGCCTCGACGCCGCGCTGATCGAGGCCGAGGACTTCGCCGCGCAGGAAGAAAGTCCAGGCCCCATTCACGTCGAGCAGCTCATGCACGCCGCAATGGCTTATCTCCGCTTCGCTTTGGACGAAAACGGCTTCTTCCAATGCATCTTGTCTGGACGCGGCTTTAATTACCCGCGGGCATTCAACGACGATCTAGACATGGGCGCTTCCGACGGCCACTCGTCTACGCTGCACCGCTTCTATCACCTACTGGCCAAGCACGCGATAGACACCGATGGCACAGCGGATTACACGCACTTTCCCGTCAACGCGCTTGCTGCTTGGGCCACGGTGCACGGCTTTTCGGTACTCGCCACCAGCGGTCACCTCAGCGCGCTGCCGGAGCAAATGAAGCTCGACATCGCCAAATCCGTCTTCGCCGCCTCCATCCGCGGCACCGATTTTAAGAATCCGGAAAATCCTTATCGCAACTACCCAGGCAGCGTGCGCCCGGAAGCGCAATAGCAAAGGAAGCAAAGGGCGCCTGTTACCGTTCCCCTTTACGGGAGGTAACAGGCGCCCTTTAGAAGATCTGATTAGAAGATCTAGTTACGCAAAAGCGCGGCGAGATTACTCTGCGGACTCCTCAGAAGCCTCAGCGGACTCCTCGGACTCTGCAGCAGCAGCCTCAGCAGCAGCAGCTTCTTCTGCAGCCTTCTCAGCAGCAGCCTTAGCCTCTGCTTCTTCCTTGGCCTTCTTCTTCTTTTCGGTAATAGCCTCGATGGTCGGGCCGTTGTTGGCCTCAGCCAGTGCAGCGTTGAACAGCTCCAGCTTGGAAGGCTTCTCCTCAGCAACCTTCAGGGTGCCCTCAGCACCTGGCAGGCCCTTGAACTTCTGCCAGTCACCGGTCACCTTCAACAGTGCGAGAACCGGCTCGGTCGGCTGTGCGCCGACGCCCAGCCAGTACTGTGCGCGCTCGGAATCGATCTGGATGAGGGAAGGCTCCTGCTTCGGCTGATAGATGCCGATGTTCTCGATAGCCTTGCCGGAACGGCGGGTGCGTGCATCAGCGATGATGACGCGGTACTCAGCGTTGCGGATCTTACCCATACGCTGCAGCTTGATCTTGACAGCCATGATTGGCTCCTTTTCTAGTCACCGAGCAGTTCAGACGCGTGGATTCAAACCACGCCGGTTCAGCTCTTGGATTTACCCTGCGCGTGACGTGCCGGCCGTCCGTAGGCGGTATACGGCGTTACGCAGAATGTTAAGTTTGCAGTGTTGTCTATCTAGTGTTGTCCATCTATAGAACCAACTACCTATAGACAACCCCGACTATATTAGCGGCAGACTCCCCAAAACGGAAATCCTCCCGCGGCGAACTCTGGTGGCACTTTTCCTTTGACTTTTATGCAATCTTCGGCGGCACTGCCCGTGGAGTTATGAACAGCGCGGCCCGAGAGAGTAACCTATTTGCCGCTAACCTAAACACCTTTCAGGCCAGTTTGCCCTTATTTACTTCCAAACACTTCCCCTAGAGGCAAAACCTTTAAGGGGCAGACGTATGCCTTAATTGGCCTGCTGAGAGAAATTATGACTGAAAATTCACCACGCAGCTTCCGTTACCGCTATGACCTCGATGGTCTGCGCGGCATCGCCATCGCACTCGTGGTCATTTATCACGTCTTCGTCGGCCGAGTCTCGGGCGGCGTGGACGTGTTCCTTTTGCTTTCGGGCTACTTTTTCTTAGGCTCCCAGCTGCGTTACGCGGCCAAGCCTAATGCTTCTTTGAATCCATGGTGGCCAATCTGGCGCACTTTGCGACGCCTCGTTCCCAGCCTCGTGTTGGTCATCGGCGCCACCTATATCTTGGTTCGCATTTTTACTCCGGAACTGATGCGCACAGAGCTCGCCCAGCAAATCACGGCCACGATGCTGTATTTCCAGAACTGGGAGCTAGCCCGCCAAAACGCGGACTACACCGCAGCTTCTGCTAGCACCTCCCCTCTGCAGCACATGTGGTCCATGGCTGTACAGGGTCAGTTCTACATCATGGGCATCGCCTTTGCGCTGATTCTGGCAGCCATCATGAAACTGCGCCCAGCGCCGGACCCGAAGCGCCTCAAGCAGGTGCGCTTCCCCACCGTCAACCAGATTGCTGGCCCTATCCTTATCGTCGTTACCGTCGCGTCCTTTGCCTATGCTTCCCGCGATGGCCTCTACGGCACGGCCGCGAACTACTACTCCACGTGGTCGCGCGCATGGGAGCTGACCCTGGGTGCGGTTTTAGCTATTTACGGTACGAAGTGGAATATTTCTAACCGTTTTTCCAACCTGTTTACTGGCCTCGGCCTGGTGTGCCTAGCGTTTACCGGCGCTATCATCGCTGAGACCACGGCTTATCCAGGCCCGCTCTCCCTGCTGCCGTTGGGTGGTGCGGTGCTCATCATCTTGGGCGGCGGCGGTTCCATCTCCCGCCACATGGCTTCAAAAAAGGCGCGTTGGCTTGGCGACGTCGCCTACCCGCTCTACCTCTGGCACTGGCCGCTTCTGATTTTGTCCACCAAGGCCCTCGAGCTGGAGACCCCTCCATGGTGGCTGGGCATCATTATCATCGCCATCTCCCTGGTGCTGGCAGATCTTACCCACCGCTTCTTGGAGAAGCCGCTGCGCCAGGCCCGCAAGCGCCCGACGGCGGACGATATGCCGGTCAATAGCGCAATTGCCTCAATGAAGCAGCGCGCTGGCGCATTCCGAGCAGTAGGCGGCGTCGTCGTGGGCGCCTGCGTTGTCGGTTTGCTTTCCATTCAGCCGCTGTGGATGAACACCATCTACTCCGAGAATGCGGAGAACCTCGACCCGAAGCTCTACCCAGGTGCCACGGCCCTCGCACTAAATAAGCCGGTGCCGAAGGACGTAGAGTACAAGCCGGACCCGATCCTCGTTGGCGGCCTCATGCCGCCAACCGCAGTGGCCTATTGCTTTATTGGGCAGGACATGCCGGCGGATTACCTGCCGGATGCCCGCCGCGACGGCACTCCATGTGAGTGGGGCGACCGTGAGTCAAAGACCGAGGTCTACGTCGTCGGTGGCTCCCACGCGGAACAGTGGATGTCCGGCTTGGACCGCCTGGGCCGTGAGATGCACTTCAAGATCATCCCAATGCTGCGTCAGGGTTGCCCGATTGAACTTGGCGAAGACCTGACCGTTACCCCTGAATGCCACGAGTGGGGCGAGATGGTCACCGAGCGCATCCTGGATGCGGATCCGGCGCTGGTCATCTCGAATACCACTCGCCCATCCGGCCCGCTGGGCGAAGGCCCAGACTACGTCCCGGCAGGCTACGCCGAGTTCTGGAAGCAATTGGCAAACGCCAAGATTCCATTTATGGGCCTGCGCGATAACCCGTGGGGCTTTGACGATGCTGGCAAGGGCCGCGAGTTCGACGAGTGCTATGTCGCCACCGAGGACGAGAAGGGCTGCGGCATGACCTTCGACAAGGTCTACGCACCGGTCGATCCAGGCGCGGAAATCCTGTCCCAATACGACAACATGCTGTCGCTGGATACCTCTTCCTGGTTCTGTGACAAAAATGGCGACTGCCCGGTGGTCATCGGCAACACGATGGTCTACCGCGATATGCACCACATCAGCAACGCCTTCGCGGAGTCCGCAATGCCAATGCTGCGCGAGGCCATCGAGCCGTTCCTGGCCGGCAAAAAAGTAAAGCAGGCACCGCCTAAGGTGCCTGCTAACATGCCGACCTCAACCGCACCGACCACGCCGTCAGCACCGGCCGATTCCACGGCCACGGCCTCCAATGCCCAGCCGGTCCCCTACCCGTATCTGACCGACAACGACGCAGTCTAAGTCGCGGATTACTTAATTTCCTCACCCTAGAGCAAAGAAAGCGTGGTGCCAGATGGCACCACGCTTTCTGCTATTTGACCCACGCCGCGGGCACGTATGCGCACGTCGGGTCGGAAGCTAGCGGATCACCCGTCATTGCGAACGCGGTCGAGCGGGAACCGCCGCAGACGGTGGCGTACTCGCACACGGAGCACTTGCCCGACCACTGGGCGGGGTCGCGCAACTTCTTAAAGACAGGCGAATTGGCATAGATTTCGGGCAGCGGAGTGTCTTTGACGTTGCCGCAGTGCATCGGCAGGAAGCCGTTGGGATAAACATCGCCGAGGTGGTCGATGAACACGAAGCCGGAGCCTGCGTTAATCGCCATGGGCGGGCGCGGGCGGCGGGTATGCGCGGCGTCGGCAGGCCCGAGCACCCGCTCGGTCTCTTCGGTGAGATAGCGGTAGAGCTCTCCCCCGACGTATTCCTTGCCCTGCTGTGCCTCCAGCACGATGCGGCGATACTGCGGGCCTTCAGTGGTCTTGATTGCCACGCGATTCGAAACATCGTGCAGCCAGTGCATAGCGTCCTCGCGCTCGTGCGGAGTCAGCGCCTCGAGACCCGTTCCACGACCAGTTGGCACCAGGAAGAACACGCTCCACAGCTTTGCTCCCATGTCGATGACGCGCTTGAGCAGCTGCGGCGCCTCATAAACGTTGTTCTTGGTGATCGTGGAGTTGATCTGCAGGCGGTAGCCCACGTCCGTGACCACCCCTGCCATTGCGATGGTCTGGTCAAAGATGCCGGAAAAGCCGCGAAAATAATCGTGGGTCTTGGCCGTCGCGCCGTCGAGCGAAAGCGACAACGCCGAGCCACCCGCGGCCCGCAGGCCCTCTAGGCGCTCGCGAGTAAGACGCGGGGTGACCGAAGGCGAAAGGGAGATGTTTAGCCCCAGCGAGGTGCCGTGCTCCGTCAGCTCCTCGAGGTCGCCACGCTCAAAAGGGTCGCCGCCTGTGAGCACCACGATGGGACGCGGCTTCTCATAGCTCGCGATTGAATCCAATAGCGCCTTGCCCTGCTGCGTGCTCAGCTGCCCTGGCGCTGGCTCATGCTGCGCATCGGCACGGCAATGCTGGCACACCAGCTGGCACGCGCGCGTCACCTCCCAGATTGCGATGAAAGGCTTGGCGTTGATGTCGTGGCGAACTTGGCGAACGGCTGGAGTCGGCTTCATAAATACAACTTTAGCCGTAGAAAAACACGCCTCCAAAACGCGAAAAAGAGGCGAGGAGTTCCCTCGCCTCTTCTAGGCCCGACTACTTCTTGCCCTGGCCAAAGTCCAGGTTGTTCAAGTCGATGTTTTCCATGCCCTTCGGCATCTTAGGCATACCCCCTGGCATGCCTGGCATTCCGCCGCCGCCCATCTGCTCCTGCAGCTTCTGCAGCTCCTCCATGGAAGGCATGCCGCCTGGCATTCCCGGCATACCGCCTGGCATACCTGGCATGCCGCCGCCTGGACGGTTCTTCGGGGCCTTGCGCTTGCCGTTCTTGCCCTTGCGCCCCTTCCGCTTCTTCTTGGTGGCAGAGCGCCCCATGCCCGGGCCCATGCCAAACTGGCCGGCCATCTTGGACATCATCTTCTTCGCCTCGTTGAAGCGCTCGATGAGCTGGTTGACCTCGGAGACGGAAACGCCAGAACCGTTTGCAATACGCTTACGGCGCGAGGCGTTAAGGATCTTCGGATTCTCACGCTCTTGCGGGGTCATACCGCGGATGATGGCCTGGATGCGGTCGAGCTGCTTCTCATCGACCATTTCCGCCATCTTGTTCATCTGCTTGCCGCCCGGCATCATTTTCAGCAGATTGCCAATCGGGCCCATGCGGCGGATCATCAGCATCTGGTCCAAGAAGTCGTTGAGCGTTAGCTCACCGGTGCCCAGCTTGGCGGCAGCTTCTTCTGCCTTCTGGTGGTCCAGGGTGGCCTCAGCCTGCTCAATCAGCGAGAGAAGGTCACCCATGCCCAGGATGCGCGAAGCCATGCGCTCGGGGTGGAAGACGTCGAAATCCTCGAGCTTCTCACCGGTGGAGGCAAACATGATCGGCTTGCCGGTGACCTCACGGATGGACAGCGCCGCACCACCGCGGGCATCGCCATCGAGCTTGGTCAGCACGACGCCGGTGAAATCAACGCCGTCACGGAAGGCCTCGGCGGTCTGCACCGCGTCCTGACCGATCATGGAATCGATGACAAAAAGGACCTCGTCCGGGTTCACAGCGTCGCGAATGTTGCGTGCCTGCGTCATCAAGGTCTCATCGATGCCGAGGCGGCCCGCGGTATCGATGATCACGATGTCGTGCTGGGTCCGCTTAGCTTCCTCGATGCCGGCCTGGGCGACGGCGACTGGGTCACCGTGGGAGGTACCCATCTCGTGATCATTGGAGTCGATGGAGGTGCCTGGGTCCGGAGCAAAGACCTGTACCTCCGCGCGCTCACCAACAATCTGCAGCTGCTGGACCGCGCCCGGACGCTGCAAGTCACAGGCCACCAGCATCGGCGTATGGCCCTGCTTGGCCAGGTGCTTGGACAGCTTACCGGCCAAGGTGGTCTTACCAGCACCCTGCAGACCAGCCAGCATGATGACCGTGGGCGGGTTCTTTGCCAGCTGCAGGCGGCGGGTCTCGCCACCCAGGATGTCAACGAGTTCCTCATTGACAATCTTGACAACCTGCTGCGCCGGGTTCAGCGCCTCAGAGACCTCTGCACCGGCAGCGCGCTCCTTAATACGCTTGATGAACGCGCGGACTACGGTCAGCGAGACGTCAGCTTCCAGCAGCGCAAGGCGAATCTCGCGCGCGGTGGCATTGATGTCGGCCTCGGTCAGCTTGCCCTTGCCACGCAGGCCCGACAAGGCAGTTTGCAAGCGATCGGACAGTGACTCAAACACGAGTGAGTGCTCCCTAAACAATCTCGAGTAATTTTTAACTCCCCCAGCTTAGCCGCTGACTAGCGCTTCGGTCACATTCCTGACCAATGTCGCGCGCGCGACATCGCCTAGCGGTTTAGCGTGCAGCACCATCGTTGCGCCCGGAACGTAGCTCGTAATCCATTCGCAATCGGGAAGCTTAGCGATGACATGTCCAAGCACACCCGTACGCTCGCCCGTGCGCACCTCGAAGATGCTTCCCGTCCACATCGCCGTTGTGGGCGCGCCATCAATCTCCGGAAGGATGGTGTACACGCCAGATTTATAGGACTGGATGAAACGCGCCTCATCGGCCGCCGCATCGAAGCTCTCCGCCACGGTACGCACGTCGAATTCGGCAGCAAAGCCCTCGCCTTGCTCGTCACTTACCCTGCCCATGCGAGAGGACTCGATGGTCCAGCCCAACGCCGCAATAAGCGCCAGCGGGCGGATGACCTCGCGCTGATACTTGCCCCGCCACGAAACCGTCAGGGTGCGTTCCTCATAGTTCGCCTTGAGCGCAATCTCCTTTTGCGAATACACCACCGGCTTCGTAGGGCTAAGCGCCTCCAGCTGCGCAAAGGCGCGCGAAGACAGCACCCGAATGCCCGCCTCCAGGCGCGGATTCCACACGCTGGGGCCAGTCGATTCAGCATCCGCGCGTGCCAAGACCAGCAACAGCGAGAGCGTCAGGTGGTCATAATGCACCGCCGCCAGCAACTTATCCCGAGCCACGTCCGATTCCGGGTCCATGCGGGAGACCAATTTGGCCAAGGTTGTATGCTCTGCCACGAGCGTCTGCACACGCGAACGATCCGCCAGGCTCAGCCGCATTTTTGCCGCGGCCTTGGTCACCATTTCCGCGCCTACGGCGGAATGCGGGCGGCCATAGCCCTTGCCGATGTCGTGGTACAGCGCCGCTAGCAACAACAAGTCCGGACGCGCGACCGTGGTACGCACCTCCGCGCAGCGCGCTACGGTCAGCATGGTGTGATAATCCACAGTGTGAGCGTGACTACGCTCCCGCGGCAGCATCCCGCGGATGTGCCCCCACTCCGGCACCAGAGTCTCCCACAGTCCCACCTCGTCAAGCTCCTCAATGAGCCGTGGCGTTTCGGTGGGCGAAGACAAGATAGTAAAGAAGGCGTCGGTTATCGCGGTATTCCAACGCTCCGGAAGCGCAGGCGCGTTAGCCAGCAGCTTCCACACGCCCGGCTCGATGGGACGGCTCGTGCGCGCCGACGCCGCCGCCACGCGCAGCCCTAGCCCTGGGTCCTGCAGGTCAGCGTTGCGCGCCAGCGTCACGTAGCCGCCACTATCGACGACTCCTAGGTCCAAAGGCTTGCGCGAACGGTCCCGTTGCCTTTTACCCACGACGCCGCGGGCCGTGGCAAGCGCGCGCTCCATCGCCCTATCGACTGTCGACGCCGCTCGCACCACCGTCGCCGAAAGCTCGTAACGGTCCGCGAAACCCAGCTCGTCAGCGATCTCCGCGGCGAATTCAGGGTCCAAAAGGTCGCGGTGACGATGGGCATGCATATGCAAAAGGCTACGGACATCGAGCAGCAGGTCACGCTCGGCATCCAGCCGCGGAGCGTCGGCAAGATTGCCCAGGGCCAGGGCCCTAATGAACTGGATATCGCGCAGGCCGCCCCGCCCGTTTTTAATGTCCGGATTCGCCATCGTGGCCAACGTGCCCGAACGCCGCCAGCGCGCAATTGCGGTGCTGACGAAAGAATCGAAATGCTTTTGCAGCAGCACCCGCCACTGGGATAGAAGCTTGGCGCGGGCTTCGTCGACAAGCGCCTTGCTACCCGCCACAAAAGACAGATCCAGCTGCGCAAAACCCGCCGCCGGATCCGTGCCGGCTATCTCCGCGCACTCGCCCGGGGTACGCAGGGCATAATCCAGGTGATACCCCGCCTGCCAGATGGGATACCAAATGTTGGCCACCGCCTGCTCGTCTAGCACCATCCCCTCTGGATGAATCAACAGCAGATCCAGATCGGAATACTTTGTCATCTCGCGGCGCGCAAAAGACCCCGTCGCTGCGAGGGCGGTGCCCTCTGGCAGCTCCAGGGTCTTAATCAATGCTTCTGCCGCATCGAAAGCTTCTGCGCGCAGCTGCGCGGCTTTGTCCATTTAGACAGCAGCCTCGCCGCGCTCGCCGGTGCGCACGCGGATGACGTCCTCGACTGGGGTTACCCACAGCTTGCCGTCACCGATCTTGCCGGTGTAGGCAGCCTCAACGATGGCGTTGATGGTCTCTTCTACCGCTGCGTCATTAACAACGACCTCCAGCTTGACCTTCGGGACGAAGTCGGTGGCGTACTCGGCGCCGCGGTAGACCTCGCTGTGTCCGCGCTGCTGGCCAAAGCCCTGCGTTTCAGTCACGGTGAGACCATGAACCTCAAGCTGTTCCAATGCCTCGCGAATATCCGGCAGCGTAAAAGGCTTTACAACAGCGGTGATGAGTTTCATGTCCTACTCCTTGGGCTCCGATTGAAAGTATGTGCCTAATGTGATCATATTAGCGTCAACGGCTCCGCCGCGACGCTAATTAAACCTCGTCTTCGCTGGCTTCTACCATGTCGGTCTGCTTCCGCATGCGGCGCGCATACTTCACGTCTGTGACGGTGACGCCGTAGATGGAGCGGCCCATGTAGAAAGAGCCAACGGAGCCGATGATCCACACGCCGAAGCATGCGATGAGAACGCGCACCAGCGACCACAGATCAAAGCCGTTTTCAGCAAAGTCCACCACGAGCTTTCCCACGAGCAACAGCGGCACCGCAAGGCCGACGGTCGGGCCCAAGAGGTTTACTCGGGTCAACGCGTCGGGGGCGCGCCACAGCGCGATTGCGGTAGCAACCACCAACAAGGTAGCCACGATGAGGAGAATGGATGCGATGATTTCGTACCACGCCATGCTTATCGACGTCCCTTCGAAATGATGCGCGCCATCGACAACGTAGGCAGCACGCCGGCTGCAATCGCTGCCAGCATGGCGATGTCATAGAGAATCGAGGCGTGATTGACAAAGGTCCAAGCGATGTACATGCACAACATGCCGTAGAAGGCCATGTCTGACATGACGGTACGTGTCAGCTCGTCGCGGGAGCGCAGCGCCAAGACCAAGGCCGAAGCCAGGGCCCCGCCCATCACGAATATGCAGACGAAAATGACCCATTCGAAAGCGCTAAAGTGCGCGAAATCTACCATTATTCGCCCTTCCTTTCCGGACGCAGCGGCCAGACGGAATACTTCTCCGTCTCATCCGCTGGCAACGGGGTGTCTTCTTCTTGCGCGATATCCGGCGCACGCATGTGGCGGCCGAGGGTCTCGAGTGGGTACTCGTAGAAGGCTGGATCCAGATCCTTGGTATCGCTCTGGCCTGGCACGCCATAGTCGATGTCCTTCACGTGCGGTGCCAAGTGCTCCTCCATGTCCGCGAGCGACTCCATGATTTCTACCGGGTCATCGCCCATGACCGCCTGGACGAGCACGATACGCGGCAACCCCTCTGCCACCGGCTCGCGCAGGCCCAGCGACAAAGTGCCAGGGGTTGCGGTGATAGACGAGGTAAACCAGAAGATCTCCCACGCATCAGTCACGCGCAGCGGGTAGCGCACGATGACCGGGTGGTAGGAATTATGCGGCTTGAAAGACTCCATGGCCAGGCCGAAACCGGCAACGAAGATCTCCTTAATCAGCCATAGGCCATAGACACAGGAGTGGAAGAAAAGTTTCATTTAGCGACCTCCCTGGATGGAGTCGATGTCCGGCAAGGCAACGGGGGCGTCGCCAAGCACGGCTTCGGTATAAGCCTGAGTATCCAGCAGATCCTGTGCCGCGTGCAGGGTGATATCCATGAACGGGCCTGCCAGGACGAACATGGTCAGCGAGCCCATGATCAGCGCAGCGGAAGGAGCCATCAGCTTCTTGCGGATGATGAGTTCCTTCGGCACCTTCTGCTTTGGCAGATCCTTGCCCCAGAAAACCTCGCGCCACACGCGCAGCATGGACAAGAAAGCGGCAAAGGAAGCGATGATGATGACCGCGATGACAATCCATGCCCATGCCCCACCGGTGCGGGCGATCTCGATGACGATCAAGACTTTGCCCCACATGCCAGAAAATGGCGGGAAGCCCACCACAGAGAAGGCACCGGCGGCGAAGATCCAGGCGATGAGCGGATCGCGGCGTGCCAGGCCCGAAAGCTTAGATAGCAAGCCAGTGCCGTAGGTCTCTTCGATGGCACCAGAGGCCAGGATGAGCGAGCCCACCGTGAGCATGTGGTGGATGGTGTACAAGATTCCGGCGGCGAGAGCGCGCTGTGGATCGTGGGTGGTAAAGGCCATCATCACCAAGATGAAAGGCATGCCATTGAGCATCTGATAGCCCAAGACGCGACGGATGGAGTTTTCGGCCAAGCCACCAAATGCGCCGATCAGCATCGAAATGATCATGACCACGATGATGAGAGTGCCCCAGCGCTGGTCCATGCCAAAAAGGTGGACCCACAGGCGGTAGAGCATGTAGACCGCAACCTTGGTGTGCAGGCCGGAGAACAAGCCCATCACGGCAGCCGAGGTGCCTGGGTAGGTGCGCGGCAGCCAGGACTGCACGGGGAAGACGCCGGCCTTCGCCGCGATGGCGATGATTACGATTCCCGAGGCCACGGTCACTGGGCCATTGCCCGCCGCAGCGCCCTCTAGTGCGGCGAGGTTGACCGCGCCGGTAACGGAGTAGATATAGCCCACGCCGACGACCAGCAGCGTCGAGGCAAAGAGGTTAACCAGAACGAAGGCACGGCCGGCCGCGAGGCGCGACCAGGTACCGGACATCGTGATGAGGCCATAAGAAGGCAGCAACATGACCTCGATGAACACGAAGAAGTTGAAGAGGTCTGCGGTAAGCAGCGCGCCGCAGACACCGGTGATGAGAATCAGCGTCAACGATGGGTAGTAGCGCGACTTCGTCTCGCCGCCCACGATGGCAAACCAGTTGGCGCCGAATGCGACGATCATCGTCGTGACAATCATCAACGCTGAGAAGGTATCTGCCGCGAAGGCAATACCCGCGTTACCTGGGTAGCCGCCCACGGTGTGGGCCACCACGCCGTTGTTCAAGGTATAGAGCAAGAGTGCGAAACCAGCAAAGATTCCGATGCCCGGGATAATCAGCATGATGGAATCACGCACGCCGCGCCACGGGGCCATTAGGGCCAAGGCCGCGGCCACGAGGGGAACCGCTGGGAATAGCGGCAACAGTGCACTGACGAGTTCAGCCATTACTTCTCCCCTTCCTCACTGTGATCCAACTGCTTGACGCGATCCATCTTGTTGGCCGAACGCTGCAAAATCTCTCGATTCTTGGAATCACGACCCAGCGTTGAGAACGCGTGGTCAATGGTGTTGTCATCAACCGGCTCCACGATGTCCGTGTCATCATTGGCGCCCATAGCCGCCATGGTTAGCAAGATCGTGGAGGTCGCCATGGAAATGACCACGGCGGTAAGCACGAAGGCCTGCGGAAGCGGGTCCGCCATCTGGTCGTGTGCGACCTGCGAGGGGAAAGATTCCCCGCGGTAGGAGTACACGCCCGTAGCGAGCAGCGTCAGGTTAGCGCCGTGACCGAAGGCCATCATGCCCAGCACGATGTGGACCAAGCCACGCTGCTGGATGAGATAGACCGCAGAACCGATAAGCAGTGCGATGGTTAGTGCAAGAATCATTATTTCTCCCCGCCTTTCTGGCGTGCCACGCGCGGCGAGTCCTTCTTAGTTCGAGCCTCAGACTTGTTGAGCAAAGCCAGCGGATTGCTCGAGGGGTTGATGGGCTCGGGGTAAGGATCATCGACGTCGTCAAGCACAACGCGCGGAGTCGACGGCAACGCGGAATCGTCGTCGTGGACCCATGGCAAGAAGTCGCGCTCCGTGCCCGGGCGCAGATAACCGCCGAGGGCGTTGATGGCCATGGTCAGCATGCCCAGAACCGCGAGATAAATACCGAGGTCGAAAATCAGCGACGTGGTCCAGTGCTGGCCCAAGGCGTGGCCGTGGATGGCGGTCAGGAAGCCGCCCGGCTCGCCGTGGTGCGGGATGTAACCGATAAAGCCTGCAGTCAGCGCCACGATGATGCCGATGCCCGTGAGGTGAATCGGGGTCATACGGCCGAAGACAATCTCATCAGAGCCGCGGGACAGGTAGGTCAGGCCGATGGCTGCGCCCATAATCAGCGCGGCCGGGAAGCCGCCGCCCGAGGCCTGGTGACCGCGGTAGAAGACCACGACGGAGGTGACAACCAAAATCGGAATAACGATGGCAATGCCCTTACGCAGCGGAACCGAATTTAGCTGCGACTGGCCGAACGGAGCCGGGCGCGTGCCGGAGGTAAATGGGAAGCGCGGCAGCGTGGAGGTAACAGAAGCAATCACCACGGCGGCCATGCCCAGAACTGAAAGCTCACCCAGGGTATCGAGTGCACGGAACTCCACGATGATGGTGGCCACGACGTTGTCGCCGCCGGTGATATCCGGAGCGTTGTCCAGGTACCACAGAGAAAGATCGGAACGCTCATGGCGGCCCATCAGGCCCCAGACACCGAGGAAGGCGGCCACGCCGGCGAGGACAGCTACCACGATGGAGCCGGTCTTACGCGATTTCTCTTGCACTGGGTGGAACTTCTCCGGCAGGTAGCGCAGCACCATCATCATCACGATGACAGACAGTGCCTCGACGGTGAACTGGGTCAGCGCGACGTCGGGTGCGCCGAGCAGGAACATCTGCAGGGTCACGCCCGTGCCGGCGATGCCGATCATCACCGCGCCCGTCAGGCGGTTGCGGGTGCGCACCAGGCCAAACATGGACAGCGCGACGATGGAAAGCGGCAAAAGATCCCATGGGTTATCCAGGCCTTCGACGCGTGGTGCAAGAGCGACGCCGTCGACGCCTTCGCTGATAAGGCCTGCCGCAGCCAGAATGATGAGCAGCAAGACGATGGGCAGCATCAGGCGTGAAGGATTATGGGTATCGGACATGCGGCCGACAAAGCGGCCGATCGCGGCCGCGCCATTTTGGACAGAACGCAGAATCTGGTTGCCGGTGCGCGGAACCAGCTTGGTGTCCTCGAATGCGGACCACAGCTGCTTGCGAATGAAGATACCGGCGATGCCCGCGATGAGAACCGCAACGGAGATGACCAGTGGAACGTTCACCCCGTGCCACAGGGAAAGGTGGGCGTGAGATTCCATTCCCACGGAACCTGCCATCAAGTCCAAAGGCTTGTCGAACTTGCCCAACACGAAGACCAGCGGCAAAGACATAAAGCCCGGAAGTGCTGCCGGCAGCCAGAGGCGAACAGGCGCCTCGTGGACCTTGGACATGTTGCGCGGGCCGTCGAAGAAGGCGCCGAAGACGATCTTGGCGGAGTAGGTGAAGGTAAAGAAGGCGCCGATTGCGGCAACCATCAGCAGCACCAGCTGCCCTGCCCCACCGATGGGCGCGTCTTCGAAGGCAGTGAGCATGCCTTCCTTGGAGACGAAGCCCAAAAGCGGTGGAACCGCGGCCATCGATGCCGCGCCGATAACCATGGAGCCGAAGGTCCATGGCATCTTGTTCCACAGCACGCCGAGGCGGCGGATATCGCGCGAGCCGGCCTCGTGATCAATCACGCCGATGAGCATGAAGATGGACGACTTAAACAGTGCATGCGCCAGCGTGTGTACCAGGGCGGCGGCGATAGCAAAAGGCGTGCCGACGCCGATGGTGGCCACGATCCAGCCCAAGTGCGAGACGGTGGAATAAGCGGTCAGCTTCTTCAGGTCAGTCTTTTGCACCGCAAAGACCGCGGACATAACGGCGGTGCCCATACCGACGACGATGAGCAGCCAGTTCCACACGGCCACGTCGTGGAAGATGGTGGAGAAACGAATCAGCAGGTACACGCCTGCCTTGACCACTGCGGCTGCGTGCAGGAAGGCAGAGACCGGCGTTGCTGCGGCCATGGCCTCTGGCAGCCAGAAGTGGAACGGAAACTGCGCGGCCTTGGTAAAAGCAGAGCAAGCAATAAGAACTGCCACGGCGGCAGTAAGGCCTGGGCGCTCGTGCCAGACACCGGAGGCCAGAATCTTTTCCAGGTTGGTAGTACCCGCGGCCGTCGCCGCGATGGCCACGCCTGCCAACAGGGTAAGGCCACCGATAAAGGTCAAAATCAGCGTGCGCTGCGAGCCCTTCTCGCCTGCCTTACCCGAACGCGCGATAAGCATAAACGAGGCCAGGGAAACCAGCTCCCAGGCAAAAAAGAGCAGGATAACGTCGTTAGCCAGCGCCAGCAGCAGGATCGACATGGTGAATGCCGTCATCAGCAGGTAGAAGCTGGTGTTTCCTTTGCCCTTGGGCAGGTAGGCGGCCGAGTAGGTAAAGACTACGGCGCCGATGACCAAAGCCAGCATGGCGAAGAATACGCCCAAGGCATCGCCGCGCAGAGCGAAGTGGACGTCGATGCCGGTGCCGACGACGTCGCCGACCCACGTGCGCGAGAAAGACAGCTCTTCGCCCGTCGATAAAGTTCCAAATTCTTTGGCAAGAAGACCTGCCGCCACAATAAAAATGCCGGCTAGGGGGTAGCCGGCGGCGCGATCAGCAACCTTGACGGTTACTGGGGCAAGAACCACTGCCAAAGCTGCGAGGAGGACAACATAAATAAGTGTCACGAAAAATTAGCCTCACAAACCATTGTGTAGAGATTTATTACTTAGAGCGCGCATAAAATACGACGTTCCCACACTACCATTGTGGCCCACGTCAAAGCACATTTTTTCGGTATTCAAGGCGACAACTCGCGCGGCGATTTTGCAAGAAAAACAACCTCCAAGCAGCGCTTTCCAGCGTCGTTCCAGCGGCGGCTCCGGAAAGCACCACCCCATACAAGAAAAAGCCGCCGCGGAAAGAAATCCACGGCGGCAAACGCGAGGCTAAAGGAGGCTACTTCTCCCCGAGCAGGGCGTCGACGAAGCCCTCGACCTCGAATGGCGCGAGGTCATCGGCACCCTCGCCCAGACCAACAAGCTTGACTGGGACGCCGAGCTCCTCCTGAACCTGGAAGACAATGCCGCCCTTGGCAGTGCCATCGAGCTTGGTCAGCACCACGCCCGTGATGTCGACGACCTCACGGAAAATGCGGGCCTGTGTGAGGCCGTTCTGGCCAACGGTGGCGTCGAGAACCAGCAGCACCTCGTCCACCTCAGTCTTCTTTTCCACCACGCGCTTGACCTTGCCCAGCTGATCCATCAGGTCAACAGAAGTGTGCAGGCGGCCGGCGGTGTCGACGAGGACGACGTCTACGCCTTGGTCAACGCCCGCTGCAACGGCATCGAAAGCAACGGAAGCCGGGTCAGCGCCCTCCTTGCCGCGGACCGTGCTGGCGCCGACGCGGCGACCCCAGGTTTCGAGCTGATCCGCTGCGGCTGCGCGGAAGGTATCCGCGGCGCCCAACAACACCTTGTGGCCCATCGCGACGAGCACGCGCGCAAGCTTGCCCGTGGTGGTGGTCTTGCCGGTGCCGTTGACGCCGACGACCATGATGACAGCAGGCTTGCCCTCGTTCGGCATGGCCTTGATGGAACGGTCCATCTCCGGGTGGCCGGCCTCTATGAGGCACTCGCGCAGCATCGCGCGGGCCTCTTCCTCACTGGCGACGCCGCGCTCTGCGAACTTATCGCGCAGCGCCTCCGTGACCTTCATAGTGGACTTGGTGCCCAGGTCCGCCATGATGAGGGTGTCTTCGATTTCCTCCCACGCTTCCTCGTCGAGGTCACCCGCGGACAAGATGCCCATCAGGCCCTGTCCAATAGCATTCTGCGAGCGCGACAGGCGGCCGCGCAGGCGACCCAAACGGCCACCTGCCGGCGCAATATCAGGTTCCGTCGCCTCCGGCGCCTCGACAACCTCAGCGTCCTCAGAGACTTCAAGCTCCTCCGGCTCGGCCTCTAGCGCTGCCTCAGCGCCCTTCGTCTGCGCATCGGCTGCCGCCGCGGCTTCCTCAGCCTCCGCAGCTTCCTCAGCTTCGGCATCAGAAGTTTCTGCTGGAGATTCCGGGGCTTCATCTGCCGAGACTTCGTCTGTACTTTCGGCAGCCACCGTCGGCTCTTCCGCGACCGCTTCCTCCTGCGGCGCCTCAGCAACCGGTTCTTCTTCTGCCGGCTCTTCGACGGCCGGCTGTTCAACCGGGTTTTCATCTGCTACCAGCTCGGCCTTTTCAGGTTCAGTCTTGGCAGGCTCAGACTCCGCCGGCTTGGAGGCAGCAGCAGCTGCAGCTCCTGCGGCAGCGGTACCGGCAGCGGCCGCGCCGGTTGCAACACCAGCGGCGGGTGCGGACTTCTCAGCCTTAGGCTCAGCAGGCTTAGCTGGCTCGGCCGACTTGGTGGGCTCGGTCGGCTTGGCAGGCTCAGCCGGCTTGGCTGGCTTGGTGGGCTCGGCCGGCTTGGCTGGCTGAGCGGGAACCTTCTCTGGCTCCTTGGCGCCGCTGCCGGCGGGGGCAAAGTTGAACCCGGACTTGGCCTGGTAGTTGCCAGACTTTTGCTCCTGGGTCAGCTCCTTGGGAGCTTCCTCGGCCGGCTTTTCGAACGATACTTTCTTGGCATCGCCGCGCTTTTTACCTACTGCTACCAGCACAATCGCCAGCAGCACAATGACGGCTACGGCAATAAGAATCCACATCAACGTCGTATTCATGCCCTCTATAGTGCCAGGCTTGCTGCAGCCTGGCACTACTACCCTGCGGATTAACCCTGAGTTTCGGGCTCAGCGTCGGGCCCTGCGTCGGGCCCAGCGTCGGGCTCGGCGGCGTCGCCAAGCGCAGCGCCGCGCGGGGCATCGACGCCCAGGCGTGTGGCATCCTCGGCTGCAGCGGCGGAACCGGGGGCGTCGCCAGCCTGGCTCATACGCTGCGAAATCACGCGCGTGACGCCATCGCCACGCATCGTCACGCCGTAGAGGACGTTAGCCACATCCATCGTCGGCTTCTGGTGCGTGATGACGATAAGCTGCGAATCCTTGCGCAGTTCCTCAAACAGGGCGATGAGGCGTCGCAGGTTGACGTCATCAAGCGCGGCTTCAACCTCGTCCATCACGTAGAACGGGCTCGGGCGCGCACGGAAGATGGCCACCAGCATCGCCAAGGCGGTCAGGGACTTCTCACCACCAGAAAGCAAGGACAGGCGCTTGACTTTCTTGCCCGGCGGGCGCGCCTCAACCTCAATGCCGGTGGCCAGCATGTCATCCGGCTCCGTCAGGATCAGGCGGCCCTCGCCACCCGGGAAAAGGGTCTGGAAGACCTTCGGGAACTCCGCCTCCACGTCGTTCCACGCATCGGTGAAAAGCTGCAGAATCTGTTGATCCACGTCCTCAATCACGCCCGCCAAATCCTTGCGCGCCTGGATAACGTCATCGAGCTGCGTAGACAGGAAGGAATAGCGCTCCTCCAGCGCCTTGTACTCCTCCAGCGCCAGCGGGTTGACCTTGCCCAGGGAGTTCAGGTCCTTTTCTGCCTGCTTCAGTCGCGCCTTTTCCGCGCTACGGTCGAAGTCCTCGCCCGGCGTGTAATCGCGCAGCAAGTCAGGGATCGCAATACCCAACTGGTCCACGATCTTCGCTTCGGTCTCATCCACGCGCACCTGCGCCTGCGAGCGGGCGATTTCGGAATGATTGGCGTTCGCCGTCAGACGGTCGAGCTTCTGCCGTGTTGCCGAAACCTGCTGCTTGGCCGCTTGCAAGCGCCCGCCTAACACGTTGCGCTGATTAACCAGCTCATCGCGCTCAGCGGTGGCGCGCTCCAGGGCCTGGGATGCGCGTCCGGCAAGGTCCGTGGCATGGCCTGCCACCGCTTGAGCTAAGTCGGCCTGCGCTTTACGACGCGCCATCGCTTGCTCATGGCGGGCCTTTGCCTGACGTTCATGCTGCGCTTGGCGACGCAGCGCGTCGCCCTTACCCGCAGCCTGCCCCACCTTGTCTTGGGCGGTGCGCGCCGCGAGCTGGGCCTCCATCTCCATGGCCTTGACCTGCTCCAAAGCGGCCGAGGCAGCATCGCGCTCGTGGGAGGAAGGCTCGCCGTCTTCGACCTCCTCATCGACGCGCGAGAGGCGGTCGCGGGTCTCAGCCAGCTGCTCGCGCACTTCGGCAAGCTTGACCTCAATCTCGGTCGCACGGGCCGCGGCTTTCTCATGCTCAGCCTTGTTGACCTCGTGCTGCTTCAGCAGGCGCTGGTGGTCGCGCTGCCAGGCTTCCACGGTCGTGTCGTGCTCACGCAAGGCCGCCTTTGCCGAGGCCGCCGCGACGCGAGCCTCCTCGGCCGCCATCTTCGCGCCCTCCAGGGTGCCGGAAAGCTCTTCCAACTCCTGCGTGGCAGATTCCAGCTGGCCTTCTGCCTCCGCGATGCGCGCGGTGACCTCGACGGTAGAAGAAGCGCCGGTACCGGCTTCGACCCAGCCCTCGCCCACCAACAGGCCCTCGGCAGTAACCGCGCGCAGGCGCGGATCCTCGCGCACCAGCTCGCGAGCTAGGGCAAGATCGCCGACCAGCGCGACGTCGGAAAGCAGACGCGTCAGCGCCGCCTGTACCTCGGGTGCAAGCTGCATCTCATCCAGCAGCCAGGTCGCACCGCTGGGCAGGTTGGCGTCCAGACGCCAGTCGGAGGCACCCGCGGCAGTGGTGTCCACCAGCGGGGTGCGGGCGGCGGTGCTCAAGGCTGCCACGATGTCCTCTGTAACCGCGCCCGTTTGCGCCTCCGCGAACGCGCCCAACGCCGCCGCAACGGCCGTGTCATGGGAGGTGGTGATGTAGTGCGCCAGCGGCTTAAAGCCCTCGCCCAAGTCGATATTTTCCGGGGCGGTCTGCGCCAAAGTATCGATGCGCGAGCGCAGCGTGTAGACCGCGCGTTCGCGTTCGCGCTGACCGTCGCGAAGCTGCTCCAGGCGTTTTTCGGCCGCCCCTGACTCACTCGCGGCCCTCACGTGGGCCTCTTCCAGCGGCTCGCGCTCGGCGTTTAAGGCCTCCAGCTTATCGGCGACTTCGTCCGCCTCAGCCTGCGCCGTGCGCGTGCGCGCCTTGGTGGACTGCAGCGTCTCCTCCTGGCGCGCGAGCTCCTCCTCTGCCGCGGAGACCTGCCCGGCGAGGTTTTCCTCCGAGGCGATGAGGCGAACCACTCCCTCGCGACGATCCGCAATCGCGCGTAGCTGCGCCATGTGTTCCTTTTCCGCCTCTTCGAAGACGGCGCGGCGTTGCGCCACCTCCTCGCGGATGGACTCCAGGTGCTCGGCGGCCTCTTCGGCCTCCATGAGCAGCTCGGCGTGCTCCTCGTCCGCGCGCAGGGCACGGGCCTCGAGCTCTTCTGGGTCTTGGCCTGCATAGGCGACCTGTGCGCCGACGTTTTTCGCACGCTCTTCCGCAATGCGCTGGGTGGCGGCGATGCGCTCGGACAGCGTCGACAGGTCGAACCACAGCTTCTGCGCGGCCTCGGCCTGCGGATTAACCTCCTCGAGCTGGGCTTCGATTTCCAATTGGACGCCGGTGGCCTCTTCGTGCTGCTCGGTAGCTTCCGCCACCTGCTCGGCGAGCACCTGGGCCTGTTGCTCGGCATCGGCGTACTTCTTGCGGGTTTGCACGACTTGGTCGCCGGCGATGCGCAGGCGGGCATCGCGCAAATCCGCCTGGACGGTGGCCGCGCGCTGGGCGGTTTCGGCCTGACGGGCCAAAGGCTTTAGCTGTTTGCCCAGCTCTTCGGTGAGATCCTGCAGACGATCCAAGTTGGCCTGCATGCCGGTGAGCTTGCGCTGCGCTTTTTCTTTACGACGCCGGTGTTTGAGCACGCCGGCGGCTTCCTCAATGTAGGCGCGGCGATCTTCTGGGCGCGATTCCAGGATTTCGGAGAGCTTGCCCTGACCGACGATGATGTGCATCTCGCGGCCGATACCGGAGTCAGAAAGCAGCTCCTGGATATCCATAAGGCGCGCTTTGGCGCCGTTGATTTCATACTCGCTGGCGCCGTCGCGGAACATGCGGCGGGTGACAGAAACCTCGGAGTATTCGATGGGCAGCGCGCCATCGGAGTTGTCGATGGTAAGGGTTACCTCGGCGCGACCTAGCGCCTTGCGGTCGCCCGCGCCAGCGAAGATGACATCCTGCATCTTGCCGCCGCGCAGGGTCTTGGCGCTGCCCTCGCCCATGACCCACGCCAACGCGTCGACGACGTTCGACTTACCTGAGCCGTTCGGACCAACCACGGCGCAAATGCCGGGCTCGAATTTCAGGTTCGTCGCGGACGCGAAAGACTTGAAGCCTTTGAGCGTGAGCGATTTCAGGTGCATTCGTGAAAGTTTAGCAAGCCTAGGCGCTAGCGTTCGATAAAGCCGCTCTCACCGCGTGGGTCCGACCACTGCTCCACCACGGTGGTTACGGTTCCGGGGCGCTTGGTGGTGGAAGGCTGCTCGCGCAATAACTCGAGCAGGCGCTCGCAGTCCTCGCGCGGGCCTTCGGCAACAACCTGCACGCGCCCGCCCTTTAAGTTCGTGGCGTGGCCCGCAAGACCCAATTCGAGGGCCCGAGAGCGCGTCCACCAGCGGAAGCCAACGCCTTGGACCGTACCGTGCACGAAAGCGGTCAGGCGTTGCATTTAGTACTCCCGTAGGTTGGTGCGATCCGACAGATCGTACTTGTGCTGCAAGTGCTTGCGGTCCTCCGGGCTGCGGCGGGTAACCGGGTCAGAGCCGTCCCAGCACTCGACGTTTTTCAGTTCCGGCATCATGTCGCGATGGAAAATCGGGTCCACGCCGTCACGACGCTGTTCGTTGAAGTTCTTCAACAGCTTGATGGCCACGCCGGACAGAGGAACGATGGCAAGAATATTGAGGAAGACCATCGTTGCCGCGCCGGTATCTGCCAGGGCGAAGACCAAAGGCAAAGAGCCCACGGCGCCAAACCATACGAAGAAGAGCACCACGAGGCGGAAGAGGATCAGCAGGCTCTTTTTGCGGGTTAAGTACTCCACGTTGGCCTCTGCCAAGTAGTAGTTGCCCAGAATCGAAGAAAATGCCAGGAAGAACAGGATGAAGCTGACGAAATGGATGCCCCAATCGCCCACCTCAGAAGCCAGTGCAGCCTGCGTCAGGGAAACACCCTCGGCTTCCGCGCCGTAGTTGACGGTAGGCCCCAGCAGGATGATGAAGGCGGTGATAGAACAGACAACTAGCGTGTCGAAATAAACGCCCAAGGTCTGCACCAGCCCCTGTTTGACTGGGTGCGACACGGCGGCGGTAGCTGCGGCGTTCGGCGCGGAGCCCTCGCCGGCCTCATTGGAAAACAGGCCGCGCTGGATTCCCTTCATCATGGCAGTGCCTAGACCGGCGCCGGCGATTTCCTTGAAGCCTAGGGCGTGGCCGATGATGTCACCGATCATGCCCGGGACCTTGTCAAAATTGGCCACGACAACGAAGCCGCCGATGAGCAGGTACGCAATCGCCATAAACGGAACGATGACCTGAGTGATATTCGCAATACGCTGCACACCACCGAAGATGATGAGAGCGGAGATAGCAGCGATGACGCCGCCGATGATAAAGCGGAAGGTGAAGTCGTCACGGCCGAAGGAGAACGCGATGGAATCGGCAATGGCGTTGGTCTGGAATGCGTTGTAGACAAAGCCGAAGGTAAAGGCGATGGCCACAGAGAAGATAACGGCAAGCGGGCCCCAGCCTAGGCCACGCTTCATGTAATAAGCCGGGCCGCCGCGGTAAGCAGTGCCTTCACGGACCTTCCACACCTGAGCCAGGGTGGACTCGATAAACGCCGTCGCACCGCCCAGGATGGCAATCAGCCACATCCAGAACACGGCACCAGGTCCGCCCACGGAAATAGCCACAGCCACGCCCGCGACGTTGCCGGTGCCCACGCGCGAGGCCGCCGAAATGGTAAAAGCCTTGAAAGCGGAGATTCCGCCGTAGTCCTCGTCTTCGTCGCGGCCGACGCCCTTCGGGCGTTCCACCACAGCCTTGAACATTTGCGGGACCATGCGCACCTGCACGAGCGCAGTCCTAAAGCCGAAAAATAGTCCCGCAGCAATCAAGATCCACGGGATCAGATAAGTCCATACCGAATCGTTGAACGTTGTCACAGCGTTCTCAATAAATTCCATGTGGAATATTAAACGCTATATATCCCCTATCGATCCATTAATAGGTTTGGCAGCGGGGGCAATAGTGGGTAGATCTGCCGCCCACAACCACCCTTTTTAGCGGCGTCGCACACCTATCGCACGGCTCATCGCCGCGGCCGTAGGCATGCAAAGAGCGGTCGAAATAACCCGACTCACCATTGACATTGACATAAAGCGCATCGAAGCTAGTGCCGCCGACTTTAAGGGCAGCGCGCATGACGGTCGCGGCGGCGTCGACAAGCGCAACTGCGTCGCGTTGGCGCAGCGTGGAGGCCTTCTTTTGGGGCTGTATGCGGGCTAGCCAGAGCGCCTCGTCGGCATAAATATTACCGATTCCCGAGACCACAGTCTGATCCAGCAACGCCGTCTTCACCGCCGTTTTCTTCCCCCGCAGCCGCCGCGCAGTGGCAACAAGGTCAAAGTCCGACTCCAGCGGGTCCCGCGCGATGTGCGCAATCTTCGTCCATGGGGCCAGCAACCAATATCCAAAGGTGCGCTGGTCCACGAAGTTCAGCTGGACGCCGCCGCTTAACGACGCCGCGATGCGTACATGTTTCGAGTCCGTCTCCCCCACCCGCATTTGGCCGGACATGCCGAGATGTACGAAAAGCACATCGCGGCCGGGATCCGTGAGGTCTTCGTCGGCGAATTCCAGCCACATGAACTTGCCGCGCCGTGCCACACTCGCGATTTCGCGGCCGGCTAGGAGCTGTTCCAAGGGGCCATCCTGGCCGCGGTTGGCCCGCGGGTGCAAGACTTTCACGGACTCGAAGCGGCGGCCGGGAAGATAGGCCTCGAGCCCGCGGCGGACGGACTCGACTTCTGGAAGTTCAGGCATTAATTCTCGCGATTAGCGGTGCCCTGGACCAAAAGCGGAGTTTCGCGCAGAGTATCGCACGCCTCTTGCGCCGCCTGCTGCTCGGCCAGCTTCTTGTTGTGGCCAACGCCGTTGCCCACGGTCAGGCCCGCGACGGTAGCCACCGCGGTGAAGGTCTGGTCGTGCTCTGGGCCGGTAGAGGTAGCGGTATAGACCGGCATCGGGGCCTTCAGCTCGGCGCACAGCTCCTGCAGGTTGGTCTTCCAGTCCATGTGGCGGCCGGAGACGACAGCGTTGTCGATCTTCTTCTGGAACAGGCGCAGAATGACATCGCGCGCGACCTCAAAGCCGTGCTGGCGATAAATCGCGCCGAAGATGGCCTCGGTGGTATCCGCCAGAATCGAATCTTTGTCACGGCCGCCGGTGGACTGCTCGCCCTTGCCCAGCAGGATATGTTGGCCCAGCTCAATCTCGCGAGCGATATCGGAAAGCCCGTATCGCGAGACGATGGAAGCGCGCATCTTCGAAATATCCGATTCCGGACGCGAAGGATACTGCTCGTAGAGCTTCGAAGCCACGGACAGGCCAAGGACAGCGTCGCCTAGAAACTCGAGGCGTTCGTTGTTGGGCAAGTACCCGTTTTCGTTGGCAAAAGAGCGGTGGGTCAGCGCCAGACGCAAGTTTTCATCGGCCAGGTCGATGCCCAATGCCTGCAGCAACGGGCCATGATCGACGGCGCTATAGGCCTGCTTGAGGGCTTCCTCGCCGGTCAGCTTCTTCTTCTTGCTCACAGGAACTTCTCCAGTCCAGACCAACGGATATCGACTTTGTCTTCCTCTTCCCCAGAGACTCCGGTGGAAACACCCTCCGGCATCTCTATGTCGCAGCCTTCCTCGCACACCGGCGCGAAAGGCAAGCTCAGGCCAGCTTCATCGATGACAGTCTGCAGTAAATCGATTTCGTCGTCTACGACCTCAGGAACTTCATCGCCAGAGCCTGCATCCTCATCATCGAGTTCGTCGCCGCTGATGAAAGACTCGTCTGCAGCAAAAACCTGCGAGACCTGCAGATCCAGCTGCGGCTGCAGCGGGCGCAAACAACGAGCGCATTCGCCGGTGAGAGTGCCGGTAACCGTGGCGTCGACAAGCACGCCCGATCCCAGCGGTGTCAAGGTAGCGTCGACCGTAATCTCGTCGCCTTTTGCAACGGCGATCATCTCGACACCGATACGTTCGGGCGCAGGGCCCTTCTGCACGCGCTGCTCCGGCATTGCGGCAGCACCCTGGCCACGCAAGAGCTCGGCCACGTTAAATTTCAGCGGTGATTCCAATACATCTGCCATAACGTCTCTTAGCCTACATTGTGCGGCGCCATCCTTTTAGCAGAGCTTTGCCCACGCTTGCCGACGCCGCCTTTTGCCCGCTATCTGGGTGTTGCCTGAACTGCACCGCACAAGGTCTTATGCACTAAAGGCAGGTGGTTTCCCAATGGCTTAGGGGGCCTTAGTCTGGGGACTATGAATTACGGCACCACTGCACCAAACAGCGAATTAGCCCAGCTTGGATGGGCGTTTTCTCTGCTTTGCGTGCTGCCGGTGGTAGCGCTTGGCGCAATCGCATATCTGCGATACCGCCGCAGCCGCCTGCGGCCGGGGATGGCACTGCACTCCCTGGCCTATCGCGGTCTGGGTTTGGGGTTTGTGCTTGGTGCTTTCGTGGCGCTTCCGCTGCCCTTCGACATCACGATGATTGTCGCCTCCGCGCTCCTAGGCCTTGGCACCGCGTGGCTGGCCTGGAATGCGCGCGAAGGGCTATCGGGCGTTCTCATGTCCGTTGCTACGGCACTCGGCGGAATTTTGAGCGTTGTCGCAGGGCAATATTTGGTGGAGGCGCTATTTTCTGTGCGCCTCATCGCGGGTACGCCTATGGAAACGTTTGCATTGATGTGGGGCGTGTTCGGTTTTCCCGCTGCGGTATCAGCGGCGATTGCCGTTGCCACAAAGACGATGGCCCCAGCTGATGAACAGACGGTGTACGACAAACCGTCTGGCCACCAGCAAGGACCATCGTCTCCGCGCCGCAGCCGAGCTATGCAAACCCTATGCAAACAGAGTGTG
Source organism: Corynebacterium sp. HMSC06G04 (assembly GCF_001807365.1). Taxonomy (NCBI): domain Bacteria; kingdom Bacillati; phylum Actinomycetota; class Actinomycetes; order Mycobacteriales; family Corynebacteriaceae; genus Corynebacterium; species Corynebacterium sp. HMSC06G04. The sequence goes on along the minus strand of NZ_KV788598.1, from coordinate 93,352 downwards.
CAATCGCCGCGCTAGCGCCCGGGTGCCGGAAGCTCTCGGTGCTTGACGCATCCGCGCTATAGGTCTTAGCGTTCGTAGCGCTCGGAGCTTTCGGCGCGGTACTCGCCGCGCTCGCCCCGGTCGGCACGGTACTCGCCGCGCTCGCTGCGCACATCTGCGCGCGGATCGCTTATGCGGGAACGCACGCCCGCGCCGCGGCGCAGCGCTTGACGGTCAGAGTTCACGGTACGCAGCAGGCCGGAAAGAGAGCTTTCAAACTCGCCGAGCTTGGAATCGACAAACTCATCGCACTCGGTGCGCAAACGATTCGACTCGGTGTGGGCGGTCTCCACAATGCGCTGCGCCTCATCGTTCGAGCGGCGGACCACCTCGGACTCAGAGACCAAGCGTTCCTGCTCCGCCTGGCCTGCGGCGACGCTGCGCTCGTATTCCTGATTGCCCTGCGCGATGGTGCGGTCCGCATCGGCACGCGCGCTTTCGATCATGGCGCTGGCATCGTCTTCCGCCTGGGCGACCATGGCGGTCGAGCGCTGCTGGGCGTCGGAAAGCATGGCGTCAGAGTCTTCCTGCGCACGCGCCATAATCTCGTCAGACTGCGCGTTTGCATCCGCGACAATCTGCGCAGCGCGTTCCTCCGCGCCAGCCAAGATTTCGTCCTGCTTATCTAGGACATCCTGCGCATCGTCCATTTCGACGGGCAGGGCGTTACGGAGGTCGTCGAGAAGCGCGAGCATCTCGTGGCGCGGGACCATGCAGTTGGCTGTCATGGGAACGGAGTAGGCCTGCTCCAGATTGCGAACAAGTTCATCTAGGGACTCAAATACGCGGTACATGCGCTCAGAGTAACCAAAGAAACTTTTTTCACACGTTTCCCACGCGGCACTTGCAATAAAAATCTAAAGTTCGACTTCAGGCTTTAAGCAGCGCTATACGACGCCCTGCGCCAACATCGCATCAGCCACCTTCTTAAAGCCCGCGATATTCGCGCCCGCGACATAATCGCCTTCCATGTCATACTCCCGCGCGGTGCGGTCGATGTTTTTGAAGATCTTCGACATGATTTCGTGCAATCGTTTGTCGGTGTAGTCAAAAGACCACGAATCGCGCGATGCATTTTGCTGCATCTCCAGCGCAGAGGTGGCCACGCCGCCGGCATTCGCGGCTTTGCCCGGCGCGAATTTAACCTGCGAGCCCACGAAGAAGTGCGTCGCTTCTGCAGTACACGGCATATTTGCTCCCTCGGCGACGTAGCGCACGCCATTTTCTGCCAGCAGCCGCGCGGCGTCGACGTCGAGCTCGTTTTGAGTAGCGCACGGCAACGCAACGTCGGCAGGCGTGGCCCAGATATTGCCGCCCTCGTCATATTTCACGCCTGCCTCCTGGGCATATACGCTAATGCGCTCGCGGCGAATCTCCTTGACATCTTTCAGCAGCTCGAAGTCAACGCCGTTTGGGGTTTCGACATACCCCGCGGAGTCAGACATCGCTACGACGGTGCCGCCCAACTGTTGGACCTTCTCGGCCGCGTAAATCGCCACGTTTCCGGAACCAGAGACAATGACCTTTGCTCCGCTAAAGGACTCGCCGTGGGCCTTCATCATCTCTGCGGTGAGATAGACCAAGCCGTAGCCGGTGGCCTCGGTGCGCACCAGGGAGCCGCCCCAGGACAGCCCCTTGCCTGTCAGCACGCCAGACTCGTGGCGGTTTTCCAGCCTGCGGAACTGGCCGAACAGGTAACCAATCTCGCGCCCGCCAACACCGATATCGCCTGCCGGAACATCCTGATATTCACCGATGTAGCGGTGCAATTCCGTCATAAAGGACTGACAAAAGCGCATGATTTCCGCATCCGACTTACCCTTCGGGTCGAAATCAGAACCGCCCTTACCGCCACCGATGGGCAGGCCGGTCAGCGAGTTTTTAAAAATCTGCTCAAAGCCCAAGAACTTGATGATGCCCAGGTTCACCGAAGGATGGAAACGCAGCCCGCCTTTGTACGGGCCCAGTGCGGAATTGAATTACACACGGAAACCGCGGTTGACGCAAACGTTTCCACGATCATCGGTCCAGGGAACGCGGAAGATGAGCTGGCGCTCGGGTTCGCATAGGCGCTCGACCAGGCCGTAGTCGGCGTAGTGCGGATCCTTGTTCAGGACAATCTTCAGCGAATCCAGTACCTCGGAGAGGGCTTGGTGAAACTCGGGCTCGCCGGCGTTTCGCTTTAAAAGCATGTCGTAGTAGTTGGAAATTTGCTTTTCGATGTGCATCTGGTGCGCCTTTCGCCGGCGAGGGTGCCGAATCGGTGGTTTACAGGACACCAAACAGTTTTCTATCGTGTGACCAAAAGTGCAAGTATCCGCGAGGTAAAACCGCCCACGAATTAGTGGCCACCTATACTTTTCGGCATGCATATCATCGTCGCACCGGACTCTTTCAAAGGGACAGCAAGCGCAATGCAGGCCGCGGCAGCCATCGCTGGCGGTCTGCGCGAGGCCCTTCCCGACGCCACCATCACCACCTGCCCCATGGCCGACGGCGGCGAAGGCACCTCCGAAATCCTCGCCACCGCCGCCAGCCTTTCCGGCGTCGAGGTGCAAACGATTACACTGCCCACTACCGACGCCCGCGGGCGGCTGACCGAAGCCAGCTACTTCCTGGCCGGCGAGCATGCGCTAATCGACGTCGCCTCCGCCACCGGGCTGCCCGCCGTCGCCAATGACCTCGACCCACTGCACTCGGATTCCTACGGCACCGGAGTGCTCATCGCGGACGCCGAAGCCCGCGGCGCTAAGCACATCGTTTTATGTCTTGGCGGCAGCGCGACCATCGACGGCGGAATGGGCATCCTCGCCGCACTTGGTGCTGCGGCACACGACGAGCGCGGCTACGCGCTACCCAAGGGCGGTGCTCCCCTCGTTCGCCTCGACAACATCGACACCGCCCAACTCAACATCAAGGCCGGTGCCCTTAACTACACCCTGCTCGCCGATACCCGAGCCGTGCCTATCCAGGCCGCTACCATATACGGCCCACAAAAAGGCGTCGAGGGAGAACACATCGCGCTGCTCGCGGGCGCTCTTCTTCGCCTCTGCGAAGTAACCGGCACCGACGAAAACGCCGAATCCTTTGGCGCCGCAGGCGGCATCCCCATCGCTTTGCGCTGGCTTTCGCAAACGCTCTGGGGAAGCGAAGAACACTTCGAAGTAGTCCCCGGCGGCGCGTATGTGGCAGAAAAAATCGGCCTGTCGGCGAAACTCGCCGAGGCAGACCTCGTTGTCACCGGCGAGGGCCGCTTTGATGAGCAATCCCTCACCGGCAAAGTTGTCGGTACCGTCGCCGAGCTAGCCGGCGAAACGCCAGTCGGCGTCATCGCAGGCTCCATCGCATCGCCGCTTCCCCACGGCGCCGTAGGAGTCGAGCTCGACAATGCGCAAGGCGCCGCGAAAGGCGACGTCGTGGAGCAATTGCGCGCCGCCGCCCACGCGCTGGCAGCTAAGGTTGCGCCTGTACAGACCACGGAAAAATAGCCGGCCGCTCGTGCGTGACCTCATCTTCCAAAAGCACGTGGTCCTTCGGCAACACCGCGTGCGGGGTGAGAAGTCGCGCGAGCACCATCGTCAGCTGGTTCACGGATCCCTTCACGCCGTCGACCTCAATGTTGTAGCGATAAACGTTGGCATCTTCTAGTTCGCGGTCGAAGTGCTCGTCGCGGTAGGTTTGGCGCAACTGCTCCTCCAAGCCGGCCGGCAAGGTGGGATTTTCCTCGCGGGTTACGCGGGCAGCGGCCAGCGTTTCATTTGCAACCAGCTTTTCGGTGGCGGTGCTAAAGACCTCCGCCACTCGCTCGGCCTGGGCATCCGGCACAAGAACATCAAACTGAATAATTGGCATGTAGGTAACCCTACCCTAACGAAAAGAAGATTAGCTATGGCAGATTCCACCAAAATCGCAAACCTCTTGAAAGACTGCCGCGTAGACCTTAGCTGGCAGCGCGAATTCTACGAGGACCTTCACGCTCACCCTGAGCTCTCCCACGAAGAAGAGCGCACCGCCGGTCGAATCCTTGAGCGCCTGCGCGCTTTCGACTGCGAGATTGTCCAGCCCATCGGCGGCTTCGGAGCTGTGGCCATCTTCCGCAACGGTCCCGGCCCCACCGCTCTTTTCCGCGCTGACTTCGACGGGCTGCCCGTGCAAGAGGAAACGGCAGTTGCATACGCCTCCCGCAACGGCAACATGCATGTTTGCGGCCACGACATGCACACTACAGCGCTGCTGGGAGCCTGCGCGCTTCTCGACGCCCACCGCGACGCCTGGTCCGGCACCTTCCTCGCTCTTTTCCAGCCAGCAGAAGAATCTTCCATGGGAGCAAAATATATGCTGGCCGATTCGCTTACTACCCGCGTCCCGAAACCCGACATCTGCCTCGGCCAACACGTTATGCCCGGCAAAGCAGGCGATGTTCTGTCCCGCCCCGGAGCAATCATGGCCGGTTGCGACTCCCTGCGCATCACCATTCACGGACGCTCGGCACATGCCTCGATGCCGCACGCAGCCGTTGACCCGACCTATATCGCCGCCATGGTCATCACGCGTTTGCAAGCCATCGTTGGACGCGAGGTGGCACCGCATGACTTCTTTGTCATTTCTGTAGGGGAGCTGCATTCAGGCGATAAAAACAACATCATTCCTGAGACCGCCGAGCTGGTGTTGAATACCCGTTATTACAAACCGGACGTCGCCAAGCGTGTGTATGCCTCCCTCGAGCGAATGGTGCGCGCGGAATGCGAAGCCTCCGGCGCCCCAAAGCCGCCAGAATTCGAGTACTTTGCTCACGGCGAAGTCACCGACAACGATCCTGGCGCCCACGAAACCGTGCGCGCAGTCTTCGACGCCGCCTTCGGCGCAGCCTCGGGTACTGCCGAACCTTCGACGGCCTCCGAGGACTTTTGTTACCTGCCCCAAGCTTGGGGTGTGCCGTATTATTTCTGGTTTATTGGCTCGACGCCCGCGGAACTGGCAGATAACCCACCCGTCAACCACCAAGCGACATTCCTACCCGATTATGAACCCACCGTGGCGTCGAGTACCCAAGCCGCCACAGCAGCGGTGCTGGCCTACCTCGCAAATTAAGCAAGCGCTTGCGCTCAAGGCCGGATAAGCTGGCACACGGTATTTTCCATTCTCTTAAAGAACCCGATAGGAAATAAATGAGCCAGCCCAAGCACTCTGCTTTTCAGTCCACTGTCCCCGCACACGTGCGCTCCGCTGCCGGGGTTAGCCCTTCTGCTGCCAGCCAGCGCAAATTCTGGTCCGGCTTATCTTCTGCTGTCGTAGCCGAAATCGCTGACAATTGGGAAGCCACCCGCGCTGCCTACTCTGCGACCCGCCAGCAGCACTACTTTTCCGCTGAGTTCCTACAAGGCCGCGCGCTGCTTAATAACCTCACCAATCTGGACTTGGTCGACGAAGCCAAGGCCGCAGCGAAGGCAGCCGGCCGCGAGCTTTCCGACGTCCTCGAGGCCGAGCACGACGCCGCCCTCGGCAATGGTGGCCTAGGCCGACTCGCTGCTTGCTTCCTCGATTCGGCGGTCACGCAGGACTACCCAGTCACCGGCTACGGCCTGCTCTACCGCTACGGCTTGTTCCGCCAATCCTTTGAAAATGGGCACCAAAAGGAGCAGCCTGACGCATGGATGGAAAACGGTTACGAGTTTGTCATTCGCCGTGCTTCCGATCAGCGTCGTGTGCACTTCGATGACATGGACGTCCGTGCGATTCCCTATGACATGCCTATTACCGGCTACGGCACCGACAACGTCGGCACCCTGCGCCTGTGGAAGTCCGAACCCATCGACGAATTTGACTACGATGCGTTCAACTCACAGCGGTTTACCGACGCCATCGTCGAGCGCGAGCGCGTCATGGACATCTGCCGAGTGCTCTACCCCAACGACACGACCTACGAGGGCAAGGTGCTGCGCGTGCGCCAGCAGTACTTCTTCGTTTCTGCTTCGCTGCAGCAGATGATCGATAACTACATCGCCCACCACGGCGACGACCTGCGCGGATTCGCGAAGTACAACTGCATCCAGCTCAACGACACACACCCGGTGCTGGCGATTCCAGAGCTTTTGCGCCTGCTTCTCGACGACCACGGCTTGTCCTGGGACGATGCCTGGCAGGTTGTCACAGAGACTTTTGCTTATACCAACCACACCGTTCTCGCCGAGGCGCTGGAGAGCTGGGAAGTGTCTATCTTCCAGAAGCTGTTTTGGCGCATCTGGCAGTTGGTGGAAGAAATCGACCGTCGTTTCCGGCTGGATATGGAAGCTCGAGGCGTCGATTCCCAGCGCATCGAGTACATGGCGCCGGTGTCCAACGGGCAGGTGCACATGGCGTGGATTGCCTGCTACGCGGCGTTTTCTATCAACGGCGTCGCCGCCCTGCATACGGAAATCATCAAGGCCGACACGCTCTGCGAGTGGCATGAATTGTGGCCGGAGAAATTCAACAACAAGACCAACGGTGTCACGCCTCGCCGGTGGCTGAAGATGTGTAACCCGCGCCTGGCGAAGCTTCTGACCAAGCAGTCCGGTTCTGATGAGTGGGTCACCGACCTTAACTCACTTGCCTCGCTTACCCAGCTTTCTGAGAACAAGAAGGTTCTGCGCAAGCTCATGGAGGTAAAGCACAAAAACAAAGTCGACTTCGCAGAGTGGATCATGCAGCATCACGGCGCGGAAGTCGACCCGGATTCTATCTTCGACGTGCAGATCAAGCGCCTGCACGAGTACAAGCGTCAGCTGTTGAATGCGCTTTATATCCTGGACTTGTATTTCCGTATCAAGGAAGACGGCGAGTCCGTGCCGAAGCGTACCTTCATCTTTGGTGCGAAGGCCGCCCCGGGCTATGTCCGTGCTAAGGAGATCATCAAGCTCATCAACTCCATCGCTGAGCTGGTCAACAACGACGAGGACACCCGCGATGTCATTCGCGTTGTGTTCGTGGAAAATTACAACGTCTCCCCTGCCGAGCACATCATCCCGGCCGCCGACATCTCGGAGCAGATTTCGGTGGCGGGTAAGGAAGCATCCGGCACCTCGAACATGAAGTTCATGATGAATGGCGCGCTCACCTTGGGAACGATGGACGGGGCAAACGTTGAAATCGTGGAGGCAGTCGGCGAGGACAACGCGTATATCTTCGGCGCTTCCAACGAGGAGTTGCCAGCGCTACGAGAGTCTTATAATCCTGGCGAGCTCTACGAATCCGTTTCGGGTTTGAAGCGTGTTCTGGATGCCCTCAACAATGGCACTTTAGGCCACGAGAACTCCGGTGTGTTCGGCGACTTGCGCTCCTCGCTTCTCGACGGCCAGGGTATCCACGCCCAAGACACCTACTACGTCCTCGGTGACTTCGACTCTTACCGGAAGACCCGCGACCGCATGGCGCAAGACTACGTCGACGCCCCACTCGACTGGGCCAAGAAAGCCTGGCTGAATATCTGCTTGTCCGGCCGCTTCTCCTCTGATCGTACGATTGCCGATTACGCCGCCGAAGTCTGGAAGCTCAACCCCACCCCAATTAATAAGTAACCACGACCAGTAGGCGCTAGGCATTTCACCTAGCGCCTTTTTCGGCTTTCCCCGCCCTACGCGGCCCCGCCACTCAACCGCTGCCACTCAATCGCCGCCACTCAACCGCCGCTACTGACACCCACGCCGTGCAACCCGTGACTCCGTTTGCACGAGCGTCCGGCAGGGGGCGGTCGGGCCAGCGTCGGCGTCTGCGGGATTGGCGGTGACGAGACTGCGAGACCGGGTCGCGGCGATAGAGCCGGCCCGGCGCAAACCTAGGGTGGCGGGCGGAGGTTGTGTTTTAGAAACAACGGCCTGCCGGTTTTGGGTGAAAGCCAGGCAAGATGGCCGTCGATAAGCGTGATGCGACCGCGATGCGCGGGCCCTAGTGGATCGTCCTGGTTGAGCCCGTTGTGATAGGCGCAAAGTGGCACCAAATTTTGTAGGTTGGTGTGCCCGCCGTGGTTCCACGCTTCGATGTGGTGGATTTGGCAGTCGTCGAAAGGCACGGAACATCCCGGCCACACGCACTCGCGGAACTTCGCTTTGAGTATGGCACGCTGTTTATCGTTTGCGATGCGCTGAGTTCGGAAAGCATCGACCGGCCCAGCCAGCGGATGCACGAGGACGGCCTCCCCATGCTGGGCCAGCGCGCGCTGAATATACTGCGCGCCAGAGACCACCGCGCCGTTGCTCAGCTCAATGGTGACCTCCTCACCCTCACCGTTTACGATGCGGTCGAGTTGGTCAAGGTAAACAATCGCCGAGGTCGACACTTTAACGGCCCCTCCGCTCGCCTTTCCGGCCACCAACGCGCGAAAACCCTCAAGGGCGCCGTCCGCATGCGAAATGATGGCGCGAAAGTCCTCGATGGTCATCGCCTTATCGGTGATACGGATTGCGCCCAGGCCGTTGGAGTACCGGGTATGCGATACCTGAGGCTGGGGCTGCGGCGGAGTGAGGATCTCGCGTAACCGAGCGCGCGCGAGTCCGTCCACGTTATTGGCTGGCGCGTGGCACAACTCGACTCTTAGGTCCCACGCGTGATGGCGGTTGCGCACCCGCGCGACATATTTTTCGATCCGGGCCAGCACGCTCAATCCATGACCACGGCGCCGCGCTCCGGCGAGCGCACGAGCCTGTTTGCGGGTATACGGCGTCTTGCCAAAATAAGGCTCGGCGAGGCGGATGAGGTGATCGGCGTCATCGGGGCTTGCGCCTAAAGCCATGATTTCAGACTTGCTTAACGCGGCCGCCTCGGCGAGAAGATCCACGCCGCGCGCCCGTGCTTGCAAATACGTCTGAAGGTTCATGCCTTTCACGCTAAAAGCACCCACGAACCGCCACAAGCATCAATTCTTCGTCTGTGGATAACTTCGCCAAAAGGGGACTAAAACGCGCTTTCCGATGACGCGGCCACAAAGTTATCCACAAAAAGAGGCCTCCCTGCGCAAAAGCAGCAAGGCCACAGCGCTGACGGGCCAGCACTTTTCGAGCGCCGGCGAAGCGCGCTCAAGGAGCTCGGTTAGCGGCTTCCACCCAACATGTGGCACTGAATCATGTTGGTGTTGCCCGCAATTCCCGGCGGGGTGCCAGCGATAACGACGATAAGGTCGCCTTCCTTGTAACTATCCATGGCCAGCAGCGAGCGGTCGATGGTAGCCATCATGTCGTCGGTGGAGTCCACGGCATCACTCAGGAAGGTCTGCGCACCCCAGGTCAGGGCCAGCTGCGAGCGCACCTCCGGGAACGGGGTAAACGCCAGCAGTGGCAGCTTGGAGTGCAAACGCGCCACGCGCTTTGCGGTATCGCCGGAGGTGGTGAAGGCAACGATTGCCTTCGCATTCAGGCGCTCCGCGATGTCGCGCGCTGAGTAGGACACCACGCCGCGCTTGGTGCGTGGAACGTGCGAAAGCGGCGGCACCTGGCCATCGGACTCGGCATTCTGCACGATACGAGACATGGTGCGCACGACGTTCTGCGGGTCGATGCCCACGGAGGTCTCGCCTGAGAGCATGACGGCGTCGGCGCCATCGAGCACGGCATTGGCCACATCCGATGCTTCCGCGCGGGTCGGGCGCAGGTTGCTGATCATGGAATCCAGCATCTGGGTTGCCACGATGACCGGCTTAGCGTTTTCACGCGCGATTTGGATGGCGCGCTTCTGGAACAGCGGCACCTGCTCGAGCGGTACCTCGACGCCCAGGTCACCACGGGCAATCATGATGGCGTCGAAAGCAAGGACGATGGACTCCAGAGCATCGACCGCCTCCGGCTTCTCCAGCTTCGCGATGACCGGCACGCGGCGGCCCTCTTCGTCCATGATGGCGTGGACCAAGTCGACGTCGGCTGGCGAGCGTACGAAGGACAGCGCGATCATATCGACGCCGAGCTGCAAAGCGAAGCGCAGGTCGGCGATGTCCTTTTCGGATAGAGCCGGCACGGAGATATCCATGCCGGGCAGGGAAACACCTTTGTTGTTGGATACGGGGCCACCTTCAGTGACCTCACAGACGACGTCGTTGCCATCTACTTCTTTACAGACCACGGCGACCTTGCCGTCGTCGATAAGCAGTCGGTCGCCGGCCTTCGCATCCTTCGCGAGGTTCTTGTAGGTGGTGGAAACGCGGTCGTGGGTGCCTTCGACGTCGTCGACGGTGATGCGAACGATTTCACCATCTGCCCACATCTCCTCGCCGTTGATGAAGCGACCCAGGCGGATTTTCGGCCCCTGCAGGTCGGCTAGGATGCCGACGGCGCGGCCAGTTTCATCGGTAGCCTCACGTACCCAGCGATAATTGGCTTCGTGGTCGGTGTGCTCGCCGTGGGACATGTTAAGGCGAGCGACGTCCATGCCCTCTTGCACGAGGCGCAGGATTCCGTCCTTGCTTGCCACAGCGGGACCTAAGGTACAAACGATTTTGGTTCTTCTATCCAACATTAAAAGCCCTATTCACATCGGGAATGCTAACGAAACCCAACCTACCCGCGTTCGCTGGCAACGGCCACTGCCAAAGCCAACATAAACCCGCAAATCCACAGAAAATCTCACCAAAAACCAGAAATGCCCGCATGAAAGCGGGCATGAATGGGCAACGTACGCTGCTTAGTGTGATTCCTGCGACTCATCGAGCGCTTTCGGCCCGTTACGCGCAGGATCTACCTCATCGGGAGTCTCCTGCCCGCGCGGAAGCTTGAAAAATACCACCAGCGCCACGATGAAAAGCACTACTGAAACAATGACGTTGATACGCAGGCCGAAGACCATCGTGGCCTCATCCGAGCGCATATTCTCAACGAAGAAACGGCCCAGCGTATACCCCGCCACATAGAGCGCAAACACGCGGCCGTGCCCCAGCTTCCACGCCTTTTGCGCCCACAGCAGGAACAAACACACGGCAACATTCCAGACCAGCTCGTAGAGGAAGGTCGGGTGCACGGACGTTATTACTTCCCCAGTTGAGCGGCCCGATACCGGCGCATACTCCCCTGCCTCGTTGATGCGGTAGTAAATATCCAGTGCCCACGGGACGTCGGTGGGCCGGCCGTAGAGCTCCTGGTTAAACCAGTTGCCGAGCCGCCCGATGGCTTGGGCAAGAATGAGGCCGGGAGCGACGGCGTCGGCAAACGGCGCCATGGGCACCTTTTTAATCTTGAACATCACCCAAATCGCGAACACACCGAGCGCCACCGCGCCCCAAATACCGAGGCCGCCGTTGGTGATTTTCAAGGCATCGGCCGGGTTACAGTCGGCACAGAAATACTTCTGGTGATCCGTAATCACGTGATACAAGCGCCCGCCGACGATGCCCGCCGGGATGATAACGATGGCCGCATCCCACACGACATCGGAATTGCCGCCACGCGCAACGTAGCGGCGCTGCGTCATCCACATCGCCACCAGAATGCCGACGATGATACAAAGTGCGTAAGCACGCAGCGGAAACGGACCTAAATGCCACACGCCCTGGGGCGGGGACGGGATGTTTGCCAGAATTTGCACGCTAGACAGTTTGCCTTATCCGGCTGGACAAAGCCACTAAAGAGACTTCCGCGAAGGGCACGCCGGGTGCTGGCCAGCAGCGACCAAGGAACGCGCCGCGGCGGCGGGGTCTTGGGCCGCCATGATGGCCTCTCCTACCAGCACCGCATCGGCGCCCTGAGAGGCATATCTCAACACGTTACGTGGCGAATTCACACCGCCGATTGCGATGCGCACGATGGATTCCGGCAGCCCCGGCACAATCTCGGAGAAGGCCTCGCGGTTGATGGCATCCGAGGCCACCGACCATGCGTTAATGGCCACCACGCTGCCACCGGCCTTGATGGCGCGGTCGACTTCATCACAGGTGCGCACCTCTAAAATTGCGGTCATTCCCAGCGATTCAATGCGATCGAGCAGCGCCTCCAACCGCGCTTGCTCCAAGATCTCCACCTGCAGCGGCACCGCATCCGCGCCATAGCAGCGCGCCTCGTGGATCTGGTACGGGTCCACGATGATGTCGCGGCAAATCATCGGGATATCGATCGCCGCGCGGGCCTGACGCATATCCTCCAAAGAACCGTGGAAGCGCCGCCTGTCGGTCTGGCAGGCCATCAGGTGGACCCCCGTGGCAGCTAGCTGCGCGGCCATCTGCGCCACCGACTCCGGTGAGGCCAGGTGTGCGATTTCGCCGGCATAAGGCACGGCGCGTTTGATTTCGGTAATCACGGAGCAGCCCTGGCGCAACAGCGCAGCACGGACGTCGCGTGGCTCGCTCATGGAACGCGAGCGCGCTTTGATGTCTTGGAAGGAGACGCGGGCTTCGCGCACGGCGACGTCGTCAAGCACACCTGCTATCAGGTGGTCTACGGCGATCGGAGTGGACATCAGCACCTCCCTCCACAGGGGCGTTTGAGATCACACTTAGGCTATCGCGATGGCCCGCGAAATAGAAATTCAGGGGCGTTTTACGTCCGTGGGGTCAATGTCGGCATCGAGCGCATCCCACATCACGCGACCGGAATCGGTGGTGGTCTCCAGTTCCTCGGCGATGCGTTCCTGGCGCGCGGCCGGGCTTTCGTACTTGGTCGAGCGGGGCTTGTCGACGCCCGGTTTGCGCACCAGCAGCATCGCCCCAAACAGCGCGCACGCTGCGCCGAAGATGGCAAGAATGGGGCCAGCCTTTGCGGCCTCGGTGATGATGACGGTGGCCCACTCCGAGATATGCGCACCGTTGACGGCATTCTCGTCGGAGGAGCCGGCGCGCAGGAGTTCTTGGGCGCGAGCGGCGTCGGCGCCGTAGGTCAGCAGGGAGACTGGACTCCACGCCACGGCGGCTGCGGCCAGCGCGCAAATGACGGCCACGATGCGGCGGGCGGTGCGACGCAGGGCCGCCACGGCGACGGAACCGGCCAAAAGCACAAGGGTCAGCGCGATTAGTTCGAGGGACCAGAAGGAACCCACCATGTCGACGGTGCTGGTTCCGGACTTATCGTCTTCTACGGCAGCGGTAGCCCACGTCATGCGGGATGAAAGCCACAGCAGGATTGCGCCTGCAGCAATTAAAAGTGGGCCAAGACGGCGTGCCATCTAAAATGCGCCTCCCAAAAGGTCATGAGAATCGAAACAAGTGCGGTCTCCGGTATGGCAGGCCGCGCCTTCTTGGCGAACTGTAATCAGGATGGTGTCGCCATCGCAATCCAGCCGCACCCCCAGTACTTCTTGGATATGCCCCGAGGTCTGGCCTTTTATCCAATAGTCTTGCCGGGAACGCGAATAATAGGTGCCCTTGCGCGTGGCCAAGGTGTGCGCGAGTGCGTGGTCATCCATCCATGCCAACATCAACACCTCACCTTGCTCGGACTGGGCGATGGCGGGAACCAGGCCGTCGGCGTTGCGCTTGAGCAGCTTAGCGACGCCCGGGTCTAGCTCGAAGTCTGCTGGGCTACTCACTTGCGTACCTCGTAGGAGGCCGCCGCGAGGGCATCCTTCACCTCGGCGATTTCCACCTCGCCGAAGTGGAAGATGGAGGCCGCGAGGACGGCGTCGGCGCCAGCCGCAATAGCCGGTGGGAAGTCGGCTGCCTTGCCCGCTCCACCGGAGGCGATGACGGGGATAGACACCGCAGCACGCACCTTCTCGATGAGCTCGACGTCGAAACCTGCCTTGGTGCCGTCGCCGTCCATGGAGTTCAGCAGAATCTCGCCGACGCCCAGCTCCGCGCCGCGGGCCGCCCATTCGATGGCGTCGAGTTCAGCAGAGCGCGTGCCGCCGTGGGTGGTGACCTCGAAGCCGGAAGGCATGTGTGGGGCTCTCCGGGCGTCGACGGATAAGACGATGCATTGGGAGCCGAAGACCTGGGCAAGCTCGCACAGCAGCTCTGGGCGGGAAATCGCCGCGGAGTTGACGGCTACTTTATCGGCGCCGGCGCGCAGCAGCTTTCGGGCGTCGTCGATGGAACGCACGCCGCCGCCCACGGTCAGTGGGATAAAGACCTGGTCTGCGGTACGTCGCACCACCTCGAGCATGGTGCCCCGGCCTTCTTTCGAGGCGCTGACGTCGAGGAAGGTCAGTTCATCGGCACCGAGTTGGTCGTAGCGGGCGGCCAACTCTACTGGGTCGCCGGCATCGCGCAGGTTTTCAAAGTTTATGCCCTTGACCACGCGGCCGTTGTCCACATCGAGGCAAGGGATAACACGCACAGCCAAGGCCATGGCATCCTCCTTTTAAGACTTTTGGCTGTGGCGGGCCACGATGTCGAGAATCGTGGCGTGCACTTGAGGGGTGCCGGCGACCAGACCGCGGGCGCCCGGAGCCCAGTCGTTGCCTTCGGGGTCGGTCGCGATGCCGCCAGCGGCCTTGATGAGCAGAGCGCCCGCAGCGTTGTCCCACGGATGCGGCGAGAAGTTCACCACGCCGTCGAAGACGCCCTGCGCCACGAAAGCCGAATCAACCCCCACGGAGCCGGTCATGCGTGGGCGCAGCCCGGTCTCGCGCAGCTCGTGGAAGATATCCGTGGGCAGGTGCGAAGAGCAGCCGACGTGCCCGCGGCCTTCGTCAAAACCGAGAGAATCCGCACCGCCGCCAAAGCCGGTGGCAGGTCCGCCAACCGAGCGCAGGCCCATGCCCTCGGCAGCCACCACGCGGCGCACGAGCAGCGGGAAGTCCGCCACCGCAACTACGGGGCGCGAGTCATGGATGAGGCTGACCAGAACGCCACACAGCGGGTTGCCCGCGGAATAGTTCGCGGTGCCGTCGATGGGATCGACCACCCACATGGTCTCCTCGGACGCAAACACGCCGGAGGGCGAGGCAGACTCCTCGCCATAAACCGGAATGCCTGTGAGCTGGGTGAGCTGCTGGCGCAGCTGCGCCTCGATCTGCAGGTCCACTTCCGTGGCAAAATCGCCCTCGCCCTTGAAATGGGCAGGCGGCGCGCCGAGGCCGGCGCGGAATAGTTCGCTTACTTGGTCAACGGCCGCCTCGGCAAAAGCCACGAGCTCACGCGGTTGAGTCATGAATTGGCGCTCCTCGCTTTAATAAGTGTCAATGGGGTCGATGTAATCTTCTTCCGGCAGCGGCTCTACCTCCGCCACCGCCGCGATTGCTTCTTCGAGGCTAAAACGCTGCTCATAGAGCGCTTTCCCGACAATCGCGGAATCGATGCCCTCGTTTTCATACAGCGCCAGCTCGCGAAGATCGTCCAGGCTAGAGATGCCGCCCGAGGCCGTAATCTTAGCCTCAGTAGCCGCAGCAACCTCACGCAACAGCTCCACGTTGGGCCCTTCGAGGGTGCCGTCTTTGGTGACGTCGGTGACCACGAAGCGCTGGCAGCCTGCCGCATCGAGACGCTCGAGTACCTCCCAGAGGTCTCCGCCATCCGATACCCAGCCGTTGCCGCGGCAGCGCCACTCGCCTTCTTCTAGCTGCACCGCCAAGTCCACGGCAATTTTGTCGCCGTGCTTTTCCAGCATTTCCTCGACCCACTCCGGATTCTCCAGCGCCGCGGTGCCGATGTTGACCCGCCGCGCGCCGGTGGCAAGCGCACGCTCCAAAGACTCATCGTCGCGAATTCCGCCGCTCAGTTCCACCTGCATCAAAAGCTCCGCGGTGATCTCCGCCATCAGCGCGTGATTGGAACCGCGGCCAAAAGCCGCATCGAGGTCGACAAAGTGCAGCCATAAAGCCCCCTGCTCCTGCCACTTGAGCGCAGCCTCGCGCGGGGTGCCATAGTTCTTTTCGGTTCCGGCCGCGCCTTGGTCGAGTCGCACAGCCTGGCCGTCAACGACGTCGACGGCCGGCAACAAAGTAAAGGTCATGGTTTCAAATCCTACTTAAAGCGTATTAATCCAGTTGCGCAACAACTGCGTCCCTACCTCGCCGGACTTCTCCGGGTGGAACTGGGTGGCCCACAGCGCGCCATTTTCCACGGCCGCCACGAAACGGTCCCCGCCGTGCTCAGCCCAGGCCACCCGCGGCGGCTCGGTGATTTCGGTTTCCAGCTCCCAGCGGCGGGCCGCATAGGAGTGCACGAAATAGAAGCGCTCTTCCGGGGAAATCCCCGCGAACATCGCCGAGTCTGCAGCAAATTCCACGGTATTCCAGCCCATATGCGGAAGCACGTCAGCCTGCAGCTTTTCCACCCGGCCAGGCCACTCCCCGCAACCATCGGTGGCAATGCCGTGCTCGAAGCCGGCGTCGAAAAGCACTTGCATACCCACGCAGATCCCCAACACCGGCCTGCCACCGGCCAAACGCTGGCCGATGATCCGCGGGCCCTGGGCCTTTTTCAGCCCCTCCATGCACGCGGCGAAGGCGCCGACTCCGGGGACCACGAGGCCGTCGGCAGCTACGGCCACCTGGGGATCCGCAGTGACGGTGACCTGCGCGCCTGCGTGTTCAAGCGCGCGCTGCGCCGAACGCAGATTGCCGGCACCATAGTCCAGCACAACAACATTCTTGCCTGTCATGGGCTATACCTTACGCAACCTTCGCAAACGGGTCTTAATATCGTGTGTCTCGCTAACGCGGGTACGTCCCAGCAGCGTATCGCTGACGGTCAGCAACAGCCCGCCCGCGATAATCGCAGCGCCCGCACCAAACGCGCCGCTATAGCCGGTGCTGGCGACCAACGCGCCCAGCACCGTGGAGCCCAAGCCGGTGCCTGCGTCGTAGAAAATATTCCACACCGCAGAGGCCTCGGAAATCTTTTCGCGAGGCGCGCGGTCGAACATCGCCAGCAGTGCCTCGTTCTGCGCGATGCCAAAGGCACCGCCGAAAATTACGGCGCCACAAACCAGCAGCCACAGCGACCACCCTTGCGCGAGCGTGAAGGCAATCAACGCCACGCCACCGGCGGCCGCGAGCTGGGCCGGGATATACAAAGTGCCGGGTTTGCCAAGGCGGTCTGCCACCGTGCCTGCGAAGTAACGCATCACCATCGTCGCAGCACCCACTAAGGAAAGCAGCAGGCCGCCGACGGCCGCGCCGGTGGCTGGGTCCAGTTCTCGCGCCGCGGGGGCGATGAACGTGGAGACCACGCCGTAGCTCATAGAGAAGGTGGTAAGAGCTAGGGCCGGCACGGCGAAGAGTTTCCACATCGGCGCGACGGCTCCGGTCTCACGATTCGCCACGCTTGACGACGCCGCCTTTAGCGATGGCACACGCAAACACATCACGAAGCCAATGATGCCGATGATGCCAGCGGTGATGTACGCGGTTTCAAAGCCCCAAGCCTGCCCCATCGCAATGCCGGCCGGCAAGAAGACCATCTGGGCGAATCCGACAAAGACGCCGATCATGCCGGTGGCCTTGCCCAGCAGCCGCGAGGGGGCGATTTCTGCGATCAGCGCGCTTTCCGAAACTGTCAACGCGCCGAAGCCAATCCCGCGCAGGGCGGAAAAGGCAAGCACGACAACGGCGGCGTTACCAAGCAAGTGGCCGAAGGCCGGAACGCCGAGCAGCAGCGCGGCCGCCGCCATGACGGGACGGTAGCCAAAGGTACGCAACATGCGCGGGGTCAAAGTCTGGGTGATAACCGTGGCAGCCATGAAAGCGCCGGTCGAGGCGCCTGCCAGGGTTGCCGAGCCGCCCGAGTCAAGCACCGCCAGCGGGACCACCGGCAGCAGAATGGACCACGCACCAAAGGCCGCCGCAACGGCAATCATCGTGGCGGTATAGCCCGGGACCTTCCAGATGGACTGCTTCGCGTTGCTCACTGGCCCATCACACCAAACATCCACGCCAGCGCTGCTGCGATGGATACCGCGCCGAGCACAGCAGCCACGATGGTAAAGAACTTAGAGCCTTGCTGATAAGCAGACCAGGCACCACCAAAAAGAAGTCCTGCCACCAAGAACAGGACCAAAATCAAAAAGTTTCCAGAAATTATAAAGCTCCCTTCGTGGAAGGAATCCCCTTTACTCGGGGATCCGGTTCGACGGCCTGTCGCAGCGCACGGGCTACCGCCTTGAATTCTGCCTCGGTGATGTGGTGCGGGTCGCGCCCGTAGCGCACGTTGAGGTGCAAGGTCATTGCCGCGTGTGTGGCCAATGTTTCGAAGAAGTGGCGGTTGATGACTGTGGCATAGTGACCGCCAATAATCTGCCATTGTAGATGCTCCGGCTCGCCGTTCATCACGAAGTAGGCGCGGCCGGAAAGATCCACCACTGCTTCTACCAATGTCTCATCCATGGGCAAAAGCTGCGAGCCGAAGCGGCGGATGCCAGCTTTGTTGCCGGCGGCGTCGGCAAGCGCGCGGCCCAACACAATCGCGGTGTCTTCCACCGTGTGGTGGGCATCGATGTGGGTATCGCCTTGGGCGTGGACCATGAGGTCAAAGCTGCCGTGGGTGCACATCGCGCCCAGCATGTGGTCGAAGAATGGCAGGCCGCTGCTAATGTCTGCGTCCCCGCTGCCGTCGAGGTTTATTTCGACGCGGATTTGGGACTCGTTAGTCACCCTTTCCGCTTTGCCGATGCGGTTTGCCATTAGTTTTCTCCTTCCGCAGTTACTGTACCGCTAAGGTTCGCTGCCGCCGCGAGGAAGGCATCGTTTTCTGCCGGCAGCCCGATGGTGGCGCGCAGAAATCCGCGCTGGCCGACGTCGCGAATCAGCACCTCGCTACTCAAAAACTGCTCCCAGACCGCGTGCTGATCTGCAAAGCGGCCAAAGAACACGAAGTTGGCCTCGCTTTCTACCACAAAATATCCCAGTTCCTGCAGCTTTGCGACGACGCGTTCGCGCTCCGCGGCCAGCTTGTGCACCGTTTCCAGTGTCTCGGCGCTATGCCGCAGCGCGACGATGGCCGCGGCCTGGGAAAGCGTAGAAAGGTGATAAGGAAGGCGCACGAGCATTACGGCCTCGATGAAGGCTGGGTCGGCCACGAAGTATCCCAGGCGCCCGCCGGCGAAGTCGAAGGCCTTGGACATGGTGCGCGAGACCACCACCTTGGTGGGATATTTCGCAACCAAGTGGGCAGCCGAGGGCGAGGAAGAAAACTCCATGTAGGCCTCGTCCACGATGATGATTCCCGGCGCGGCCTGGACCAGTTTTTCGATGTCTGCAAGGTGCGTGACATCGCCGGTGGGATTATTCGGCGTGGTGATAAACACGATGTCGGGGTGGTGCTGCGCTATAGCTTCCAGCGCTCGAGGCACGTCGATGTGGAAATCCACACCGCGTGGGCAATCGATGAACTCGGTGTGGGTGCCCGCGCACAAGATGGGGTGCATGGAGTAGCTAGGGCTAAAGCCCAGGGCTTTACGCCCTGGGCCGCCGAAGGCCTGCAGGAGTTGCTGCAGAACCTCGTTGGAGCCATTTGCCGCCCAGAGGTTTTCCGCTTTCAGTTTGGTGCCGGTTTGGGCGCTTAAGTACTCGGCCAACGCGCGGCGTAGCTCGGTGGCGTCGCGATCTGGATAGCGATTGAGCGTGCTTGCCTGCTCCTCGATGCTGCGCACGAGATCCGCTACGAGGGCGGCAGAAGGCGAATAAGGGTTTTCGTTGGTGTTGAGCTGGTTGGCCACGCGCAGCTGCGGCGCACCGTAGGCAGACTTGCCGCGCAGCTCTTTACGCAGGGGCAGATCAGAAAGTTGGGTCATGGCTATATTCCTTGAAAACGGGCGGCGATGGATTCGCCATGGGCTGGCAACTGTTCGGCGGCGGCGAAGGCGATGACGTTGTCAGAGATCTCTGCCAGCGCCGCTCGGTCGTACTCGATGAGGTTTACTGGGCGCAGGAAAGTATGGGTGGATAACCCGGCGCTAAAGCGGGCGGTTCCAGAAGTTGGCAGCACGTGGTTGGAGCCTGCGGAATAATCCCCCAGCGGCACCGGTGCATACTCCCCGACGAAAATCGCGCCAGCATGCTTAATGCGTTCGGCCACAGCGCGGGCATCATTGGTGTGGATTTCCAGGTGCTCTGCTGCATAGGCATTGGCAACCGCGATTCCGGCCTCTAGGTCATCGACCAGAATGATTCCCGATTGTTGGCCTTCCAGCGCCTCGCGCACCCGCTCGGCGTTGCGGGTGACAAGGTAGCGCGTGGAAACCTCGGCGTCGACAAGCGCGGCAAGCTCCGGCGAGTCAGTGATGAGCACGCTCGCCGCCAGCGGATCGTGTTCTGCCTGGGAGATTAGATCGTAGGCAATATAAACCGGGTTTGCCGTGGAATCCGCGAGGATGGCAATCTCTGTGGGCCCTGCCTCCGCATCGGTGCCCACCACGCCGCGTACCAGGCGCTTGGCTGCGGTGACGAAGATATTGCCAGGGCCAGTAATAATATCCACCGGCTCGAGGGAGGCCTCCCCCGTCACCGGTTCCTCGTCGCCGTAGGCCAGCAAGGCTACGGCCTGTCCCCCGCCAACGGCCCATACCTCGTCGACGCCCAGCATGTGGCAGGTCGCCAGCACTGTCGGATGCGGCATATCAGCGAACTGCTCCTGCGGCGGCGAGGCCACCACCAGGCTGGAAGCACCCGCCTCTTGCGCGGGAACGGCATTCATGATGACCGAAGAAGGATAGACCGCCTTGCCACCTGGAACATAAAGGCCCACGCGCTCTATCGGCTGGAAGACCTCCGTCACCGTGGCTCCCGGACCAAGCGTCGTGGTGTGCGCGGCCGGCTTCTGCTCCGCGTGTACCTTGCGCACGCGCTTGATGGATTCCTCGATAGCGGCACGGACCCGAGGCTCCAGCCCGGCGGCGGCTGCAGCGAGCGCGGCTTGGGAAACGCGCACGGCGGCCGGGCGTACACGATCGAATTGCTCGCCATAGTCCAATGCCGCAGCCGCGCCCTTTTCCCGCACCGCATGCACCATCGGTGCTACCTTGTCCAGATAAGCCGCAACGTCAGCGCCGCCGCGTGGCATGACTCGGCGCAGGCGGGCGGGGCTTAAAGTCTTTCCGCGCAGATCGATGGTGTGCAACATAATCCGAGACCTTTCTATAGCTAGACCAATATACTAACGCCGATTCCCCAGCGGTAGGGCGAGTTTTGGTAATAGAATTGGGCCACAGCTTCTCTCCCCTTATTGCACTATCGCTTAAGCAAATTTTGGAAAGCAGGGCCCAGCGCATGGATGAATTCGATTCAGATGCCAGCTGCGAGTCCGCCACGAACGCGAAGCTCCTGGCTCGCATGTGCGAGATCGCTTCCCGCTTGGGCATTCATTCCATTAAAGCCACTGATGAGCTAGTGATTTTTCCACATTCCACGGCGGGTGAAACCCGCGTGAGCCTCGACGCTGCGGGCGAGCCGGTGTTGCGTTTTTATACCACCCACCAAGGCCACTTGGGCTTCGCGGATATAGCAGCGCTGGGCGAATTCGCCAACGACTGGAACCACGACTGCATCTCGCCGCGCGTGGTGGTGGATTATGCCGATCCCACTGCGGTCACGCTGTGGGGGCATACCTTCCTGGTGGTTCAGGACGAGCCGCAGGATTCCCAGTTAGAGGCCGCGCTGGTGCCGGCTTTGCGCAATGCGGGGTTGTTTTTGAACGCGCTTGCCAACGCCTTCCCTACCCTCCGCAGCCAGCCATCCCCAGCGGAGGATTCACCGGCGTCGGAAGACTCAACAGCGGAGGTGCTGCCCGTGGACATCGCACGGGTGGAGGATATCCTGCGCAGGCTAGGCATCAATCGCTTCCAGACGGACGCCGAGCAATCCGTTTATGCCTGGATAAACGATGTTTTATTTGCATTCGTGCTCGATGTGGGCCCGAGCCTAATCATCAAGGGCCACTGGGACCCAAACTTAAAGGGCGAGGATTTCACCCGCATATTTTTAACGTGCAACGACTGGAACCGCACGCATCATTCGGCGGCGGCGTTTTGTCACTCGAACGTCGACGGCCTGCAGGTGCGCTTGGATTACACAGTCATGACAGGCGGCGGGCTCACCGACGCCCAGCTATTGACCAGCCTGGGCCGCGGCATGAAACACATCCTGCACGGCATCGACGATATTGCCCGAGAGGCGGTTGGCGCCTCACCGGTGCAGTGGCCTTAACAGCCCTTAAAGTGCCTTAAAGGCTCAAACTACTGGACGATTTCGTAGTTGCCAGCCTTAGCCAGGGCCTCGTTCATCGCCGGGACGGAGGGGATCACATCGTCCTTGTGCTTGACCACAAGGCGGGCATACTCATGGTCCGTAATTTCGAAGGTGGCCTGGCCCAGGCCACCGGAAGCGAAGATGTCATAGAGTGCCTGCAGCGCTTTGCGGACATCGTTGTCATTCTTTACGCCGCTGACGTGGTAGTGAGTGGAAACAATAATCGACATGAGTCAAATTGTACGACTTTTGCCGTTAGATTCCCGAACTTAGATACGGCCGTTGAACGCCTGCAGCGCAGAATCCTCGCGGGTACCGCCGCGGCCGTCGCCGTAGCCTGCGTAATCAGCGATCCAGCTAACCTTGGAAACCCACTTCACGGCCTTGTAGCCGTGGTTGGATTCCACGCGGCAGCGCGCCGGGGCACCGAGATGGATGTCGACTTCATGGCCGTTGCGGGACAGGGCGATGACAGACTGTGCATCCAGGGCGTCGTCAATGCTAAAGCAGGCATAGAAGGGCTCGCGCGGGCGGTTGTCGTACATCTTCTGCGCTAGGCCATAGGACTCGACCATGACGTAGTTGGCGCCTTCTGGGCGTGGTCCCAACAGGCTAAGCACGTCCTCGATGGAAGGCCCAGCCCAGCGGGAGGTCGCCGACCAACCCTGCATGCAAGTATGCGTTGCCACGTAGGACTGCTGCGGCAACTCACGTAGCTGCTCGATGGTGACGACCTTCTCTACGCCATTAATGTCATCAGCCAGCGTGATTTCGTAGCCCTTCCAGTCATTCTCGCGGAACTTGGTCCACTCCGGCGACTCATCGGGCGTCGGCGGCAGGCCGTTAGTCCAGTGAAACTTGGAAATGTCCTTATCGGTATAAGCCTGCTGGGTAGAAGGCGAAACCTTCAACCAGTTCAGGAAGAGCTTGCGGCCGAGCTCGGTAAACTTCACCACGACGCGCTGGGCACGGGCGCGATCCGCCAGGGACCAGTAGGACAAGAAGATCCAGAACAAAATGACCACCACGATGGTAAAGACCACGGTGGTAAAGGCCTGCGCGTAGCGCTCCACGCTCACGTCGCCGAAGACCATGTGGACCATGTTGTGCTCGCGGTGAACGAAGAACACGAGGAAGACGTGCACAACAATAAACGCGCTCATCAGCACCATTCCAATGAAGTGCAGGGAGCGAGCACCTTGGTGGCCACCCCAGAACTTCACGTAGCGAGGGAACTTCACTCGCACGGCCGGGGCCATGGCTACGCCGGTGAGCATCATAAACGGCGCCAGGATGAAAATGACGAAGGAGTACGCGAGCTGCTGGAGGGCGTCGTATGGCGTGAAGTGCTCCAGCGAGGGTGCCTGCAGGCTCAAGTAGACCTTGGCCGATTCCCAGGCCTCAGGGACTATATCCCAGGAGGTCGGAATCAGCCGGCGCCACAGGCCGGTGGCAAAGAGCAAGGTAACGTAGACAAAGCCGTTGAGCACCCACAGCATCACCGCGGCGCCATGCCAGTGGCGGCCCAATCCGATGTTCTCGCGGCCGGGCAGGGAAAGCATCGGCGAGACTGAAAGCTCATCCATAAGGGAGGTGTAAACGCCCTCCTCTTTGGGCAGCTCACGCTTTGTAAATTTGATCCACTCGGTGCCAGGCGCGCAATCACTGCGCCACCACAGGCGCGGCAAGGAAGAGAGCATTTCGATGCCGGAGCGCAGCAGCATACCGATGAGCACGAAGTTAATGAGGTGCGAGGCCCGCAACCAGATAGGAAAGTCTGGGTTTTCACCCAGAGCCAATACATAGTCCATGGGAAAATTCCTCAGTGGTGAGAGATACAACTTTTCACTAGTGTGACTTATTTTTCATTGTGTCGCACCCACCCCGAAATACCAATGGTTTTTCCGTGCTTATTTAGTTTTTGGACAAAATCGACCCGCATAGCTGGAACAATGCTGATTTACTCCACAGCATGATTCCCGCCACACGTCCAGCCAATTACACATAATGTATACCCCCGAGCCCCACATCCTCGGCCTCTAATCTGCGCCCGGCACATCCACGAAGGCCGCCGACCAATAAGCAAACATCGCCATAAACGGCGAAACCACCCACGCGATACCCGGGGCAAACTTTGGCACAAACTGGACCACCTGCCCCGGATCCGCCGGCGCGGAATGCGCCGTTACCCCGCCTACCACGTAGAAAGCCGCCGCACCTGCCAGGCAGGCCACCCCACACCACAGCAATTGCCCCACGCCGCGGAACGCCGCGCCGCGCATATAAGAAAACAGCCCAAAACAAAGCCCCAAGAAACCCACCAAGACAGCGAAGACAATGAAGGAAGAAAATTGCACGTCAGCTACATTTTCGATGGCATAGCCGCCGTCTTCTACTTCACGGCCGGTAAGAGTCGGGCGCCACATCCCCCACACCGCCCCCACTGCCGAATAGACAACAAGGACTAGGGCAAGCAGCCCCGCACCGAACCCGATGGAGCGAGGAATACGAAACTTGGACTTGGACACCATTTCTTTATAAGGCCTGACTCGAAAGAACTAAAACGAAAAGGAGGAAGTGCCAAAGCACTCCCTCCTTATAAATTACAGCGCCTTGTTTGACGCTATTTTCTCCGCGGAGAGTTTAGACCTCGCCACAGAAGGTCCAGTTGCCGTTCTCGCGGCGGAAACGCATGGTGGAGCTATCCAGACCCTCGTTGGTGTTGACGTTGACGGTTGCGGAAGCATCGTCACCGTTGACAACAACGTCGTTGATGGACTCAACGCCAATTGCGTTCCAGTCGAAGCCATCCAGCTGGGAGGTGTCCTGGCCGGAAGCTGCGAGCATGTTCTTCAGCTCGTTCATCGGAACATCCGGGATCTGGTTGTAGTCCATGTTGGCAACCTCAGAGCCCTGCGCGTTCAGCACTGCGGA
Source organism: Corynebacterium sp. HMSC06G04 (assembly GCF_001807365.1). Lineage (NCBI taxonomy): Bacteria > Bacillati > Actinomycetota > Actinomycetes > Mycobacteriales > Corynebacteriaceae > Corynebacterium > Corynebacterium sp. HMSC06G04. The sequence goes on along the minus strand of NZ_KV788598.1, from coordinate 68,308 downwards.
GCAGGTGTGATCCGGCATGTACTTGAAGAACTGGCGCATGGTCTTGGTCTCGTAGAGGCCACGGACCAGCTGATTGATGCCGTCGACATCTCCCTGCTCTGCCGGAGCGCCCTCAACCGGAGCGACCGGCGCGGCGTTCTCAAGCGGGTTGGCGCCACCCTCGAATGGGTTAGTCAGGGTCTCCTCCGCAGCGGCTGCGTTGGAGTCCTTGTCTGCGCCTCCCTTCTTCTCTGCGTCCTTGCCGTCCTTCTTATCCTTGTTTGCGTCCTTGTCCTCGGACTTCTTTTCCTTGCTCGGAGCAGCAGACTTGTCCGCATCCTTGGAAGCCTGCGTGGTCTTCGTGGCGGTGGTCTTGTCGCCACCCTGAGCGTTGTTGGCTTCTTCGTCGTTACCGCAGGCAACGAGGGTCATCGGCAGAACCATGGCTACAGCAACGAGGGACTTCTTCGCAGGGGTTAGAAAAGACAAGGGTTAGGCTCCTGAAATATTTACGATGGCTGGCGTCAAGGCTAAATGTAGGTCGCTGTAAATCGGTTCCGAATGGTCGCCGATTCAGCGCGAGCGAAACAGCCTGAGCCAGTTTTCTTTCCGCCTAATCCTAACAAGTCGAAGGTGCGGAATACATGTCGGATCCCTCAAAGAAGCCTGTGAACTTAGGCCTTTTCTTACACATTTACTGTCAAATGTTAAGCCAGTCACCGCTATTCGGCGCAGAGGCCTTATACCCCTGCCGCGCCGCACGGCTGTACCGGCAGCTGGACAGGTAAGATAACAGCGTGCAATTAGACCGAGACCGAATTCTTTCAACAGCCCTCGAGCTCTTAAATTCCTACGGGCTCGCGGATGTTACGATGCGCAGAGTCTCCACCGCACTCGGCGTAGCGCCCGGCGCGCTGTACTGGCACGTCGCCAACAAGCAAGCGCTCATCGCCGCCATGGCCGAGAAAATCCTAGCGCCTGTTTCCGGCACGAGCCCGCTAGACGTCGCAAAGAGCCTGCACTCTGCCCTGCTCAGCTGGCGCGATGGCGCAGAGGTTGCCAGCGCTGGCCTCGCCTACCCTGATTCCGAAACTTGGGAAGTACTCACTGAAAAGATCGCTGCCTCATTTAAGTCAGTCGAAGGCCACTGCGCCTCGGAAGCCGAAGTTCAGGCGGCGTCACTGGCCATCGCGCACCTGATCTTGGGCGCTACCCAGATGGAGCAATCGCGCCAGCAGTTAGTGGAGTCAGCTAAGGCCACAGCCACTGCAGACGCCGCGGATAGCTCCCCCGTAAACCACGGCCCAGATATCCACCGCGGCGTCGAGATCATCGTAAACGGCCTGCGCAACCCGCTCGCGGGCACGGAAAATTAATTATGCTCTAGGGCATGACTGAAACCGCTGTCTGCCCTACCCAAGCCTGGCCAGGAAAACCCGCGCCACTAGGCTCCACGTTCGATGGCTCCGGTACAAACTTCGCCATCTTTTCTGAAATCGCCGAAAAAGTCGAGCTCTGCCTCATCGACCGCGAAGGAAAAGAAGAGCGCGTCGAGCTGAATGAAATAACAGCCCACGTCTGGCATGCCTACCTGCCCAACGTTGGCCCGGGCCAGCGCTATGGCTATCGCATCTATGGCCCCTATGACCCCGCCAATGGCCTGCGCTGCGATCCCTCAAAGCTGCTGGTAGATCCGTATGCTAGGGCCTTCGACGGCGATTTCGATGGCGACGCCTCCCTCTACTCCTATGACATCCACGCCGAAGAGGAAGGCACCGGCCGCAACACTGAAGATTCCCTCGGCCACACCATGCTTTCGGTGGTCATCAACCCCTTCTTCGATTGGGCCGGCGACCGCCGCCCCCGCACCCCTGATAATGAGACGGTCATCTACGAAGCCCACGTCAAGGGCATGACTATGCGCCATCCCGACGTGCCTGAGGAGCTGCGAGGCACGTACGCGGGCATGGCGCATCCAGCGATCATCAACTATTTCAAGGAGCTCGGCGTCACCGCCGTCGAGCTGATGCCGGTGCACCAGTTCCTGCAGGATGATCGCCTACGCAACCTCGGCCTCCGCAACTACTGGGGCTACAACACCTTCGGCTTCTTCGCTCCTCACCTGGACTATGCCTATGCCAAAAAGCCCGGCGAGGCCGTCGCGGAGTTCAAGACCATGGTGCGTGCCTTCCATGAGGAAGGCATCGAGGTCATCCTCGACGTGGTCTATAACCACACCGCGGAGGGCAACCATCTAGGCCCCACCATCGCCTTCCGCGGCATCGATAACCACGCCTACTATCGCCTGGTTGATGAGGACAAGAGCCTCTACATGGACTACACTGGCACCGGTAATTCCCTTAACGTTCGGCATCCGCACTCGCTGCAGCTGATTATGGATTCGCTGCGCTACTGGGTCACGGAGATGCATGTGGACGGCTTCCGCTTCGACCTGGCGGCGACGCTGGCGCGGGAGCTTGACGACGTCGACAAGCTCGCCACCTTCTTCGACCTCGTGCAACAAGACCCCGTGGTCAGCCAAGTCAAACTCATCGCAGAGCCCTGGGACGTGGGCCATGATGGCTACCAAGTGGGAAACTTTCCACCGATTTGGAGCGAGTGGAACGGCAAGTACCGCGACACCGTGCGCGATTTCTGGCGCGGCGAGCCCGCCACCTTGGGAGAGTTTGCCTCGCGGCTTACCGGCTCTTCCGATCTTTACGGCAACAACGGCCGCCGCCCTACCGCTTCCATCAACTTCATCACCGCCCACGATGGATTCACGCTGCGGGACCTCGTCACCTACAACGACAAACACAATGAGGAAAACGGCGAGGACTCCCGCGACGGCGAGTCCTTCAACCGCTCCTGGAACCACGGCGTGGAAGGGCCTACCGAGGACGAAGAGATAAAGAAGCTGCGCCGCCGGCAGGTGCGCAACTTCCTGACCACCTTGTTGCTTTCCCAGGGCACGCCGATGCTTTGCCACGGCGACGAGTTCGGGCGCACGCAGGGCGGAAATAACAACGTCTATTGCCAGGACAACGAGATTTCCTGGATGGATTGGTCGCTGCTGGAAGAAGAAAAGTCCGAGGCAATGCTGGGCTTTACCAAGCGCGTGCTCGCCATCCGCCGCGCGCATCCGGTCTTCCGCAGGCAGCGTTTCTTGGCCGGTGGCCCGCTGGGCTCCGACGTGCAGGACCGCGACATCGCCTGGCTGGTGCCCTCTGGCAAGCTGATGACGCAGGACGACTGGGATCATGACTTTGGCCGCGCGTTGATGGTTTACCTCAACGGCAACGCAATCACCGAGACCACTGCCCGCGGCGAGCGCATCACCGATGATTCCTTCATCATGATCTTCAACGCCCACCACGGCGAGATTGAGTTCACCCTGCCTACCAAGAACTTGGGCGCGCGCTGGCGGCTTATGGTCGATACGGCAGATTCCGGCGGCTACCCCGCGGAGGAAACCTACATTGATGCAGAGGGTACGATCACTGTTCAACCGCGCTCGACGCTGATTCTCCGCCAGGAAGAGCCGCCAGTCTTCGACGCTTAAGAAATTTTCCTCCGATTTTCCCGGAAAGGTAGTTCGTGTCTTTTCACGCCCACGCCACCCGCATCGATGTCACGAATAAGGAGCTTATTTTCCAAGTTTCTTTGCTTTCTGCTTGCCTGGGCAAGGCTAAACAGGAGCAGGTTGCGCTAAGCGACGTCACCGATGTCACCGTCTGCGCCCCCACCGCGGCGGGCTTTGGATACGTGGAATTAGGCGGCGTCGGCAAGCGCATTGCCTTTGCCCCCAATCAGGACGCGGCGGCTTTCGCGCGTGCGGTCGAGGCTGCGCTGCGCGGCGAGGCGCCGGCGGAGGCGGCCTCGGTCAGCGGGCTGAACTTCACCGCCGTTGATGTGGAAACCGCTAACGATGATTGGGGTTCGGTGTGCCAGATTGGTGCGGTGCGTTTCCGCGATGGGCAGGAAACCGAATCCCGCACGTGGCTGTGCACTCCCCCGCCGGGCCTTGAGAAGTTCGCCGATATCAACATCTCGATCCACGGCATTAAGCCTGCCGACGTCGAGGGAGCCCAGCCTTTTGCAGAGGCCGCGGCGGAACTTTTTGAGTTCATGGACGGCGATGTTTTGGTCGCGCACAATGCGCAGTTTGATTCCACCGCTTTGCGCCAGGGCCTGCTGAAGGCTGGCAGTTCGATTCCGGAGATCACCTTGGCATGTTCGCTAGCACTGGCTCGCGATGCCTCTTCTGCCGGCGTTATCGATGTGGTCAACCACAAGCTACCCACGGTGGCTGCATTCTGTGGCGCCGATGACTTCCAGCACCACGAGGCAACTGCCGACGCCCACGCAGCCGGCGTCATCGTCGCGGACCTTGCGCGGCGCTTTGGGCACGTGGGCTCGGTGGATGAGCTCTTCCGTTCCCGCGAATTTAGCCTCGGTAAGTTGGATAAAGAGGCAATTCTGCCAGTGCTGCGCGCGCATACCGCGCCTACCTCTGCGGCCGACCTTGGCGCTGGCACGGACTTCCGCGACAAGACCCGTAAGTCGGGTACTAAGACCGACGTAAAGACCGGCGGAAGGGAAAGGAAGTCCAGCCGCGGACCCGCGCCGTGGCAGTCGGTAGCCACGCCGGATACCATTCCGGACCCGAACCTCGATGCGGATCCGGAAGGCGCGCTCTTTGGCCAGAACGTAACTCTGACCGGTGACTTTGAGCCTTTCGATAAAGGTCTGCTCTGGAAGGGCATCGCTGAGCGCGGCGGCAAGATTGGAAAGAACGTCACCAAGAAGACCACCATCCTGGTCCTCGGCGAGTGGGCAACGAAGACCTCGAAGGAAAAGCGCGCCGAAGAGCTCATCGAAAAAGGCCAGGACATCGCGTTGTGGCCGGCGTCGAAGCTGCTGGAAGAACTCCAGCTCAATGAGCAGCCGCCTTTCTAAAATCTCTCCTGCTCCGTTGGGAACCGATGGCGGGAAATGGCAGTCCAATTAGTGCAGAAAGTGAATTATTCGTCCTGCGGGGAGGACACACGCCATGACCACTGCCATTGCGCCGGAAAAGTTTGAGTCGCTAGATTTCGAGGCCATCGCCCTAGCGGGGTTGCTGCCGGCCCTAGCACGCCGGAAGGACTTCTCGGGCGCTACCTTGACGGACCAGGGCTTTGGCGATACTCCCGCTGGAGTGCAGCTCTCCCGCCAGCTTTCGGTGCTATTCCTTCAGCGCGACGAGTTCGCAGACACCTCCGCACACGCTCCGCGGGCTTTTGTTTCGCATCGCACTATCAGCGGTTTCGGCTTGAGCACCCGCCAAGCGTGGGACTTGGCGGCAGCGAACCTGCAAAGGCGCGCTCTTACTGCCCAAGGCCTGCGCTTTCGCACCCGTTGCGCGGCGGAGATTCTGCCGGGCTGCGAGGAAGGCATTCAAATCCAGGCCCGCGGCGCCGAGGCTAGCGCGTGGTTGGCGCATCCGCAGACTTTCAGCATCATGGACTCGCACCTGCGCCGCTTAACCCATGCAACAGCTCGGCAGACGTTGTACTACCTGGTTCCGGATCCCGCCACGGTGGTGGCCTTGCATGACTCGCCGCTAAAGCGCGTCCGGCACTGGTCACGGCGCATAAACGAGCAAAGGCGCCTGCGCGGTGCGGTTCTTGCGCCCGAACCACTATTATGGGCTAACGGATTTCCTCTAGAAGCTTAGGGGAATAAACGCATGCTTAAGCAAAAAGTCAGGAGGTCGGTGCGGGGTGAAGGAATCCGCCATCTCTCGGTTGAGCAACCAGTATCACGAGTGGGTTCGCCGGCATCCACGAGCAGAAGCAGACTTCAACGAGGCCATCGAGGACCTGCTTAACGACGCCGGCGTTATCTTCGACCGCGCCTCCGCCCGCGTCAAGCGCTGGCCATCGCTAAAAGCCAAGGCCAAAAAGCGCCACGCAAACGGCGAGCTTTATTACCCCAGACCCTGGGAAGACATCCACGACGTTCTCGGCGTGCGCATTACGGTCTTCCACTCCACCGCTATCCCCCAGGCGCTCGAGGTCTTGGGCGATTCCTTTGCGGTGGTGCGCTCGGTGGATAAGGCCGCAGAGACCCGCATTTCCGGCGGTTTTGGCTACGGCTCCCACCATTTAGTGCTGCGCGTGACCAACGCGATTGAAGAGCTCGCAGAGTACGAAGGCTGGACCTTTGAGGTACAAATACGCACCGCGCTGCAGCATGCGTGGGCAGAGTTCGAGCACGATATCCGCTATAAGCAAGGCACTGCGGCTCCTTCCGCGCAGGTTGACCGCCTCTTTACCTTGGCCGCCGGGCTTATCGAGCTGGCGGACCAGCAATTCGATCAGATTGCTGCGCTGAAAGATCCTTCCACGGATACCAGCGAAGACGTAGAGCTTTCCGCCGAGACCCTGCCCGGTGTCTTGGCTGTGTTGATGGGCGGGCGCTTCCCGCGCTCGCGTTCGGAGCACTACCGCTTCCTAGCAGAGATTTTGGAGCTCAACGGTGTGACCACAATGAGCCAATTGAAGTCGCTGCTGAATGCAGGTGACATCGCCTTCGTACACGACGCCATCAATTACCGCTTCCGCCCCGGCCAGGTGCGCCTCATCGACGACCTGCTGCTTAATAAATTTGGCAAGCAGCACGTGGAGGCCACTGCCCTTGCAGGAGACCGCAAAGACCGCAAGCGCCGCCTCAATGGCCGCTACAAAGCGCTGCAGAATTACCGCGCGCACTCCTCAAAGACGGAGAAAAAAGAGGCCAATAACTAGCGGAAGCCACCGCGGAACTTTTCCATCTGGCGGCGTTCCTTCTTGGTAGGCCTGCCCGCGCCGCGCTCGCGGACTGGAACCGAAGGCATGAACTCCTTCGGCGGTGGCGGCGGCGCATGGTCGATGTAACATGCACGAGCCACCGGCGCTCCGACGCGCTTTGCCACGGTGGCTAGAACTTCCAAGTCATGCTCGTAGTGGTTGCGCCAGATACGTACGCGATCTCCCGGAACCACCTGCTGGGCAGGCTTTACCGCATTGCCGTTGAGCTTTACGTGCCCCGCCTTCACCGCCTCAGCGGCCTCCGAGCGCGTCTTTGCCATGCGCACAGACCACACCCAGGCATCGATGCGGACGGGTTTTGAGTCAGGTTGAATCGGCATCTAAGCCTTCGGATCTAGTAATTGTGGTTTTCGTTGACGATCTTTTGCACCTTGCGCCAGTTATAGGCACCGCCAACCACGGCGACGATAAGGCCCAAGGTCATAAAGACCCAGAAACCAGACAAGGCCCACCCAAGCAGCACGCCACCAGCAACGCCGCCGACCACGCTAACTACTCCGTTCCGGGAGTACTTACGAACCTGCTGCTTCTTCAGCTCGATCGGATTGTTGGGGCGTCGTTGCATAGTCATGGCGGCCATTCTAGCGCAGCGCCGACTTACCCTCGCCCCTAGGCGCCAAGCTCCACCCAGGCGGTGCCGGCTTCGCTAGATTCCACCTCGCCCTGGGAAAGTGCGGCGAGCGTGGCATCCAGGGCTTCTCTGCCGCCGGGCTCGATAGCCAGAGTGAAGGTCACCGCCGCACCATATGCGGTATCAGTAATCTCATAACCGCGATTGCGCAGCTCCGCTTCCACGCGGCCGGCCTGGGCATGGCTGAATTCGGCGGTATAGAGTTCCCGCAGCGCCCGCGTGCTGTGCTCGACCAATTCGAGCGCCTCGCTGACCGAACCGCCATAAGCATGAACGAGCCCGCCCGCGCCTAACTTCACGCCACCGAAGTAGCGCACGACGACGGCACAGATATCCAGCATTCCCGAGCCTTTCAGCACGTCAAGCATGGGTTTTCCGGCTGTGCCGGAAGGCTCGCCGTCGTCTGAGGAGCGCTCCACTGGGTTGGCTTCATCAACGTGGTAGATATACGCCGAGCAATGGTGGCGGGCATCAGGGAAGCGTTCGCGCGCGGCGTCGATAAACCCACGCGCCTCACTCTCACAGGTCACTCGATCCACGAGCGTGATAAAGCGCGAGCGCTTAATCTCGATCTCATTTTCAATCTCGCCCGGAACGGGCCGTTCATAGCTGGTCAACACTGCGTGTCAGTCTACCTATCCCACCAGGAAGTCATATTCGGCGGTGCCTGGATGCAGCTGTTGAACGTGAATCTTGGAACTTTCCATGCGCTCAAGCAGTCCGTTCAGGTCCTCTGCACGCCCCAGCTCAAGTCCCACCAAGGCAGCCCCAGTCTCACGATTGTTTCGCTTCAAGTACTCAAACAGCGTGATGTCATCATCCGGGCCCAAAATATCCTGCAGGAAATGACGCAGCTGGCCTGGTTCCTGCGGAAAATTAACCAAGAAGTAGTGCTTCAAGCCGCGATGCACCAGCGAGCGCTCCATGATTTCGGCATAGCGCAAGACGTCATTGTTACCGCCGGATATCACGCACACCACCACGCTGCCTGGCGCTAACTCCAGCTCGCGCAGACCTGCCACCGAAAGCGCGCCGGCGGGCTCGGCAATGATGCCCTCGTTCTGATACAACCCCAGCTGCTCGGTGCACACAGCGCCTTCAGAAACGCTGTCCCAGCGCACGCGTTGCCTGTTTTCCTGCAGGATCTGGAAAGGCAACGCCCCTACTCGTTTGACTGCAGCACCATCGACGAAAGGATCAACGCTTTCCAAGGTCACCGGCTCGCCTGCCGCGAATGCCGCGCTAAGCGACGCCGCGCCCTGCGGCTCAATTCCCACCACCTGGGTGCGCGGGGACATGTCTGCAAGATAAGAGGTAATTCCGGAGATCAGCCCTCCGCCGCCGACGGGAACCACCGTGGTATCCAGGGACTTTCCCTGTGCTGACAGTTGCGCGAGTACCTCAGCAGCGACGGTGCCTTGCCCCGTAACGGTGTCACGCGCGTCGAAGGGCTCGATGAAAATGGCGCCGTGCTCGGCGGCGTCGGCATGCGCGGCTGCGGCGGCCTCATCGAAGGTGGAACCGGTGACCACCAGCTCCACCATGTCTGCCCCATGTACCTTAATGCGGTCGCGTTTTTGCTTCGGAGTAGGTTCTGGGACGAAGATTTTTCCTCGAATGCCCATCGAACGGCAAGCATAAGCTACGCCTTGCGCATGGTTTCCGGCCGAAGCTGTCACGATGCCGAGACGGCGCTGCTCCGCCGAAAGGTTTGAGATGCCATACAGCGCGCCGCGGATTTTATAAGAGCGCACGTCTTGCAGGTCTTCGCGCTTGAGATAAACTTCAGCGCCTATTTCTTGGGAAAGGCGCGGGCAATAGTGCAGGGGTGTGGGAGAAATTTCCGAGCTAATTCTCGCCTGTGCCATCTGAATATCGGAGGCATGGATCGGTGAATAAGCAGCGGAAGTTTCAGTCATGCGCCAAGTTTAGCGTGTCCGCTACCCCGCGGGATGCGATTATCTAATAATCGACCGGTTTATGGGAAGTTCACTCAGAACTTTCTGGAGAGTTAGCTGAAGTTAGCATGCGGATAACTTTCTCCAGCGAAGGTATTCGATGGTTTTCGCTGCGTTTTCTCGCACGAATTATCTCTCTTTCCTACTCTCTTCCTACTTTCTTCAAGGAATTCACAACTTATGTCTCAAGCTCCCCGTTTTTCTCTCCGCCGGCGCGCCACCGCAATGTGTGCGGCCCTTGTGACCAGTTTTTCGCTGGTTAGCCCCGCGCATGGCGCCATCGTGGCGAAACCGGTAGAAGAATCTGCCGCCGACGCCGGAATCAAACTCACCCCGCTGGGCACCTACGAGTCCGGGGTGCATGGCGAATCGGCCGCGGAAATCGTGGCCTTCCACGCCGCTTCCCAGCGCATCCTGACCATCAACGCGGTATCGGGTGAGGTCGATATCCTGGATGCTTCCGACGCCGCGCACCCGCGCAAGGTTTCTACCGTCTCCGCTGGCGGCGACAAGGAAATCAACTCCGTCGCCGTCCGCCCTGATGGCCTTGCCGTCGCAGCTGTTCAGCAACAAGACAAGACCGAGCAGGGCGAGGCTCTCTTCTTTGACGTCAACTCGGGCGAGGAGTTGGGGCGTATCACCGTCGGAGCACTGCCGGATAACGTACACATCACTGCTGATGGCGCTTACGCTCTGCTTGCCAATGAGGGCGAGCCTTCTAACGAGCTCAACGCAGCTGGCGATGACTACCTAAGCGATCCGGAGGGTTCCATCTCCGTCATCGCGCTGCCGCAGGATGTCGCAGCGCCGACGCAGGCAGATGCTCGCATCGCTGATTTCCGAGCTTTTGATAACACCCCGCTTCCCGCAGGCGTGCGCGTGTTTGGCCCGGAGGCACACGATGCTAAGCCTTCCATCGACTTCGAGCCGGAGTACATCACCTCCGCCGAGGGCAAGGCCTACGTGAGCCTGCAGGAAGCAAATGCCATTGCGGTCGTTGATATCGAATCAGCAAGCGTGGAAAAAATTCTGCCTGCCCACATCGCTGACCACTCCCAAGTAGCCCTCGATACCTCCAACAAAGATGACGCCGCTGAGCTGCGCACCCTGGGGGTTAAGGGCTTGTCGATGCCGGATTCTATCGGCGCTTTCCAAACCAACGGTCAAACCTATTTCGCCACCGCAAACGAGGGCGACGCCCGCGAGTGGGGCATCGATGAGAAAGATGGCGGCACGGGTGTCTACTCCGAGGAGGCCAAGCTGAAGGACCTCATTGAGGCAGGAAAGGTATGTGAGGGCGCGCTTGGCGACGCCAACCTCGACGAGCTTGCCAGCAAGAAAGTCGCCGGCAACCTGAAGGTCACCACGGCTTCCGGCTGGAATGCGGACAAAGAATGCTTCGATACGGTCTATAGCTTTGGCAGCCGTTCCTTTTCTATCTACGACGCCGCCGGCAATGTTGTATTCGATTCTGGCTCCGAGTTCGAGAAAATCAGCGCCAAACTGCATGCCGAAGGCGTCTTAAACCACAACGCCGACAATGAGTCTGCGGAGTTTGATGATCGCTCTGACAATAAGGGCCCGGAACCAGAGGCACTTGCTGTTGGCAAGGTTGACGACAGGACCTACGCATTCATCGGCGCCGAGCGCCTCGGCGGCATCTTTGTCTACGACGTCACCGACCCCACAAATGCTAAGTTCACCACCTACGTCAACAACCGTGACTTCAGCACCGATGAATTTTCCCAGGCCGGCGACCTAGGCCCTGAGGGCTTTGCGTTCGTGGACAAGAAGGACTCCCCAACCGGGCGTTACATGCTTATCGTCGGCAATGAGGTCTCCGGCACGACCACCACCTACGACATCGAAGACCTCACCTCGGCAGACGATCCCGCGCGCGCCTCTTCCGGGGCTTCGTCGCAAGGTTCTTCCCTGAGCTCGACCGGAAGCTCCGTGCATGGCTCCTCCGTGGGCGCGGCGCTGAGCATCTTCGCTTTAATCGCAGCGGTGGTGGGCGTGGCCTTCACGCCGGGCCTACGTGACCAGGTTCTCGGCTTCCTGCCTGGACATCTGCGCTCTGAACTGGAAAAATTCTTCTAGTAAAATTTTAGGCTCTTGATTCGCGCGAGCTTGCTACGGTAGATGAGTTATTAATTGCCTTCACTGGCTCCCGCGCCACACTCCAAGGAGAACTAATTCTCATGCGTCTTTCCACCACCATGGTCGCAGCTTGCGCCACCGGTCTCGCTCTCATCACCCCTGTCGCCGCAAACGCCGCTCCAGCTGCTCCCACGCCAGAACTATCCGCTGAATGCCAGGCCCAGGTAGATAAGGCTGTTCAGGACCACAAGGATGCTGTTGAGGCCGGCACCGCGGGTTCTTCTTTCATGGGCCCACAGGAGCTGCTCAAGGGAATCCTCAGCGGCTACGGTTCCTCCGGCATGCCGGCAACCCCGCCATGCGTTGCTGCAGAAAAGGACGCCGCCGCTAAGGCCAAGGAAGAGGAAAATTGGTCAAAGATGCCGGAGTGGGCACAGTCCGCTCGCCCATCTGAGGAGACCAAGGAAGTCTTCGCTTGGGTCTCCATCGCCCTGACCGGCGTCGCTACGGTTGTCCAGGTCCTCGCAATGGTTGCTAAGGCTAACCCGGCCATCCTCGAGCCGGTCAAGCAGATGCTGCGCAACGCAGGCGTCAAGTTCTAAAACCTTAAAGAAGCGGCACGCGCTCCTCACTTTCGCGGGGTAGGGCGCGTGCCGCTTTTCGTATGTGGAAGACCTATTCAGAAGGACTAGAACAGTTCGCGGGTGGCGAGCTCGGCGCCATCGACAAGCGCTTGTAGCTTTGCCCACGCAATCTGATAGTGCAGACGCCCACCCAGGCCGCAGTCAGTCGAGGCCACGACGTTTTCCGGGCCTACCAGCTCGGCAAACTTGATGATGCGATCGGCCACGAGCTGCGGGTGCTCCACCGCATTGGTGGAATGCGAAACCACGCCCGGGTAGATGACGGTTCCCTCCGGCAGCTTGTGGTCCTGCCACACGCGCCACTCGTGGGCATGGCGCGGCGAAGCGCCCTCGAAGGAGAAACCACCGACCTTGGCCTGCAGAATCTCTTCGATGATGTCACCGAACGGGATGTCGGTGACATGCGGTCCATGCCACGATCCCCAGCAGATGTGCAAGCGGGTCTGCTCGCGCGGGATGTCCTTGATGGACTCGTTGAGCACCGCGATGCGCTCATGCAGGAAAGCCTGGAAGTCAGCCACTGACGGCTCCGGCACCACGCTATCCCAGGCCTCTGCCAGGTCAGGGGCATCGAACTGAACAGTCAGACCAGCATCGGTGATGGCCTTGTACTCCGCTTTCAGGGCCTCACCGCAGGCGCGGACCAGGTCGATGTCTTCCTCATAGAACTTGTTGGGAAGGCGCGCCGCCGAGCCCGGCGACAATGCCGCCACGAAGCCGTTGCTGGCCCCTGCCTTGCTCATCGCCTGCTTCAGCAAAGAAACATCCGCATCCACCTGGTCATGGCCAATGTAGGTCACGGGACCGGTGAACTCTGGGTTCGCCACCTTCTTGCGACCGGTAAAAATGCCCGAGTCAGGGTCGTTATAGGCCTCCGCGAAAAGCGCTCGGTCACGGCGATCCTTCATCGAAGAAAGGCGAATCTTACCTGGCGCTTTACGACGTCGTCTACCGAGCGCTCCAGGATCTCGTGAAAGGCTTCGTCGCTAATTTCTCCGGCAGAACGCTGAAGGTTAGCCTCCAGCAGTTCCTCCGTACGCGGCAGCGAACCCACGTGGGTAGTGCGAATCTTGTTGACCATAAGTGCGTGTACCTCCGATTTTTCACTTCTAGACTGTGCTGTCTAGATTAACCGAAGGCTCCACGCGCGTTAAGGCTTTTGGCGCTTTAGATTCACCTGCTAAGTTCACCCATTAAAGTCACGCGGCCGTCTAGCCCAGAATTCCGGCACCCATCGTGGCCTTCAAGTCACCCATCAGGTTGCCCGAACGCTCCACGCGCAGGTGTTCGCCAAGGACCATCATGGTGGACTCCGCGCCGTCGACAAGCGTTAAGTACACATCCGACTCGCCCTTGTTGTTGACCAGCACCTGCTTGAGCTTGGCGATGTTTTCCATCGTGCACTGATCCGTGCGCATGGTAAGGCGCAGCGGCAGGCCCGCTCCCCCACCTGGCCCCAAATCCGGCACCCGGATATCGGAGCAGAACAGGGACATACGCTCGTCACGAATTTTGACCTGTACTTTGGCCAAAATGATGTTGTCTTCCGCAATCTGCGGGGCCACCAGCGAATAGACCTGGTTGAATACCAGAATATCCACCTGCGCGCCGTTGTGGTCTTCCATATTCACGATCGCCCACGGAGAGCCATCACGCTTGGAAAAGCGCCTGTCAACGCCCGAGATGATGCCGCCGATGACCAGCTCCTGGCCGTTTTGAACCTCGCCGGAGAGAATCTTCGGCAGTGGCGTATCCGTCTGCGACTCAAGTGCTTCCTCGAAACCGTCCAGCGGATGGCCGGAGACGTAAAGACCCAGCATCTCTCGCTCCAGGGCGAGCTCATGCTTGCGCTCCCAGTTGTCGTCCGGGATATCAATGGCGAAGGCAGAAGCCACTTCAGATTGCTCATCGCCGCCGAAGCCAGCAAAAAGGTCGAACTGCCCCTTGTCCGCTGCCTTCTTCGTGGTCTGCACGGCATCGACTGCATCCTCGTGGATGAGCATCAAGCCCTTGCGCGGGTGCTCCATGGAATCGAAGGCGCCGGCCTTGATGAGCGATTCCGTCACGCGCTTGGTGCAAGCGGTCAGCTCAATCTTGTCGAGGTAATCCGAAAAAGAGGTATATGCGCCCTTTTCCTTGCGGGTCTTGACGATGGACTCCACCACTTCCGAGCCGACGTTACGGATAGCGCCCATGCCGAAGCGAATATCCTCACCGACCGCCTGGAAGTTCTCCACAGACTCGTTGACGTCGGGCGAAAGCACCTTGATGCCAAGGTGGCGGCAATCGGAAAGATAGATAGCGGACTTATCTTTCTTATCGCCCACCGAGGTCAGCAGTGCTGCCATGTACTCCGGCGCGTAGTAGGCCTTGAGATACGCGGTCCAGAAGGAAACCAGGCCGTAGCCTGCGGCGTGGGACTTGTTAAACGCGTAGGAAGCGAAGGGCTCAATCGTGCCCCACAGCGCATCCATGGCGTCCTTGGAGTAGCCGTTTTCCTGCATGCCGCCCCAGAACTTGTCGTACTGCTGGGCTAGGACTTCCGGCTTCTTCTTACCCATGGCCTTGCGGAAGCCATCTGCCTCACCAGCGGTGTAATTGGCTACCTTCTGGGAGATACGCATGATCTGCTCCTGGTAGACGATAAGACCATAGGTCTCATCGAGGATCTCACGCAGCGGCTCCTCCAGCTCGGGGTGAATCGGCGTGATTTCCTTGCGGCCGTTCTTGCGGTCCGCATAGTCCCAGTGTGCGTTAACGCCCATCGGGCCCGGGCGGTATAGCGCCAGCGACGCGACGATGTCTTTAAAGCCCGTCGGTTTCATGCGCTTAAGCAGCTCCTGCATGCCGCCGGAGTCCAGCTGGAACACGCCCAGGGTCTCGCCGCGGGAAAGCAGCTCGTATACCTTTGACACGTTAGGGTCGTCGGCGTGGATTTCCTCCAGTTGGATTTCCTCGCCGCGGTTTTTCTTGATGTTTTCTAGGCAATCGCCGATGACTGTGAGGTTTCGCAGTCCCAGGAAGTCCATCTTCAGCAGGCCAATGGCCTCGCATGCCGGGTAATCCCAGCCGGTAATATACGCGCCGTCGGCAGGCCTTTGCCACATCGGAATGTGGTCCATCAGGCGCACGGACGCCATAATCACCGCACAAGCGTGCACACCGGCCTGGCGGACGACGCCCTCGAGACCACGCGCGGTCTCATAAATCTTCTTGACGTCCGGGTCCGTCTCAATCATCTGCCGGACCTCGGTGGCCTCTGAGTAGCGCTCGTGCTCCGGGTCCATGATGCCCGATAGCGGAATGTCCTTCGCCATGATGGCAGGCGGCAGCGCGCCGTTGATGCGGTCAGCCATCTGGAAGCCTGGCTGGCCAAAGTGCACTTTCGCGGAGTCCTTGATGGCCTGCTTGGTCTTCACGGTGCCGAAGGTAATCACCTGCGCGACCTTGTCCTCGCCCCAACGATCGGCGGCGTACTGAATCATCTCGCCACGGCGGCGGTCGTCGAAGTCGATATCAATATCCGGTGCGGATGGACGCTCCGGGTTGAGGAATCGCTCGAAGAGGAGGTCGTGCTCAATTGGGTCAATATTCGTGATGGTAAGCGCGTAAGCCACCAGCGCACCTGCCGCGGAACCACGCCCCGGCCCCACGCGAATGCCCACGGATCGCGCATGCTTGATGAGCTCGGCCACGATGAGGAAGTAGGAAGGATAACCCTTCATATCGATGACGCTGATTTCATACTCAGCGCGCTTCACGTACTCCTCCGGCACCTCCTTGCCCGGGAAGCGATCCTGCAGGCCCTCCATCACCTCGTGGGTCAGCCAGGAAGTTGGCGTGTGACCTTCCGGCACGTCCGCAATCGGCATGCGGTCGTGGGTATGCTCCTCCCAAATCTCGCCGTAGTCCTGTACGCGTTCGGCGATCCACAGGGTGTTATCGCAGCCGTCTGGAATCATGTCATCCCAGATCTCACGCATCTGCGCTGCGGATTTGATGTAGTAACCGGTGCCGTCAAACTTGAAGCGATCCGGGTCCATGAAGGTCTTGCCGGTCTGCACACACAGCATTGCCTCATGCGAGGGCGCCTGGCTTTCCAGCACGTAGTGGCAGTCATTGGTAACAAGCGGCGGCAAGTCCAGTTTGCGGCCGATTTCCAACAGGCCGTCACGCGTGCGCTTCTCGATGTCGAGCCCGTGGTCCATGAGCTCCAAGAAGAAGTTGTCCTTGCCATAGATGTCCTGCCACATCGCCGCAGCCTCCAGCGCCTCGTCGAACTGCCCTAAGCGCAGGCGAGTCTGGACGTCGCCAGACGGGCAGCCGGTGGTGGCGATGATGCCTTCTGCATGCTCTGCGATGAGCTCGGCATCCATACGCGGCCACTTACCCAATTGGCCCTCATAAGAAGCCAGCGAGGAAAGCTTGAACAGGTTTTTCAGGCCCGTCGCGTTTTCCGCCAGCATGGTTTGGTGCAGGTAAGCACCCGATGCGGAGACGTCGTCGCGCTTTTGATCAGGAGTGCCCCACAGCACGCGCTTTTTGTTAAAGCGGGACTCCGGCGCCATGTAGGCCTCAATGCCGATGATGGGTTTCACACCCGCGCTGGTCATCCTCTTATAGAAAGCGTTAGAGCCATACATATTGCCGTGGTCGGTCATGCCCACGGCCGGCATCTCCTGGCGCACCACCTCATCGGCGAGCATGTCCACCTTGGCCATGCCGTCCAACATCGAGAACTCGGTGTGATTGTGAAGGTGAACAAAGGAGGAGTTTTTCGCCATGCGGGTTAGTTTAGCGGGCGCGTCAAACCCCGACGCCGCGCCGAAAATACTGACAAGAATTCTTCGCAGTTTCGGCTGCCAACGAGTACATTATTTCCCGATGATTTACACCATTGCTGCCTATCTCATGTGGGGCTTCTTCCCCGCTTTCTTCCCGCTTTTGCTGCCAGCGAGCCCGCTGGAGATTCTGGCGCACCGCATCGTGTGGACTGCCGTGCTGGTTACCGGTTTCCTTTTCCTCACCGGCGGTTGGCGCGAGTTACGGGCGTTTAGCGCACGCACGTGGGGATGGATGCTCGCGTGTGGTGTGGCCATTACGGTCAACTGGGGCACTTACGTCATTGCGATTAACTCCGGGCATGTTGCCGACGCCGCGCTGGGCTACTTCATCAACCCGCTTGTTTCGGTGGCGCTCGGCATCATCTTCTTGAAGGAAACGCTCAACAAGGCGCAGGCGGCATCGGTTGGAGTGGCCTTCATCGCCGTTATCTGGCTGACGTTTATGACCGGCCAGGCACCGTATATCTCCCTGGCTTTGGCGTTTAGCTTTGGCATCTACGGCCTTATGAAAAAGCGCATCCACGTCTCCTCTACTGGTTCGGTGGCGGCGGAGACCATCGCGATGCTGCCGGTGGCAATCGGCTATCTGGTCTGGCTAACCTTCCAAGGCCAATCCACATTTGCCAGCGAAGGCCCCAGCCACATTGTGCTTCTGATTGCCTCCGGCCTGATCACCGCTTTGCCGCTGCTGTGCTTTGCCAAGGGCGCCAAACAGCTACCGCTGGCCACAGTGGGCATGCTGCAGTACATGACCCCTATCATGCAGATGCTCTGGGCACTGTTTGTCAATCACGAGCACATGTCCACCGCCCGCTGGATTGGCTTTGGCATCATCTGGGTGGCGGTTATCATCTACCTCGCGGATCTGGTCCGCACGCGCCGCGCTTCCCGACGCCGCGCCCGCTAACGCATCTCTTTCCGCGCTGCCTTTGCTCGGCGGCGCCTTTCTTTTTCTTCCCGCGCATCAAGCGCCCAGCGCGGCATCTGAAAAATCATAAACAAGCAATAGACGGCCACGAAGGCACAGATGCCAATCGAAAGCGGCTCACCGGAAGTAAAAAACAGAAACACCAGCCCAATAAGACAGAACACCAGCCCCACCCACACGGCAATATAGGCAAAGCGGTAGTTCGGCATCCAGGCGCTGGTATCGGCAAAAATGCGCATCTTTATCCTCTTCTGTGTTCCTTCTTCCGGTTCTTTTGCGAGCCCTTTCGCGAGAGCCCGTGCTTGAGCATGCACTAGTACTGCAAGGAATTTAGGGGCCGGACGCCAAAGCTGCCCCAGGCGGCGTCGGCAGGCGCGGGTTCTACTGCAGCAACCAACTCGTTACCGGCAATCTCGCGCAGGCTATCGCCATCAGCCCAGACGATGACCGCATCCACCTTCGACGGCACATTCGCTTGGCCTACTCCCGCATAGGAATCGCGCAGGCGCTTTATCTCCGTATCGATAACGCCAGCGCGGTCTGCTCCTGCAGTAGGCTCCGGCACTGCCAAAGGTGCCGCCATCCCTAAGATGATGGCGCTCATGCGCGGGGCCGGCTGCGCCAGAGCGGCGACCTGCTGCGAGTTCAATGACTCGTCAAAGCTGACCAACGCATATGACGGTTCATCGGCAGCAGCAAGCGCATCTGCCGCCCGCGCTATGTATTCCTCCCGCGACTCATTATCGGGGCCTAGCTGATCCCCCTGCAGAGCCACCGTCGACTTGGTACCGAAAAGCCCAAAGCACAGCAGGATGAATAGAACAAACATTACTGCCATAACGCCCGCTGCTATCCGACGCCGCCGATAAATCTCCGGTGGATGCCTCATCCGCGTAGTTCCTCCAGCGCAAAGCGCAGATCATCCGGATACGGCGCCGACACCTCGAAGTACTTGCCCGTTCCCGGGTGGGCAAAGCCCAACGTCACCGCATGCAGCCACTGCCTAACCAGCCGCAGGCGCTTGGCCAGGTTCGGATCGCAGCCATACATGGGATCGCCCACGCAGGGATGCCCCGTTGCCGCCATGTGCACGCGAATCTGGTGGGTGCGCCCAGTTTCTAGGTGTACCTCGAGCAGGCTGGCCTCGCGAAAGGCTTCAAGTAGCTTGTAGTGGGTCACGGCGTGCTTGCCATCGCCTACCACCGCAAACTTCCAGCCGGAGGAGGGATGGCGGCCAATCGGCGCATCGATGGTTCCCACAATCGGGTCCGGCAGGCCCTGGACCACCGCGTGATAGGTCTTGGTCACGGTGCGTTCTTTAAACGCTGCCTTCAGCTGCGAATAGGCGCGCTCACTTGCGGCCACCACCATCACGCCCGAGGTGCCGACGTCAAGGCGGTGGACGATGCCCTTGCGTTCGGTAGGCCCGGCGTCGGCAAGCTGGTAGCCCGCCGCGCGCAAACCGCCGATGACTGTGGGGCCTTCCCAGCCCAGCGTCGGATGCGCCGCCACGCCCACCGGCTTGTGCACGCAAATGACATCGTCATCGGCATAGAGCACATCCATGCCCTCGACGAGTTCTTCCTTCGGAATCAGCGGCTCCTCCGGTGCAGGCATCATGACGTCAATCCAGCCGCCTGCCTCCAAGCGGTCGGACTTGGCTACCGCAGCACCGTCCATCTCGACGTCGCCAGCCATGCACAAATCCGCAGCCTTTGCCCGGGAGATACCGATGAGCTTGGCCAAGGCGGCGTCGGCACGCATGCCCTCAAGGCCTTCTGGAATCGGAAGCCTACGACTCTCGCGCATCGCCACCTGCCTTTTCTGCTTGCTTCTTTGTATCTTCCAGCAACATCGCCACAATGAATACCGCTACGCCGCAGGTAATCGAGGCATCCGCCAGATTAAATACTGCGAACCGTCCCACGGAGACGTAATCCACTACATGACCAAACCAAAAGCCCGGCTCGCGGAAGAGGCGGTCGATGAGGTTACCCAGCGCGCCGCCGGCGATCATGGCTAAGCCCACGGCCTGCCATTTGTCCTTCATCCGCGGCGCCGCGATAGCCACGCCCACGACGAATGCCAGCTGAATGGTGGTAAACAGCCAAGTACTGCCCTCGCCGCCCATAGAAAAGGCCGCGCCGGGGTTAAACAGAAGGTAGAAGCGGAACCATCCGCCGATAACATTCATCGGCTCCCCCTCAGTGAGGATGGACAGCATTATTTGCTTTACTGCTTGGTCAATGACGGCCACCGCGGTAACTACCGCGGCCATCAGCCCAACGAAACTCCTTCTTTTTTGACTCACCCAAGTCATTCTAAACACCCGCTTCCGGTAATTTGGAATGCTGTGTTCCGTGTTAAAGCTTTAGCCACCGTTTCTGTCCTCGCGCTCGCCGCCTCACCGCTTAGCGCCTGCTCCTATGAAAAGCCTGCGCCAACCGTTGAGCAGCCGGTGGGCCTGCCAATCGACGCCCCGCGCATCACCGTCGAATCCGCAGGCAGCGGAGAAAAGCGGGTGCTTTCCTACCACGACATCGATGCCGAGCAGAAAGTCACCTATTCCGTAACCGAGGGCTTTAGCCAGGACCTGATGAAGTCTTCTGCGGCCAAGGACTTCAATGCCTCCAAGATTAAGGCGGCCACCACGACGCTGCCGCTAGAGGCCAGCGTCGATGAGGCTACCGAGAACGTCGAGGGCCAGCTGCCTGCTACCCGCAACGTTTTTGCCACCAGCGGCACGCCGGAATACTCCGGGGATGCTGATGCTTCCTCCGGCGAGGGATTCCAGTTTGGCTGGCGTGCCGAGGACTCGGGCCAGATGTCTTCGCTGCGCTTGGCCGCGCCACAAGACGGCACCGACGAGGCCCGTGGCATTACTGAACAGGCCATCATGAAGCTGACTTCCCTACCTGTAGTCTTCCCGGACGAGGAAATCGGCAAGGGCGCAAAGTGGTCAGTGGAATCCCGCGTGGCCGGCGAGTCCACTTTGCTGCAAACCGCAACTTATACGCTGGATGAGCAGGACGGCGACGTCGTCAAGCTCAGTGTTTCTGTAAAGCAGCGCCCATCCCTGGGCGCGCTGTCTTTCGAGGGGCAAGCCGCGGGCACGGAGCTGGCTGATAAAGAGCTCAAGGTCATGGACTCCACAACCGATTCCTCTGGCCAGCTGACCGTGGACCTATCGCAGCCGCTGCCAACCGACGGCGAGGTGGCCATCGACACCAAAATCACCTACGGCGCCGACTCCTCCGACCTGCGCGTGGTGCAGTCCACCACCACAGATCTGAAGTTCTCCCCAGCTAAGTAGTTCCCGGCTTCGAGTTTTAGCTCTTCTTTTCTAGCGCTTGTTCGCTTGTTACTGCGCCGGCTGCTCGGCTGGCGCACCTTCTGCCGGCTGCTCGGCGGGTTGTTCTGCCGGAGCGCCCTCTGCTGGCTGCTCTGCCGGAGCGCTTTCTGCCGGCGCACCTGCAGCGCCGCCTGCGGTATCCGCGCACATCGGCGGGACTTGCTCTGGCGGTACGATGTTGGAAACCAGGATGCAGGCCCAGTTCTTCGACAACTTCCAGTCGCCGTTTTCAAAGACAAACTCAACCTGGTCTGCGGTCTGGCCCTGGCCGTCCGGGGTAGAGAAGTTAACGGTAGCCAGCGCGGATTCTGGGCTGTAGCCCGGCAGCACTGGGTCGACGACCTCAAAAACTGCGCCGGACTCTGCCTGGGAGGCTGCCATGACGTCGAAAAGCTCTGACGCCTCCTCGGAGCCTTGCACGGTCTTGGTCTTTTCCTCGACCGGCACGTTCGGGTCGGTGGCCTTGGTCAGGATGGCGTTGAGGGCAGCTGCATCCGGAATCTCAGTGGAGGCAATTGAGGTCTCCTCTGCACTCGAGGACTTCTCAGCAGATGATGGTTTAGCCTTGTCAGCTTCATCGGAAGAAGAGCAGGCAGCCAAAGCGGTAGCAGCACTAACGGCCATGAGAGCGGCCCCGAGCTTGGTGAACTTCACTTTTTCTCCTCACGTTGGGTGGCGCGACTTCGCATCTTAGCGCGCGATAATTGTCGCTTTTCTTCACACCACATTACCCACGCCACTTCCATTTCCGTGCGCCCCGCGCCCGCCAACACCATCTTTTTCGCTACTAATACCCCGCCGCTAATCGCTAGGGTGGAGTCCATGACTATCGCGCTTATCGCCACCGGCGGCACCATCGCCTGCACCGCGGCCGCGGACGGCTCGCTCATTCCAACAGTCACCGGCCAGGAACTGGCCCGTAGCCTTTCGGCAGACATTGAAGTCATCGAATTCCGCCAACTCGACTCCAGCTCCATCACCTTGGCGGATCTCGATGAGCTGCTCGGCACCGTCCACGTGCAACTCACCCGCACCGACATCGACGGCATCCTCATCACCCATGGCACGGATTCCATGGAAGAAACCGCCATGGCGCTTTCCATTTTTGATCCGGGCACAAAGCCCGTTGTTCTCACAGGCGCGCAGCGGTCTTTCGATCATCCCGGAGGCGACGGTCCGCGCAACCTCCACGACAGCCTGCGCCTCATCGAGCAAGGAAACCCCGGCGTTTATATCCAGTTCGGAGGCATGACCATCCCGGCGCGCGGGGCACGCAAGAACCACACCTTTCATCTCAACGGCTTTGAATCGATGCCCGTTGGCGAATCCAATCTCTTTCCCCTACCGCCTGCCCCACTCGCACCACACCCGGTTGCCATCCTTGCCGCGTACCCCGGCGCTGACGCCACGCTTGTCGACGCCGCCATTCCCCACTTTTCGGGCCTCGTCATCGAGGCGCTCGGTTCCGGAAACATGGGCGAAGGTATGGGCGAAGGCGTAGCGCGCGCACTCGAAGCAGGCCTTCCCGTTGCCATCAGCACCCGCGTGCCCTACGGCACTACTTCCCTCGCCTACGGCGGCTCCGGTGGTGGTGCAACGCTTGCCGATAAAGGCGCGGTTAGTGCTGGCGCTTTCCGCCCCGGTCAAGCGCGAATCCTTCTCGCCGCCGCCCTCGCCACCGGCACCTCCGTCTCCGAAGTTTTCGCCGCCAAAGCAGCGCCGAAACAATACTCGCGCTAGCTTTACACAGCGCCTGACTCAGTGCCTGGTTCAGCATCCGGATCAGCGTCCTGCACAAACCACTCCGGCCATGCCAAAGAATCAAGTGGGTCCCCGGGAATTAGATCCGGATCATCAGCAGCAAAGGATTTGGTGCGGCCGGGGCCTGTCGCACGCGTTTCAAACCGCACGCTGACCACACCGTGACCGGCGCCCTGAATCCAGCCGTGGCCATAATCGGGATGATAAACGTCTTGCGTTGCCCGCCACGTGCTATCGGGTTCGTCCTCGATGCTTACTTCCACGCGCCCCTCATCAAGTGCGTTGTCCGAAACTCCGGCCTCGTAGTCATCGTCCGCTTTACTCGGCGGGCGCACCACCACGCGGTCCAGCTCAGGAAAGAGTACGTCTTGGCGCGCGGCCTCCAAGCCCGAATAGCTCACGCCCACCAAACGAATCGGGCCAAGCTCATCGGGATAGCGCGCGAGCTTGAATGCCGTTGCTTTTAAGGTTTCCACATCATCCGTGGCATAAGGAAGCGTGGCCGAGCGCGATTCGATGTGGAAATCTGCCATCCGCAGTTTGACGGAGACGGTGCGGGCACCGCGGCCGTCGCGAAGCAAGCGCCGATGCGCGCCCTCCGCCGCCCTCACAATCGCAGCGTCTACCTCCGCTACCGTAAGCAAATCCTTAGGGTAGGTATGCTCCGTGGAAATCTGCTTGGCCACTGCGCGCGGGGCCACCGCCCTGTCGTCGATGCCTTGAGCGAGCTTCCACAAACCCACACCAATCGTCGCGCCTAAAGAAATCTCCACTTCCTTTTGCGACATCGCCGCCAGCTGCCCGATGGTCTCCACACCGATAGCCGCGAGCTTCGTCCTCGTCACAGGCCCCACGCCCCACAACTTTCCCACCGGCATGGGGTGGAGAATCTCCAACTGTTTTTCCGCTGGAATCACAAACGTGCCGTCCGGTTTGGCCTCCCCGGAACCAATCTTGGCAAATTGCTTACCCGAACCCGCCCCAATCGAACTCGGCAGGCCAGTCTCCGCACGAATCAGCTCCCGCAGGTTATCTGCCCATTCTTTTACTTCTTCTGGGCTCGCGCCGATCAAAGCTTCAGGCTCCATAAAGGCCTCATCAACGGAAAGCTGCTCTATAACTCCCACGTGTTCCGCGAGAATCTTAAACACTCTTTTCGACGCCGCCGAGTACACCACGTGCCGCGGCTGCACCACCACTCCGCGCAGGCCAACCAGCTGCTGGGCGCGGAAAGTGGGCATGGCTGAGTGGGCGCCAAACGCGCGGGCCTCGTAGGATGCGCCCGCCACGACGCCGCGCCCGCCGACGCCCGCGACCAGCACCGGGCGCCCACGCAACGTCGGCCGGGTCAGCTGCTCGACGGACGCGAAGAAAGCGTCCATGTCGATGTGTAAAACCCAACGCTGCATGCGCCCCATTTTAGAACATGCGTCCTAAATGTCATGCACTGCCCAGCTTTCTAGCATAGAAAACACGCGAAAAGTCTTGCAGATCTCATAAAGCACGAAGGTGATCACCGCCTCACTAATAGCACGATTTTTTAGACAACGCCCGTGGCTTGTATGCAAGATGAATGCATGTCGAATGCAAGTACGCCAGCCGCCGAGCGCGCCTATGAATGGGTCAAGCGTGCAATCATCGAAGGTGACATTGCCGAATCCGAGATGCTCTCCGAGGCAGTCATCGCTTCAGAGCTCGGGATGAGCAGGACTCCCATGCGCGAGGCCTTCCTCCGCTTGGAAGTTGAGGGCTTTTTGAAGCTCTATCCCAAACGCGGCGCGCTGGTGGTCCCGATCAGCCCGCGCGAGATTCGCGAGGTCTACGAGGCGCGCCTGCTTGTCGACGCCCACTCCGCCCGCCATATCTGCGCCCTCCCCGCCGCAGAGCGCGCCGTCATTGCTGATTGCCTCGATGCGACCATCGCGGAACAAGACGCCGCGCTCAACGCCGGTGACCTGCGCACATACGCCCACCTCGATGCGCGTTTCCACCAGACCATCATGGACAACGGCGGCAATAGCCTGCTTGCCCATCTCGGTCACACGCTGCGCGAGCGTCAGCAGCGCTTCACAGCCACGGCAATTGGCCGCAATGTGGAGCGAGCGCGTGGCTTCGTCGCCCAGCACCGCCTGCTTGCCGAAGCCCTCCGCCACGGCAACTACTCCACCTACCTCACTGAACTCGAAGACCACCTGACTACTTCTAGGAATCAACTGTGACCGCTCAAACCTCAACATCCGCATCGTCGCTTTCCCATGTGCCCGCGACTGAGTCCGTGCCTAGCGTATCGCCGGCGCCGGAGGTGTTGCCTTCGTTTAGGCCTCATTCGTGGTTTCCCGTCGCCGGTTCAATGGTGGCGGTCGCGTGGGGCGGCAACGAGTTCACCCCATTGTTGGTGATGTACCGCGAGACTTCGCACTTTTCACAGGTGACCGTAAATGGTTTGCTCGCGGCATATGTCTTGGGAATCGTCCCCGCGTTGCTTGTGGGAGGCCCGCTATCCGACCTCATCGGCCGCAAGCCCACTCTCCTGCCGGCCGCGCCTTTATCGCTGCTGGGGTCTTTCCTGCTGTCCATCGCTCCGCATGAACCGCTTATCATCGCGCTAGGTCGCGTGCTGTGTGGCATGGCGCTGGGCCTTGTTATGGCGGTGGGTTCCACGTGGATTACCGAGCTTGTCTCCCGGGCTGGAGGGGACCCCGCGGCCGGTGCAAGAAAAGCTTCACTGTGCCTTACCGTCGGATTCTTGGTGGGCGCCGGAATTGCCTCGGTACTGGCGCAATGGGGCCCTTGGCCCACGCACTTAGCTTATATCCTGCACATTCTGCTGACTCTCGCGACTGCGGTTTGGCTGACGTATACTCCGGAAACTCGTGAGCCACGCCGCGGCACGGTAAAGACCACCATCTTGGAGCTGAAGGTTCGCGAGATGCTCGAAATGCTGCATATCCCGGCCGCCGCTCACAAGCGCTTCCTGCGCGTGGTCGTTCCCGTTGCCCCGTGGGTATTCGGATGTGCCGGTGCCGCCTATGCCTTGCTCCCGCAGTTGCTCGCCACGTCTGCGGGGCAAACGCCCATTGCGTTCTCCGGCCTCATGACCGTCATTACTTTAGGCTGCGGCGTTGGCGTGCAAATGCTCGGACGCCTCATCGATACCCATAAGTCCGCCCGAGCATCCGCCATCGCCATGGCGGTTATTACGCTCGGGGCTTTCGTCGCGGCCTTCGCAGCGCAGACGTTGTCGCTGCCTTTGGGCATCGCCGCTGCCGCCACGATGGGCGCTGGCTACGGCCTCGCCCTTGTCGCCGGACTCTCCGAGGTCCAGCGGATCGCCGGTGAAGAGGAGCTGGCAGGCCTCACCGCCGTGTACTACTCCATCTCCTATACCGGCTTCTTCATCCCTATGGCGTTTAGCGCACTATCGGCCTACATCGGATTTACGAAGCTTTTCATCATCGGCAGCATTTTGGCCATTTTGTGTCTAATCAACGTCACTATTGCCTGGCGCGCGCACCTGCCCGGCGCACAGCGCTGACTTTGCGCACTGTGGCCTAAACAGTCACCTCCGCATCAAGAAAGGCGAATTCATAGTATCCATACGCCGCGAGACGATTTACCTTCTCGCGGCTACCCACAGACAATGCCAAATGATTCCACCCAGCCAAAGCTAGCCGCTTTTCATGGCCTGGTCGCGCCATGATTTCGAAACGGGCACCGTCTTCGAAACTCAGAAAATAGGTCTTTAGCCCTGTACGTACATGGCCATGTGTTCGATTCGCATACCTGCAAATCTACACAGAAAAATACCCAGGTAACTGGCCATAAGCGTGCCCGGAAGGAGACACTATCTCCTTCCGGGCATTATTCACTTACGCTCTGACATCCAGGTGTCTATACGTTCGTGCGCGCGACGGTCGCGGTAACGTCCTTGACCACCTTGTGACCTTCGAGAGGCTCGGTAACCACATTGAACTCGGTGGCCAGAACCTCGGACGCAATGTGCTCCGCGTGACGCTGTGCCCATTCTTCCTTCTCGGCCGGAACGGACAGGACCACGCTGATACGGTCATAGACCTCGAAATCCTCGGCTTTGCGGGCATCCTGCAGGCCGCGGATGACGTCGGCGGCCCAGCCTTCTGCCTCGAGCTCCTCGGTCACCTCGGTGTCCAAGACCACGAGGCCATCGACGCCGTCGATACGCGCCGTCGATGCCGGGTTCGCCGCCTGCAGACGCTCGGTGTACTCATCAGCGCCCAGAACGATATCGCCGTCAACGACAACCTCGTCACCACGGCGCTCGTAATTACCCACCTTCAGGTTCTTGATTGCGCGCTGGACGTCCTTGCCCAAGCGCGGACCCGCGACCTTTGCATTACAGACAACTTCGAAGGTGCCCACGGAATCGACGTCGTCGGTCAAAACGACATCCTTCACATTGACCTCATCGCGGATGATGTCCGCAAAGTCAGCGAGCTGCGCGGAATCAGCCATGGCCACGGTCAGCTTCGGCAGCGGCAGGCGGTTACGAAGCTTGTTGGACTTACGCACACTCGATGCCGCGGAAGCTACCGCACGCACCGCGTCCATCGCGGAAACCAACTCCGCATCAGCCGGGTAATCCTCAGCCTTCGGGTAGCTAGCCAGGTGCACGGAGCGCTCGCCGGTCAAGCCACGGTAGATGACCTCAGCCACGTGCGGTAGCAGCGGAGCCACCACGCGGGTGACAGTCTCCAGCACGGTGTAGAGGGTGTTAAAGGCCTCTGCGTGCTCTTCCTCGCCCGACCAGAAGCGGTCACGCGAGCGACGCACGTACCAGTTGGTCAGCACGTCCGCGAAGTGACGCACCTCCTCCGTCGCCGCAGCGATGTCAGTATTCGCCAGCGCCGCATCGGTATGCTCCACCAAGTCATGGGTCTTAGCCAGGATGTAGCGGTCAAGAACATTGCCTGAAGTGACATCGAACTTCGCCTCGCGGCTCGCGTAGAGCTGCAGGAAGGTATACGCATTCCAGATCGGCAAGATAGCCTGGCGCACGCCCTCGCGGATGCCTTGCTCCGTGACGATCAGATTGCCGCCGCGCAGAATCGGGCTGGACATCAAGAACCAGCGCATCGCATCCGAGCCATCGCGGTCAAATACCTCGTTGACGTTCGGGTAGTTGCCCTTAGACTTCGACATCTTCAGACCATCATTGCCCAAGACGATGCCGTGAGCGACGACCTTCTTATACGCCGGACGGTCAAACAGCGCCGTAGACAGTACGTGCATCACGTAGAACCAACCACGCGTCTGGCCCGAGTACTCCACGATGAAGTCAGACGGCGAATGCGTCTCGAACCACTCTTTGTTCTCAAACGGGTAGTGCTTTTGCGCAAACGGCATCGAACCAGACTCAAACCAGCAATCCAGCACGTCCGGTACACGAACCATCATGGACTTGCCCGTCGGGTCATCCGGGTTCGGGCGGGTCAACTCATCGATGTATGGGCGGTGCAAGGAGGTAGGACGCACGCCGAAGTCTGCCTCCAGCTCATCCAAAGAACCGTAGACATCAACGCGCGGGTAGTCTGGGTTATCGGAAACCCACGCCGGAATCGGTGCACCCCAGTAGCGAGTACGAGAGATGTTCCAGTCTCGTGCGCCTTCCAGCCACTTACCGAACTGGCCATCGCGGATATGCTCCGGCAACCACTCGATTTCGTTGTGGTTTAGCTCCACCATGCGGTCACGGAACTCGGTCACCTTCACAAACCACGCCGGCATTGCCTTGTAAATTAAAGGCTCGCCCGAACGCCAAGAGTGCGGGTAGGAGTGCTCAATCGTCACGTGGCGAACCACGCGGCCAGCAGCTTTAAGATCCTTGATGATGTCCTTGTTCGCATCGAAGACCAACTGGCCCTCATACGGCGGAACCTGCGAGGTAAACTCGCCGTCCTCATCCACTGGGATGGCAAGTTCGATGCCGTACTTCTGGCAGGTCAACATATCGTCCTCACCAAAGGCTGGAGCCTGGTGAACCACGCCGGTGCCGTCTTCAGTGGTGACGTAGTCTGCAAGAATGACCTGGTAGGCGTTCTCCAGCTCTGGGAAGAAACCGAAGATCGGCTGGTAGGTAAAGCCTTCCAACTCATTGCCCTGGAAAGTTTCGAGGACTTCTGCCTCGCCGAGTTCCTTGGCCAACGTCGCCGTCAAAGCCTCGGCCATGATGAACGTGTGGCCCGCGAAGTCGCCATCCGTGGCTTTGAACAGGACATAGTTAACCTCAGGGTGGACCGCCAATGCAGCATTCGACGGCAAAGTCCAAGGTGTCGTGGTCCAAGCGAGGAAGGAGGCGTCGGCAAGCGCAGGATGTGCGGAAAGCGTCTCCGCGGCCGCCGAATCAGCCTTCGCACCAGTAACCGGGAAAGTCACCGTCAGCGTCGGATCTTGGCGCATCTTATAAGAATCATCCAGGCGAGTTTCCTGGTTAGACAGCGAAGTATGCTCCGCCCAGGAATAAGGAAGCACACGGAAGCCCTGGTAGATAAGGCCCTTATCGTAGAGCTCCTTGAAAGCCCACATAACAGATTCCATGTAGTTGATGTCGAGCGTCTTGTAGCCGTTCTCGAAATCAACCCAGCGTGCCTGGCGGTTGACATAGTCTTCCCACTCATCTGCATACTGCATAACGGACTTCTCGCAGTACTCATTGAACTTGGCTAGACCCATGTCCTGAATCTGAGCCTTGTCCGTGATGCCCAGCTGCTTTTCCGCCTCCAACTCAGCCGGCAGGCCGTGGGTATCCCAACCGAAGATACGTGGCACATAATTGCCCGCCATCGTGCGGTAACGAGGGACGATGTCCTTAACGTAGCCGGTCAGGAGGTGACCGTAGTGTGGCAGGCCGTTCGCAAAGGGAGGGCCATCATAGAAGATGTACTCAGGACAATCCTTGGTCTGGTCCAAGCTGGCTTTGAAGGTATCGTCTTCCTTCCAGAACTTCTGGACGATTTCCTCCATGTCGGGGAAACGGGTGGAACCACCGGTCATGTCTACCTTGGGGTAGACACCGCCTACGTTTTCGCTCATTAATCTTCCTTCACTCGAGTGCTGGTGCAGGGACGCGCCTTGCGGCTCGCGGTACCACCCTGCTTGGCGCGAAAATACGCCCGCTTCGTTTCGGTGAAGGAGATTTCGGTCCTACCCGCTCGGTTCTACTTTTAAGCTCTGTGGCTTAGGTTCTTCCGAGATGCTCCCCGGTGATGGCCGGATCATTGCATACGTGAGGAAATTATACCCACGGCGTCAACTTTTCACAGGCCGAGGTTCCCGAGTGGTGCAAATGGATATCAATGAGTCGGTTGAGACAAAGTTATCCACAGGTTGAAAAATGCCCCTTGAGCCTTGTCGATAGGGCTTTTTAGGGTGGGGTTTATGACTTCACTTCAGGCATTCTTAGCGGCAATACGCCCAGGCATGGACATCGTGGCTGGGTGCGCAGGGCTGTCTGAAAAGGCTTTGATTTCGGCTGGCGCGCCGGATAAAACGGCACAGCAATTGCTCGCGCTTTACGACGTCTACTTTGGCCACACCGCTTTCACCCGCCGGCAACGCGATTCCGTGGCCGCGGCGCAAAGGCTTGGTCATTCCCTGCCCACAATCGAAGTTATCGAACGCTACGCAATGCGCGCGAAGACCCAACGTGCAGCGTGGCAGATGCGCGAGGAACTGTGCAATACCAAGGCCGATACCCTCGCGATGGAGCAGCTAGCGAAGAAAAAGCTGAAGGCGCTCAATAGCGAGCGCGAGCCAGAGCAAGGAGTAAAGCTTTATCGCCGCAAGGATAAGCCGTGGACTTTAGCAATTACCGGCCCATCGACTCTCATCGCGGATATGTATGCAGCTATCGACTCTGCCTCCCCGCTGGAATCTTTGGAAAAGCTCTTCTTCCCCGCTGCAGACAATTCAAGTGTAGTGCCTAGCGCAGCCAGGGGTAGGCCGCGAGTGCATACCAACGTTATCGTCCAACTGCCGGCGCTGGCGAAGATCTTGCAGGGCGACGGCGAGGAGATAAGCCTGCAGATGACAAACGGCGCCGTCATGTCCGGCGCGGAGTTCGTGAGAAGAGCACTGGACTCGTGCCTTGACTTCGCCACACTCGTGCATCCACATGAGGGGCCAGTGAATCTCTATCGCACGAAGCGCTTTGCCAACCACAAGCAAAGACTGATGGCGGGAGCGGAAAATCCCACCTGTGCTTGGCCAGGTTGTAATCACCCGGCAGATACTAGTCAGGTGCATCACTTAAACGCCTGGTCGCAGGGAGGCCCAACGAACATGGCAAATCTTGCGACTTTGTGTCATTACCACAACGGCGTGAACGAGGACGACCCTAACGCCCCGCCGTTACGCGGTAGGTTAGCCAGGGTCGATGGAAAGGTGCGCTGGCAGCGCGGCTAGCAAAAAGGCAACAACCACGACTATACGCAATGCAATGTCAGGGCCATGCGCCACAACCTAGGAGGCAGGGTACTCCCCTGCCTCGTACTCCCCTGCCTCCTCGTCCTGCGCAAGATCAGGTTTGCGCTTGCGTAGACCGTCTATCACGAACAGCACCATGCCTAGGCCGGCAGAAGCGAAGAGAAGATACAGCGACCAATCAGCTGCAGTCAGAATGAAGTTGACGAGAGCTAGAAAAGCCACGAACGCCAAGACGAGTGCTGCAACAAGCATTTAAACCTCCAGAAAAAGCGCCCTCCCGGTTACTCGGAAGGGCGCTTTATAAATAGCTTTTACTTGCCAGCCTCGCCGTTAGGAGCAGCGGTGCCGCGAGTCTCAAGCTCCTCCAGCTGGGACTCCAGCAGGGTCTTCAGACGGGTGCGGTACTCGCGCTCGAAGGTGCGCAGCTCAGCGATACGAGCCTCAAGAGCCGTCTGCTGCTGCTTGACGGTGTTCATGACCTCGGTGTGCTTCTTCTCAGCGTCAGCCTGCAGGGCAGCAGCCTTCTCCTCTGCCTGGCGAATCTGTGCCTCAGCGTGGGAGTTAGCCTCGGACTCGGTCTGCTTTGCCTTAGCCTCAGCCTCGGAAACCAGCTTCTTGGAGCGAGTATCAGCGTCTGCGAGCTGTGCGTCAAACTTCTGCTGAGCGTCTGCGAGCTGTGCCTTGGAGCGGGAATCAGCATCGGTCAGCTGCTTCTCGGCGGCAGTGCGTGCCTCGGAGAGCATGGACTCGGACTCTGCCTTTGCCTCGGAGGTCAGGCGGTCTGCCATCTCCTGCGCCAAGCCCAGAACGCGAGCTGCCTGCATGTGGGTCTCTGGGGTAGCCAGGCCGTCGGCAGCCTTGGTTGCGGCAGCGCCAACACCTGCACCAGCCAGACCAGAAGCCGCTGCGGTCTTTGCAGAGCCAGCGTTCTTCTTCAGGTCCTCGTTCTCCTTCTTGGAAGCCTCGAGGTCCTTCTTGGCCTGAGTAGCCTCTGCACGAGCTGCCTCGAGCTCGCGCTTTGCCTTTGCGGCGTCCTCGCGTGCAGCCTTCAGCTCAGCATCGTTGTTCGAGAAAGCAGCAGCCGGAGCCTTAGCGGACTCAGCATTCTTTGCCTGTTCCTGCGCGCGCTTTGCTTCTTCCTTAGCCTTGGCAACTTCATTCTTGGAATCAGCAAGCTTGGTCTCGTACTCAGCGCGCAGCTTGGACTCGATCTCCTTACGGAGGGTAGCTTCGTCTGCACCCGTAGTAGCTGCGGACCCTGCAGCGGCACCCGCTACAGCACCAGCGCCGCCCTTGGACTGCAGCTGCTCTACCTGAGACTGCAGGTCATCATTCTCGTCCTGCAGCTGGGCAAGGGTGTCCTCGACGAGGTCCAGGAACTGGTCGACCTCATCCTCGTTGTAGCCACGCTTGCCAATTGGCGGCTTGCTAAAAGCGACGTTGTGAACATCAGCTGGTGACAGTGGCATTGACTTCTCTTCCCCTTCGAGTCGGTGCAACTCCGGTGGGTCCGGAGTTTTTGGGAGATGTAAACGTATCCCGAGAGTACCTAAATTCTGAACTCAGGTGTCTACACAGGATGCGCTAACAAAGAACTTGTGCGTTTAATTTTACGGAATATCAGTAAAGACTATATCCAAAAGCCCACATTATCTAACGTTGCACGCAGTCTCAACGTTAACGGGAGGTTTTAATACACCCGCACTACAAGAACACTCCAACAACAACCAGTTGCAAGAGCATCAAAATCAGGAACAAAACAAGGATGGACATGTCCAGTGCCACACCGCCCAGACGCAGCGGCGGGACCACGCGGCGGAGTGCCTTTACTGGCGGGTCAGTAACTACAAACAGCGGCTCTGCCACCACCATGAACCACCGCGGTGGGTTAAATTGGCGCGAGAAAGACTGAATCATCTCGATGATGATTCGCAGGGCCAAAATCCACGAGAAGATGCGTAGAAGCAGCAACAAACTATATCCGATAATGCTCACCTGCTCGAGCCTATATGAACTACCCCCGCGTTCGGCACTCGGCTCGCTAATGGCGAACGCCGCCCTACCCTTCCTCCACCAACACTTAGAGGAAAGATAAGACGGCGCTACTTTAAAAGCTTCTGTTTAACGCAGGTGCGCTGCGCGCTCGAGCTCCAGGGTGGAGATTCCTGCATCCTTCGGCACAATGGCGAAGACGCGACGGTCGGTGTCCATACCCTTGGTCAGGTTGAGCATGCGACCTTCGAGTCCGAAGCACAGGCCAGCAGCGAAGTCAATGAAGCGCTTTGCCGACGCCTTGTCCGCATCGGTCAGCTCAAAGACAACGGCGTCGCCATCACGGAACGGTGCGCCAACCTTGGCTGCATCGTTGAAGGAAACGAGGGACAGCGCGACGATAGTCGGAACGAACTCCTCCTGCACTGCCGGCTCGAAAGAGCGCGGCGCGTAAGCAGCAGAGCCGTTGGACTCATAGCTGCGCTCGTCTGCGTAGTATGCGTCGTCCGCTTCGATGTCCACCGGACCCAGTCCGAAGAACTCTTTCGTCCTATCAATCAATGACATTTCTGGTCTCCCTCTGACCCTAATTGTTGAGCATGTTATTTGGTGCAAATGTTACTCATGTGAAAGCAGTGAATTGCACCCGTGAAATGCGCTTTTGCGTTGCCACTTAACCTACTGGGCGGGGTCCCATGATGCCGGTTCCGACACGCACGATATCGCTTCCCGCGGCAATCGCCGCAGCCATATCTGCGCTCATTCCCGCCGACATCAAAAGCTTCCGTCCAAGGCGGCTGCCCACCTCGTCACAAAGCTTGCGAACACGGGCAAAAACTTCGACCGGTTCCGCATCTAGGGGCGGAACGACCATGAAACCGCGCAGTTCGAGGTTGTCGAGCTCCTCCACGACGCCCACAAGCACATCGACATCCGCATAGACTACTCCCCCGCGCGCAGTATCTCCGTCGTGGGAGAGCTGGATGAACACCGGCAGTTTTCCTTCGCGCTCGCCCGCTTGCAGAGCATTGCCGACGCCCCGGTTCAACGCACGCGCAAGCTTTTCCGTATCCAACGAATGCACGCTTTGTGCCCACCGCGCGACGTGATTGGCCTTCTTCGTCTGAATCTGGCCAATCATATGGAAACGCATCTGCGGCAACTCCGCCGCCTTGGCACGGGCTTCTTGTTCGCGGTTCTCGGCGACGTCGGTGATACCAAGCTCGGCGAGTAGCGCGACGTCAGCAGCCGGGTGAAATTTGGTCACCGGCAGCAGTTCGGGTGCAGGACGGCCGGCATTCTTGGCGATTTCTGCGATATCAGCGCGGGTGCGCTCGAGGTTTTCCTGTAATTGCTGCTTGCGTGTCATTTATGCCTCCAACCAAATAACACCGGCTTGGCGTCCGGTAGTGCCTTCACGGCGGTAAGAAAAGAAGTCGCTGTCTTCGATGGTGCAGCGAGGGTCAGCTTCAATGTTGGTAATTCCCATCCCCATCAGCTGACGGACAAGGCCCTTGCGCACGTCGACGCCCCAGGTGCCCTTCTTTGTGCGGGCCTTCGCCCCGGGCAAGTGCTTCTCGACGTCGTTTGCCATAGCCTCAGGCACCTCATAGTTCAGTCCCGATGCGGCGGGGCCGAGAAGAACTTGAATATTGGAGGGGCTCGCGCCCAGCTCGAACATCGTAGTAACCGTGTTGCGAATGATCCCGTTGCGGGCGCCGAGCCGACCGGCATGGGCAGCGGCGATAACGCCGGCGGAGATGTCGCTGAGCAACACGGGGGTGCAATCAGCAACCAGAACTCCGAGTCCTAAGCGTTTTTCGGTAGTGACGATTGCGTCGGTCGCCGCCACTGGGGTGCCAACATGGCTACGATCGACGCGAGTGACAGTGTTGGTGTGGAGTTGTTCCATCCACACAATCTCATTGAGCCCGAGAACTCTGGCGAGACGGACGCGGTTTTGGGCGACGTTTGCCGGGTCATCGCCGACGTGGTCGCCTAGGTTGAAAGAGTCGTAAGGCGATGACGAAACCCCGCCCGCACGAGTCGTAAAGACCATGCGAACGGGGCGTTTAGGTGCTTCCTCGTTTACTGGCATGCACTCCAGGTTAGCGCACTATTTCGCTGCTTTAACGCATGAAGGACGGCACGTCGAGATCGTCATCGCCGTCATCGTGGCGACGATCGTCACGACGATCTGCAGGGCGGGACAGGCGGTAGTCGTCACGGCGATCTTCACGAGCAAAACGATCGGAGCTGGTGAACAGACCGTTGGAGGAATGGCGTGGACGGTAGGTCTCAGCCGGCTGCTCCTCGTAACGCGGCTGCGCAGGTTCCTCGTAGCGCGGTTGCTGTTGTACCGGCTGCTGCTGTACTGGCTCCTGCTGCAGCGGTTGCTGCTGTACCGGTTGCTGCTGGTGCATTGGTTGCTGTTGTGCCGACTGTTGCGCCGACTGCTGCGCCGAAGTTTCCTGGCGGTTATCGAACAGGGAGCCCGGACGCTGCTGCTGTGGCTGGGACTGTGCCGGCTGAGCTGCGGTGGTCATGTTGGCCTGTGCATCAAAGCCGGTGGCGATGATGGTGACGCGGACTTCGTCGCCCAGGTTGTCATCGATGATGGTACCGAAGATGATGTTGGCGTCTTCGTCAGCGCGCTCCTCGACCATGGATGCAGCGGCGTTAACCTCATGCAGACCAAGATCAGAGCCGCCGGCGATGGAGAGCAGAACACCCTTTGCGCCTTCCATGGTGGACTCGAGCAGCGGGGAGTTGATTGCCTGCTCAGCGGCATTGAGCGCACGGTTGTCACCGCGTGCAGAGCCGATGCCCATGAGGGCGGAGCCGGCATCGGCCATGACGGAGCGGACGTCGGCAAAGTCGACGTTAATCATGCCCGGGATGGTAATCAGGTTCGTAATACCCTGGACACCGTTGTGGAGGACCTCATCGGCTGCGCGGAATGCCTCGACGATGGACAGCTCTTCGCCACCGAGCTGCATCAGGCGGTCGTTCGGGATAACGATGAGCGTGTCGCAGACGTCGCGCAGCTCCTCGATGCCAGACATTGCCTGGCGGGTACGGCGTGCGCCCTCAAACTTGAATGGACGGGTAACAACGCCGACGGTCAGCGCACCCATCTTCTTCGCGATGGAAGCAACGACCGGAGCGGCGCCGGTACCAGTGCCGCCACCCTCGCCGGCGGTAACGAAGACCATGTCGGAGCCTTCCAGGGCATCCTCAATCTCAGTCTTGTGGTCTTCTGCCGAGGTCTTGCCGACCTCCGGGTTAGCGCCCGCGCCGAGACCGCGAGTGGCTTCGCGGCCGATATCGAGCTTGGTGTCAGCATCCGAGAAAATCAGCGCCTGGGAGTCGGTGTTAATCGCGACGAACTGAACGCCCTTCAGACCTTCTTCGATCATGCGGTTCACGGCGTTAACGCCGCCGCCGCCGACACCGACGACCTTGATTTCCGCGAGGTTATTGCTAGTTGAGATCATGTGAGGGGTGCTCACCTTTCACTGTTGGTGCGTAAACGAGGATTTTTATTGCACGCGACTTTTTTCTCACGCGCGGTTATTTCCATCTTTATGGAAGTGCCGTAGTTTTTCACGTACATTTTGCCGCGTGTCGGTACCCTCAAGTTGTAGTTTAGGGTTGCTGACGTGCGGGTTTTCAAATCACAAACGCCCCACGCACCCCACCTGTATGACCAAGATGGGCTCTGCGCAGGGCGTTAAATTCAGACGGCTATTTCGTGGTTACCAATTCGGGGTTTGAAATATTCCACTGCCCGCCTTCCATCTTCAAAACCGTCTCGAAGGCCAAAGCCTTATTGGCGTTA
Organism: Corynebacterium sp. HMSC06G04; assembly: GCF_001807365.1. Lineage (NCBI taxonomy): Bacteria > Bacillati > Actinomycetota > Actinomycetes > Mycobacteriales > Corynebacteriaceae > Corynebacterium > Corynebacterium sp. HMSC06G04. The sequence continues at coordinate 30,964 of NZ_KV788598.1, read as the reverse complement.
TCCTCCGAGGCACCCCAGAAGACGCTGCGGTCATCCTTCAGGTGGAAGGTCATCGAATACGCGTTTTTAACCTCGAGAGACTTCACCTGTGCGCGCACCGGCTGCGGCAAAGCGGCGACTACCTCCACGGCATCACTCATCTCCTCCGAGCCAGGCTCGGCGCTGCCGGTAATTTCCACTGCGCCCTCCGGCGGGGTGTCCTCGGCGAATTCTTCACCCTCGGCGTCGATAAGCTTGTTCTTATCACGGAAAGCCACCACCTCGTGTTCTGTAATTTCCACGCTCAAAGTGGACGGAAATGCGCGCGATACGGTCGCGGACTTCACCCACGGCAAACGCGCGACTCCCGACGCCGCTCCACGGGCATCCACCCGCACTAGGTTCTCGCCTTTAGCGACACCACTGGCTTCTTCCACCTGCGCTGCATCGACGTGGCTTATGCCATGTACCTCGAAGGAAGAAACCTTGAACACGGGGAACATCCACACGGCAACTGCCGCCAGCACAACGACCGCGACGAGCCCCGTGAGAGAAACCGCAATTGTCTTCTTAGTCATTAAGCGCCTTCAGCTCATCGAGGATCTCCGCGGCCAGCATCGTGACTGAACCCGCGCCGATGGTGAGTACGACATCGCCAGGGCGCACCAGGGACACAACATCTTGAGCCGCCTCCGAGAAGTTCGGTTCGAAAATGACCTTCATCTCTTCCGGCATTTTGTCGGTGATGATGCGGGAGGTAATGCCTTCCACCGGTTGCTCCCGAGCGCCGTAGATGTCGAGGACAACGGCGGCGTCAGCAAGCGCGAGTGCTGCAGCGAACTCCTTGTCGAATTCCGTCGTGCGGGAGTACAGGTGCGGCTGGAAGCATGCGATAACGCGCGCCCCCTTGCCTTCTGCCTCTACCTTTTGGCGGGCAGCACCGAGGACTGCGGTGACCTCGGTTGGGTGGTGGGCATAGTCATCGAAGACGCGCACCTCGTGCTCGGTACCGCGGTACTCGAAGCGACGGCGCACACCGGTGAAATCACTAAGGCCCACCGCGAGATCGTCCAGATCGCCGCCGGCCAAGCCGCCCGCAATAAGCGAGGCTAAAGAGTTAAGCACCATGTGATGCCCCGGAATCTGCAGCTCATAAGCGAGCTCTTCCGCCTTTCCACCGGGCAGCGTGACGCGTGCACGGACTTGCATGCCAATGACAGAAACCTGCTCTTCTACTACCTCAGCGGCCAAGGGAATCTCCGGATACTGCGCGGCTGCTTGAGCGCTGCCGTAGCCAAGAACGTTGATTCCGCGGTCAAGGGCGCGTTTACCGGCCTGCGCCGCATGCTCATCCTCCAAGCACACGACGAGGTGACCGCCCGGCACGATGCGATCGGCGAAATCGTCGAAGACCCGGTAATAGGCCTCAGCATTGTGGAAGAAATCCAGGTGGTCCGGCTCGATGTTGGTAATCACCGCGACTTCAGGGCTATAGCGCAGCAAGGAAGCATCGGATTCATCGGCCTCGGCAACAAAGGCGTTGCCAGTTCCGCCATGGGCGTTGGTGCCCGCGCGGTTGAGTTGGCCGCCAATGGCAAAGGAAGGGTCCAAGCCTGCCTGCTGCATCGCGGAGACGGTCATCGAGGTGGTGGAAGTCTTGCCATGCGTACCGGCGAGGAGCACCTGCTGGTGGCCCTCCATCAGCTCGGCGAGAAGGTCGGAGCGGCGAATCACCGGAATACCGGCCTCCCGCGCACCTACCAGCTCCGGGTTATCTTGCGGGATGGCTGCGAAAGAAGTGACTACGACAGTCGGCTTCTCCCCCGCCAGCTCGAGATTTTCTGCCGCGTGGCCTACCGCAATCTTTACGCCCATCGTGCGCAGGATTTCCACCGGCGTGGACTCCTTAACGTCGGAGCCGGTAACGACGCCACCGCGCGAGGCGAGGATGCGCGCCAGGCCAGACATGCCAGAACCGCCGATGCCCACCATGTGGACGCGAGTGAGGTCATAAGAGTCAGTCATCTTCTTTAAATTCCTTCAGCTTCAAAGATCTTGCGCGAGGGTTTAAGCGCGCGCTTGCTCGATGGTGGTGGCGATACGGTCCGCAATGGTGTTAGCAACATCGCCAGCAGAGTTCGTCGCAGCGGCCGTGCGCATTACCTTTAAGCGAGCATCATCTTCCATAATGCCGCGGACCTCGGAGACCAAGCGCTGGGGGTTGAGTTCGGCGTCGGCAATCTGCACGGCAGCGCCGGCTTCAACGAGCTCGCGGGAGTTCAGTGCCTGCTCACCATTGCCGATTGGCAGTGGCACGTAAATGGCAGGAACGCCAGCGGCGGCTACCTCAGCGACCGTCATCGCGCCGGAGCGGCAAATCATAAGATCCGCAACGGCAAGCGCGCCGGCCATATCGTCGATGTACGGCAGCGGAGTGTAATTCGGGGCCGGTGCTGGCGCCTCGTTCTTCTTGCCGTAGGCATGCAGGACCTGGTGTTTCTCGGTCAGCTCCGGCAACGCGCCCGCCACTGCCTTGTTGATGCTGGCTGCGCCCTGCGAGCCACCGGTAATGACGATGGTGGGCATATCCTCGCGCAGCCCCCAACGCTTGCGGGCCTCCGCAGCCACGGAACCGTCGGGGTCTTGACCCATTCCTGGGCGCACTGGGATACCCACGACCTCGCCCGGCATGCCGGAGTTCGGGTGCGCGTTGAAGCCGATTCCGCCCAAACGCACGCCAAGCTTATTTGCAATGCCCGAAAGCGCGTTGGTTTCTAGCACATAAAACGGCATGCCTAAAGTCTTTGCAGCAAGGTAGGCCGAAGCGGAAACGTATCCGCCCGTGCCAAAGACCACGTCAGCCTCAACGTCTTTTAAAACCTTGCGGGTTTGCATGACCGACTTTACAACGTTCAACGGAAGCTTAAACAGATCGGCGTTCACCTTGCGCGGAACCGGAACGGGGGTCACCATGCGCAGATCCACCCCGCGGGCAGGAACGATATCGCGCTCCAGTCCCTTCTCGGTGCCCAACGCGGTTAACTTCGCGCCGTGACGCTGCCGGAGCGCTTCACCCACTGCGAGCGCTGGTTCGATATGGCCTGCGGTGCCGCCACCTGCAAGGACGACAGAAATGGGGGTGGAATTCATGACCTACAGGCTACCAGCGCCACCCGGGCCTACCGCTTCTCGCCGCGCCGCGGCAGGCGGTAATCACTAGGCCCACGGCTCGTCACCGCTCGGCCAAAGCGCTCCTCGCGCTCCCCTGGCCGACGCCCGCCCCGATTCTTCTGCGGCAGCGAGGCATGGCGGCCTCCCTTACGCTTCGGAGCGGCATCGGAAAGCTGCGGCTCGGGGATGAAAAACAGACGGTCGAACAGCGGGCGGCCAAAGTTCTGCATCGCAGAAATCTGCAGCGGCTCATGGCGAGCGACGTTACACAGCACGCCCATCGAACCGATGGTGATAAGCGCTGCGGAGCCGCCGGCGGAAATCATCGGCAGCTGAATGCCCGTCACAGGAAGAAGCCCCACCACATAGCCGATGTTAATGAAGGCCTGGATAACAACGCCGACCGTCAATGTGGCGGCCAGCAGCGCCTGGAAAGAATCCTGCGCATTCTTTGCCGTACGCAGACCGATATAACCCAGTGCGGCAAACAAGCCGATAACCAGCAAGCCGCCCCACAGCCCGAGTTCCTCGCCGATGATGGCAAAGACGAAGTCATTCTTCGCCTCTGGCAGGTAGAACCACTTCGCACGGGATTGGCCGAGGCCAACCCCCCAGAACCCGCCGTCGGCAAGCGAAAGGAAGCCCTGGTAGGCCTGGAAACCGGTGCCCTGCGTGTCCTCGATGTTGCCGCGGAAAGCATCAAAGTAGGTGTGGAAACGGTGCGTACGGAAGCCGCCGCCCAGAAAGACTGCGGTTAAGCCCAACACGCCGAGGCCAATGATGGTGGCGGCGACGCGCCAGTTCACGCCCGCAAAAAGCAAGGTGAAGATAACCACCAAGGCAAACGACGCCGCCATGCCGATATCGCCCTGCAACACGATGAGCACGAACATCACAGACGCGATGAGCGAGTACATCATGAATGGGTCAGAAAGACGCAGCGAACGGTGTGGCTTGCCCGCCAGCGCCGAAGCGCCGTACATCGCTACGGTGACACGTGCGAACTCAGAAGGTTGGAAAGCCACAGGGCCCAGCGGAATCCAGGACTGCGAGCCCACCGTCTCACGACCGGTACCCACGCCAGGAATCAACACCGCGATGAGCAAGATGATGGACAACAGCAGCAGCCACGGCACGAACTTACGCAGCGTATAAGGAGAAACCCGCAGCGCAATCCAGAACAAAATCAGGCCGCCTGTCACGAGCAGGCACTGGCGGATGGCATCAGTCCACACGTTGGAGTTTTCCGTGAAGGAAGTAGCCATGGATGCGGAGAATGCCATGAGCACGCCAATGCCAATCAGCGAAAAGATGATAATCCGCAGCAGCTGGTAGTCCAGCCCCGGTTGCGCGCGGTAGTACTGGCGGATTTCGCCCACGCGTTGGCCGAGCGTCTTCGACGCTGGTTGTTGCGGCCTAGTTGCGGTCATGGAGTCTCCTGAATTGCGTGGTTAACGTGCGATGCGCTGGGCGGCTGCGGCGAAGAAGTCACCGCGCTGTGCCATGCCTTGGTACATATCCAACGATGCCCCAGCCGGCGCCAAAAGGACGGTATCGCCGGGTTCGGCGTGTTGCACGGCGACGGTGACCGCCTCCTCCATTGCTTTTAGGGGATCGGTGGATTCGATGACGGTGGTGGCAACTCCACGCTGCTGGAGGGCGTCGTAGAGCACTTGCTTGTCGACGCCCATTACAACCGCTGCTTTTAGCCTTTCCGCGTGGGCGTCGAGAAGATCGCTGACGTCGGCGCCTTTGAGCTGACCGCCAGCGACCCACACCACATTGTTCAACCCGCGCATCGCGGCCTCGGCTGCGTGGGGGTTGGTGGCTTTGGAGTTGTCGATGAAAGCGATGCCGTTATGGCGGTGCACTAGCTCGCCGCGGTGACCGGCGACGGTGTAGCTTTCGAGGCCCTCGGTGATTGAGGACGGCTCGGCACCGGCGAGCAAAGCGGCGCAGGCGGCGGCTGCGGCGTCGAGAATGCCCGCCATACCAGAGGGCTGAAGGGCGGTGACATCGTCGATGACGGTGGCGCTAACGCCTGCCACGTTGTTAATAACGAGCTGGCCGTCGATGACGCCTACTTCCCCATCATTCGGAATGGTGTGGGTAAAAGCGTGGGTGTCTGGAGAAAGCGCGCCGCGTTCTGCGGCGGCATCGGCGTATTCGCGGACCTGGAAGTCATCGCGGCCGATGACCGCGTGGGCGCCGGCAAGCACCTTTGCCTTGGCCTCAGCGTAGGCGTGGAAGGAACCGTGCCAATCGAGGTGGTCGTCGGCGAGGTTGAGAAGAACACCAACCTCCGCGCGCAACTGGGAGGACCAATGCAGCTGGAAGGAGGAAAGCTCAGCGACGAGGACATCCACGCGTGGGCTGGCGGCTAGGGCGTCGAATGGCGAGGTGCCGATGTTTCCGACAGCTTGGGAGCGCTTTCCGGAGCGCTGCTCATCGGCGGCCATGATTGCGGCCAGCATGCCGGTGGTTGTGGTCTTGCCATTGGTGCCCGTGACGGCAAGCCAGGTGCGCGGTGCGCCGAAGACGCCGGCGGCATCAAGACGATAGGCCAGCTCGACATCGCCAATGACCTCTACCCCGGCCGCGGCTGCTGCGAGCAAAAGCGGCGAGGTCGGTGCCCAGCCCGGAGAGGTAACCACGAGGGAGTAATCGGTGGGGTTGGCGGTGGCGGCGTCGATTGTGGTGACAGAAAGATCGGCCTCTAGGCGTGCGCGGGAATCCGCGTTGCCATCGGCCACCACGACGTCGGCGCCGAGACGCAGAAGTACGCTCGCGCAGCCGCGGCCGGACACGCCCGCGCCGGCGACCAAGATGCTCCCGCGCAAGGAATCAGGCAGAGCCTCGGGCGAGGCCGCGGAATCGAAAGCAGCGGAATCGAAGGCAGCGGACATGGCTAGCCCACCAACCCGATACCGGAATCAGCAAGCCAGTCGCCGTAGAAGATAGCAACGCCGGCCATTGCAGCCATGGCGGCAATCAACCAGAAACGCACAACCACTGCGGTCTCTGCCCAGCCACCGTTTTCGAAGTGGTGGTGAATTGGGGCCATACGGAAGAAACGCTTGCCGGTGGTGCGGAAGACCACGATCTGGATGACGACGGAGACAGTCTCAATGACAAAGAGCGCGCCGATGATGATCATCAGCAGTTCGGTGCGGCTGGTCACGGAAATGCCAGCGACTAGGCCACCAAGTGCGAGGGAGCCGGTATCGCCCATGAAGATCTTCGCTGGTGCCGCGTTCCACCACAAGAAGCCCAGGCAGCCGCCCAGGCCAGCGGCGGTGAGAACCGCGAGATCCAGCGGGTCGCGGACCTGGTAGCAGCCAGCGGTGAACTCGGTGGCGCAAGAGTTGCGGAACTGCCAGAAGGTCATAATGGTGTACGCACCCATGACAATCGCGGTGGTGCCGGCTGCGAGACCGTCCAGACCATCGGTCAGATTCACGGCGTTCGACCACGCCGCGATCAAGATGTACATGAAGATCAGGAACACGACGATTCCCACGATGGTCGGGCCAACCGCGAAGTCGAAAGTCTCAATATCGCGAACGAAGGACAGCTTCGTGGTACCAGGCGTCAGGCCAGTGTCATCCGGGCGCTGCAAGCACAGCAGGCCAAAAGCCAATGCGAGGGCGAGCTGCCCCACCAATTTGGCGGTCTTGTTCAGGCCCAGGTTGCGCTGCTTGAAAAGCTTGATGAAGTCATCGGCAAAACCCAAGCCGCCGAGGCCCAGAGTCAAGCACAGGACCAAGATTCCGGAGAAGGTAAAGCCACCGTGGCCGGTCACCTGCCCGTAGATTCCCACCGTCAGGTAGCCCACCGTGATTCCTGCCAGAATGGCCAGGCCGCCCATGGTCGGGGTGCCGCGCTTGCGCAGGTGCGACTTTGGGCCGTCCTCACGGATCTCCTGCCCCTTGCCAGCATCCGAGAAATAGCGGATGAGCAGTGGGGTGATGAAAATCGCTACGAGAAAGCTGACCACACCAGCGATGATGATCTGTGTCACTTGCTTGGGTTCCTTCTAATATTCGTGAGCTAGCTCTGGTTGAGCTTTTCTGCAACGAGCCACAGGCGTCGGGCATTCGAAGCTTTGACAAGGACGACATCTTTGGCGTCCCTATTTGGCCAATCGTCCACGCCTACTGGCGCGGTACGCAGAAGGCCGTCAACAATTTTTGCGGCGTCATCAACATCGGCACAGATACTAGTATTTATACCCTTTGCTTGTGCCGCTTCCGCCATCGCCCGCGTGTTGACGCTAGTGCCCACGGCCACCAGATGGTCAACGTGGTACTTCGCCAGCTCACTGCCCAACTGGCGGTGCGAGTCCAGTGCGTCCTCGCCGAGCTCTCCCATCTCGCCGAGCACGGCGATGGAACGGGCGTCGGGACGCGCCGCCGCGGTATAAGCCAGCGCGGCGATGGCCGCACGCATCGAGTCTGGGTTTGCATTGTAGGAGTCATCGATGAGCGTGACACCATCACGACGGTTGCGCACGTCCATGCGGTGCTCCGACGCGATGCGGTGGCCAGACAGGGCATTGGCTACCAGCTCGGCGCTAAGCCCCAGCTCGATGGCAGCTGCAGCGGCGGCCAAGGCGTTGGAGACCTGATGCACGCCGAAGACCTGCAGTTTCACCGGCAGCGGCTGCGCGTCTGGGGTATGCATCATGAACGAGGCACGAGCGACGTCGTCAAGCTGGACCTGCGTAGCGTAGTACTGTGCATTGGAGCCTTGCTTATCCACGGCCGAGTAGTAGACCACCTTCGCATCCGTGCGCGGCGCCATGCCGGCGACGAAAGGATCGTCCGCGTTGAGCACAGCGACACCGCCGTCTTTTGCGCTCGGCAGGGCCTCGACGAGTTCGCCTTTGGCTTGGGCAATGTTCTCGCGGGAGCCGAACTCGCCCAAGTGGGCGGAGCCGACGTTCAAGACCACACCGACCTTCGGTGCGGTGATGTTAGTGAGGTGGCGAATGTGGCCGATACCGCGGGCGGACATCTCAGCCACCAAGTATTCGGTGTGTTCGTCGCAACGCAGAGCGGTATAGGGCAGGCCGACCTCGTTGTTAAAAGAGCCCGGAGGCGCGACGGTCTCCCCCGCTGCGCGGAAGATAGTGGCGATGAGATCCTTGGTGGAGGTCTTGCCGGCTGAGCCGGTCACGCCCACGATGTTGAGGGCGGAATTGGTAGCTAGGCGCTGCGTGACCGCGCGTGCCAGTGCGGACAAAGCCTCGATGACTGCGGCGGCTGAGCCGTCTTCATCGTTGGCATAAATGTCAGCGTTAGCGCCGTCGCCTTCGACCTTGCCCTTCGGCTCAACGACGATAGCCGACACGCCAACAGGACGTGCCGCCAGCACAGCAACTGCCCCGGATGCGACTGCTTTTTCTGCAAAATCGTGGCCGTCTACACGGGCACCCGGCAGTGCGAGAAAAAGCCCGCCCGGGGTGACTTTGCGGGAATCGAATTCGACGAATCCTGTCACCTGCGCGGAAGGATCTTCCACGCAATCGAGGCGACCGCCAGTGATGTCAGCGATTTCTTGAAGGGTCAATGCAATCATGCTTGTTCCTTTTCCACAGTGTCACCGTACCGCGCATTTTCCTGTGGCGCGTTGCCGGCTAGCTTTTCGTCGAGAGCGCGTGCGAGCTCCTCACGGTCGTCGAAGTGAACAGTCTCATCGCCGATGATTTGGCCGACTTCGTGCCCCTTGCCTACGACGATGACGGCGTCGCCAGGCATGGCCCAGCGGACTGCTTCGTCGATGGCGGCGGCGCGCGAGCCGACCTCGCGGATATCAGTGGAAGCTGAAGCCTTGCGTGCGCCCTCGATGACGGATGCGCGGATGGTGGCTGGGGCCTCGCTGCGCGGATTATCGTCAGTGACCACGACGAGGTCCGCGCGCTCTGCGGCGGCAGCACCCATCAGTGGGCGCTTGGAGGAGTCGCGGTCGCCTCCGGCGCCGACAACCACCGCGAGGCGCCCATCGGTTCCCTCGAGCTGGCCACGCAGAGTATCGAGAACGGCGGCGACTGCGGCCGGCTTATGGGCATAGTCAACCACGGCGACGAATTCCTGGCCGCGGTCGATACGCTCCATGCGGCCTGGAACGGCCACGCGCTCGATGCCGGCCAGGAACTGCTCGACGTCAACGCCAACGGCGGCCGCCATGCCCGTGGCCAGCGCAGCGTTGGCAATATTAAATTTTCCTGGCATCGGCAGCTCGAAGGAATGCTGCTGGCCAGCGAAGTTCATATCCACATGCTGCTCGCCAGTGACCTCGGTGCCGGTCTGGGTCGCGGTGACCAGAGTTGCATCAACGGCGTCGGCCAGTTGCTGTGCCTGCTCTGCTGCGGTGGTGGCAACCACGGTGCGCGGCTTACCGGCGGCGCGCTCCAGCATGCGCTTGCCCCACTCATCGTCGACGCAGATAACGGCGGAGGCGGCCGATTGCGGGCCGTCGAAAAGCGCGGCCTTGGCCTCGAAGTAATCCTCCATCGTCGGGTGGAAGTCAAGGTGATCTTGGCTGAGGTTGCTGAAACCGCCGACCTTGAAGTGTGTGCCCCGCACGCGGCCCAGCTCGAGAGCGTGGGAGGAAACCTCCATGACCACGTGGGTAACCCCCTCCGCGAGCATGCGTGCGAACAGCTCCTGCAGCGTCGGTGCTTCCGGGGTAGTCAACTTGGTGGGAACCGGCTTGCGGTTGATACGAGTGCCGGTGGTGCCGATGAGACCGACCTTGTAGCCAGCGTGGAGCAAGCCCGCCTCAAGCAGGTAGCTGGTGGTCGTCTTGCCGGAGGTGCCGGTGACCGCAATGACGGTCAGCGACTTCGTCGGGTGCTCATAGATTTCTGCGGCGATGAGCCCCAGCACGGCGCGGATGTCTTCGACCACGATGGTGGGGCGGCGCTCCCCTGCTTCCTGCAAGTGCTGCAGGCCGGCTTCGTCGGTGAGGATCGCCGCTGCTTCGGTGCCGCCGGCGAACTGGGCGCCATGCACGCGGGTTCCGGGCAACGCTGCAAAGAGGCCGCCCGCAGCAATCGCCTTGGAGTCGAGACTGCAGGAGGAAACAGTGACGGTCTCGTCACCGATAACGCGCCCGCCGCCGATAGTAGCGAGGCTTTCTAGGTCTACGCTCATTGCTTTCTCCCTTATTTGTAGTGCGAAGGTTTGTGGTGCGAAGGTGTGGTATTCGTTGAAGTTTTATTGAGCGCGCAGGGTCAGCTCCGGCGCGGGCTTGGACGGTGGAATGTTGTCGCGGTTGAGCAGCCAGCTGGCGATGTCCTTGAACACCGGCGCGGCAGACTGGCCGCCGGAACCGTTGTCGTTGACGCCCGACTGCGGTTCGTCGAGCATGATGGCGACGACGAAACGAGGGTCGTCGGCAGGCGCGATGCCCGCGAAAGTGATCCAGTACGCGGAGTTGGAGTAGGCGCCGGTCTTCTCATCGACCTTCTGGGCGGTGCCCGTCTTACCGGAAAGCTGATAGCCCTCGATGTTATTGTCGCCCGCAGTGCCGTTCTGGACGCCATTTGGATCCTTCTGGAACACGGCGCGGAACATATCGACGGTGGTCTTCGCGGTTTCCTCGCTGACCACGCGGGTCTTGCGCGGCTCGTCGAGTTTTTCCTTTTCGCCGCCTGGACCGGTGATGGAGGAAATAATGCGCGGTTCGATGCGCTCGCCGCCGTTGGCAAGCGCCTGGTAGACGCTGGCCATTTGCAGGGTGGTCCAGGACTGGCCCTGGCCGATGGGCAGGTTGGCGAAGGTGCCGCCGGACCACTGTTCCTGAGCCGGTACGAGGCCTGCGGATTCATTTGGCAGTTCAATGCCGGTGGTCTCGCCAAGGCCGAAGGTCTCGAGATACTTGGCGTAGCGCTCCTGGCCCAGCTTCTGGGCGAGCATCAGGGTACCGACGTTGGAAGACTTACCGAAGATACCCGTGGTGGTGTACGGCTCGACGCCGTGCTGCCACGCGTCGTTGACGGTCACACCGGACATGTCGATGGAGCCCGGGACTTGGTGGACCTCGTCCGGAGTGGTGACGCCTTCCTGCAATGCGGCAGCGGCGGTGATCACCTTGGCAACGGAACCTGGCTCATAAGGGTGGGACACGCTGCGGTTGTCGAAGGCCTTGTCTTCTTTGAGCTGTTTTTCAATGTCCTTGTTTGGGTCGATGGTGCCCGTGTTAGCCATGGCAAGAACCTCGCCGGTAGCGACGTCGAGAACGACTGCCTGGGCGTTCTTCGCCTTGGAGTTCACGCGGGCCTTTTCGAGCTTTTGCTGGACGAATGTCTGCAGGTCTAGGTCGAGGGTCAAGGTGACGTTCTTGCCATCGGTAGCTGGAACCTGATCGCGCAGGGTGCCCGGGATGGCTTGGCCACCGGTGGAAACGTCCTCGGTGGAGCTGCCGTCGATACCGGTCAGTGTGGAATCGCCGGAGGCCTCGAAACCGAACTGGCCTTGGCCATCCATGGAAACCTTACCGATGACGTTTTCGGCGATTGCCCCGTTAGGGTACTGGCGGATCTGCTGCTCGTCGGCAGCCAAGCCGTGGTACTCTTCGGCGATCTTTACGGCAACGTCAGGATCGACGTTGCGGACCAAGACCTCGTACTGCGTATCAGCGTGGAGCTTATCGAGGATGTGCTTGGAATTAACGTCGCCAGTGCTAAGGCCCGCAGCCTTGATCTTGTCTGGGATGCCCTCAGCCATCTCCTTCAGGCGGGACTCAACCTTGTCATCTAAGAACTTGTTGCGGGAGGCTTCGTCCATGCTGTCGAAAGAATCCTCGCCAGTTGCCTCAATCTCTTCCTGCTCCCGCAGCTCTTCGCGCAAGCGGGTCGGGGAAACGGTCAGCGAGCGGGACTTCATGGTGTAGGCAAGGCGCTGGCCGTTGCGGTCAACAATCTCGCCGCGGCGGGCGGAGTCGATGTAGACACGGGAACGCTGTGCCACCGCCTTCGCGGCAAGATCCGGGCCCCACACGAGCTGTACCCAGGCTAGGCGCCCGCCCAGGATAACGAGGACGACCATCAGCGCAGAAACGACGGTTTTAACGCGCTTGCTAAGGATTTCCTTCTGCGGCAAGAACTTGAAGCGGCCGGGTGCCGCAGGACCGCGGGTTTGCTTATCACGGCTGGCGGCAGTGACGCGCTCACTCGGACGCAGCGCATTGGCACGCGGCATGGCAGAGCCAGTGTTGGCTCCTCGATGGGTGCGGTTAGTGGGACGGCCCTGACGGTAGCCTTCGTTGCGTCCCAGGCGGCTTTGGTTATTGCGATCCGCAGGGGTGCCCCTGCCGGCGCGCCCCTGGTCCCTCCGGGAACCGCCATGGCGGTCACCTGAATTGGGTCGAGTCACAAAGTCACCTTTTCCTTTTGCCGATTATCTTTTTACAGCTCATCGCGCTGCAGACAGTTTTGAATCAAGATTTTGCCCTATAAATGCGAAGTGCTCGCGCAGGCACGCGCGAGCACATCCGAAGAAACCACATTCACAGCTAGTTGACATACGGCGCTTGCGCCGGAATGTTTGGCAATTCCACCTGCGCGCCCGGTGCCGGTGCTGGTGCGTCCTCACCAGCTGGCTGGCGGTCCGTGCGCTGACGGCCTTGCGGCACCTCGTTCAAGCTGCCAGAAACATCCTTGGTTGCATCCGGGTCACTGGAAGCCTGGTCCGGTCGAACCGGTGCGCCGTTGACGTCAACAATCGCTTCGGTTGCCGGATCCGCTGGACGCTTCTCCTGCGGGTTACCTTCTGGGTCAACCTCAACGATGCCCGGCTGCGTCGGAACGCCCATCTTGGCCTCGTTGGCACGGCACGCGACGTCGGATGCCGAACGCACGTTTTCGAGGTCGCGGTTCAAAGTCTCCAGCTGGTTATCCAGCTCAGACTCCTGGACAGTGAGATCCTTGACCACGAAGGTCTGCGCGGTGGAGATACCGGACAGCCACATGGAGACGACCACGCCGAAAATCAGCAAACCGATTGCGATGAAAGATAGCCGGGTAAACAGCGAGTTCTTCTTGGTGGTTTGCTGCGGAAGCCGGCGGCCGCGGAAAGACACGACCTGCTTCGAACCCAAGCGGTTGCCGCGGCGCGTCGGCACTTGCGTGCGATGCGGAGCGCGGCGCGGAGTATATTGTGGGACCGCACGGCGGCCTGGCTCGAGAAGAGTCGTGGCGGCTCCGGTATCAGTTCCGGTAGTAAAGTCGCGGCTCGCCCCCATGGTGCGGGTCCTTCCTAGTGCTGGGTTCTGAAAAGTCTGTGCGGAGTAGTTACGTTCAGGGATACGTTCGTTGAGACTCATGACGTGCCTCCCGGTGGGTGCAGCGAAGGCTCGCCCTCAAGACGCTCGATAGCACGGACGCGAACCGAAGCAGCGCGGGAGTTTTCCTCGATCTCTTCGGCACTCGCCTTTTCCGCACCGCGGGTGACGGTCTTGAACTTCGGAGCGGTACCCGGCAGATCCATTGGCAAACCGGCGGGAGTTTTCGACTTCGTCAGCTCGGCAAAAGCCTGTTTGACGATGCGATCTTCCAACGACTGATAGCTCATGAACACCGCACGCCCGCCAACGGTGAGCGCGTCAGTGATGACAGGAATAACCTGCTCGATTGCCTCCAACTCGCGGTTAACCTCCACGCGCAGCGCCTGGAAAGTGCGCTTTGCAGGGTGCCCGCCAGTGCGGCGGGTGGCAGCCGGGATGGTGGCATAAAGCAGTTCAACGAGGCGCTCAGAGTTGCTAAAGGGCTCCTTCTCGCGCTCCTTGAGGACGGCGGAGGCAATCTTTCCGGCGAAGCGTTCGTCGCCGTAGGTCTTCAAGATGCGCGCCAAATCGCCGTGGCTATAAGTATTGAGGATGTCCGCAGCGGTAATCCCATGCGAAGGGTCCATGCGCATATCCAAAGGCGCGTCGGTCTTATAAGCAAAACCGCGCTCGACTTGGTCAAGCTGCATCGAGGAAACGCCCAAATCGAAGAGCGCTCCGGCGATTCCGTGCTCACGCGCGACGTCGAAAATCGTGCCCTCTGCGCGCTCGATTTCTGCACACACATCATCAAAGCGGGCATTGACGCCGACGAAGCGATCTCCGAAGGGCGCAAGGCGTTCGGTGGCTGCTGCCAAGGAGGCACCATCGCGATCGACACCAATTACGCGGACATTGGGGAACTTGTTCAAGAAGTACTCGGTGTGCCCGCCGGCCCCCAAGGTGCCGTCGATAAGCACTGCGTTATCGCCCGCAACAGAAGGTTCTAGCAGCTGTGCCATGCGCTCACGCATAACCGGCACGTGGCCGTGATTATCCGCTACGTCGTAATTTACTGCCGAGTTATTGTCCTGAGCCGTCATCGCTGCTAGTCACCCCCACTTTTGAAAAATTGTCTTACTGTGCAAAAAGAGTGCGTATAGGGCCCTGTCCGAGGCAGGTTTCTGATATCGGGGAAGTACACCAGAGCATCCACCTCGGGCAGAGTCCGTACACGCACTCATCGCTAGCTGCATATCTAAAGCAAGCCAGCGAGTACGTCATCGGCGTCTGCCGCCGAGTAAGCATCTTCAGTTTGCGCCTGGTACTCAGCCCATGCGGCTGCGTCCCAGATTTCGAGGAAGTCCACCGAACCGACAACCACGCACTCCTTCTTGAGGCTTGCGTACTCGCGGTGGGCTGCTGAAAGCGTGATCCGCCCATGCCCGTCTGGCCTTTGCTCATCCGCACTTGCTGCCAAGTTACGGATAAACGCACGCGCATCTGGGTTCGTACGAGATACCGCCGCCGCTTTTCGCGCTCGCGCCGCAAACTCCTCACGCGGGTACACCGCTAAGGAATGGTCCTGACCTTTGGTGACCATGAGGCCACCCGCCAGCTCTTCACGGAACTTCGCTGGAAGCGTTAGCCGCCCTTTGTCATCGAGCTTGGGAGTGTAGGTACCGAGAAACATCCCGGGTCCACCTTCCTGTTACTCGAAACTCCGGATTCCTCTGTGCAGCCCCTCGCGCCGGCAGATGTTCAACACACATCCACAGACCCTCGGTTCCACACTGCGCCCCACTCTACCCCACTTTCCCCCACTTCTGTCACCTTCGGCTGCGTGTTTAAAAGTTTTCCGACAAATCAGCCAAGGTAGAAGACCATTTTGATGGTGGGAAGAATTCCCCAGCCACCCCCTTGACAACACCCTGCAAACACCTCAACTACCCCACCAATCACACCAACATATTGCGCCCCACCGCCACCTTAAACCCCGCATGTTGCGATTAGTGCAGTCCCCACGCAGCCCGCGATGCACGTTTACGACTACCCCAATTGCAGCCGCCTGCCCGGGTACCGACGTTTGGCGGCCCGTCTTTATATCCGTTTCGACAAATACCCAGGGCTGGAAACCCAGAGTTCATGGTCGGTTTTCAGTCACCCCATAGAGCGCTAACCCACGAACAGGAGGTCTGGTTTTCCAGGGCTGGTAATCCTCTTGAACAACCCACAGCCGCCTCGCACACCGCCGGGATACGCACCGCCGCCCAACGCGCGCAAAAGGCCACACTCCCCTCCCCGCGGTGGGGCAAAGTGGAGAATGGGGGACGAAGTGGGTGGAAGGGGTGAAAGTGGGAGATAGAGCTCAGAGAAAACTAAAAGCCCGCATCCAGAAGGATGCGGGCTCTAGCACCAAAGAAGCTGGCAGCTTATTCGAAACGGCGGCGGAAGCTCTCCTCAAGGCGGGAGCTCACGCCTTGACGGTTGCCAGCCGGGCGGCGCGGCGCGCTATAGCTAACAGCCTCTTTACGGCCACGCAGCATCCACACGCCAGCACCGAACATCACGAGGAAGCCCAGTACAGACAAGGCCACAAACCACAGTGACTGCTGCGCCAAAGCTACGCCGCCAACCATCAACAAAAGGCCGACAACGATGAGGGCACCCCCGCGCAGGGTGATGGCGCCGCCGCTACCGAAGCCGGAGTCACCCGTAACGGAGGAACCAAACTTGGGATCATCCTGCATCAAGGATCGTTCAATTTCACACAGTGCCTGCTGCTCGTGCTCGGAAAGCGACACTTTTCCTCCAATTGATCTCAATGGGCATCGGGCCGAAAATCCACGCTGCGATGCACCTACGCGCCACCGCGCAAGCTTTGGGTTACACCATGATTCGTGAACTACTAACTATCTAACGCCCAGAGTAATCAGTAAGTTCCCGCAAGCACAGTCTGCCCCCACCACTATTGGGCAACGTCACACCCGGAGCAAATAACTGACCCCGACACCACGCAGCTAGGCAGCAAGAGAACCGAAGACAATCCCCTCTTCAACCTCTGCCAAAAATTCCGCAGCCAAGGCCATTAGCTTTACAACGACTTCTTCATCCGGCGCACCATCCAGCCCGGAGGCCACACGAGAACGAAGGCGGGAATATCCACGGAAACGCTCCGCCCAATCCCTCTCGGAAGCGCCCACCATGGCCAGCTGCTCCCACGCACTCGACGGCAAACGGCGCCGCTTTGACACTGCGGAATCTGTGATACGCGCACCGGCAGTGCGCAGACCCGCCTGGTATGCAAATTCGAGGGCTTGGTCCCAACGCTCAGCGGCAGCCATGGCGCGGGCCTGCGACAGAAGGTCTCCGGCTTGCGTTAGAAAACGGTCGCGCTTGAACGCGCCTGCGGCAGCGCGCGCCCCCTTGAACTGTGCTGTTGCAGAAATAACCTGTGCCATGATGCTCCTCCTTTGCTGTTGTTGACCATAAATCTAGAGCGTGCACTGGACATCTACTTCCAGATTAGTTCAAACGTTCGAATAAGGCAATGGTTTTCGCACTACAGACAAATATTTTCGAACATCCCCTCCCCTTATCGGGGCGTCGCCAAGCAGGGCAGGAACTTTTGCCGGAATTCCTTGTCGAACTCTGCCAAGATCTGCTGATATTAAAGACGTGAGTTTTCATATTCGTCGCTTGAGCCCGCAAGAGTTCGCCATGCTGGCGCCCCCCTTGGTCGATATTTACATCGCCGCCATGGGATATAGCCCCACCATGCGTGCAAATCGAATCAAGGCATGGAAAGCAGACATCATGCGGCCAGGGTTTACGGCGGTGATCGCGGAAGATGAGTATGGAATAGGCGGCGTCGCTTATGGCTTCATCGGTTCGCCCGACACCTGGTGGGACCAGCAGCTGCGAAGGGGATTCGCCGAGGCCGGCGGGGCCACTCAGGAGCAGCTGGAGATTCTCCACAACTACTTTGAGCTCGCCGAGATTCATGTCGCACCGAACCTGCAAGGGCATGGGCTGGGATTGGCGCTAATAAAGGAGCTGGCGTGGAACGCTCCTGCCAGTTACCTTTTACTGTCGACGCCGGAAGTCCCCGACGAGGCCAACGCGGCATTTCAGCTCTACCGTAAGGTGGGATTCTTCGATGTGCTGCGCGAGTTGGAATACCCCGCTGATTCCCGTGCCTTTGCAATTCTCGCGGCACGCCTGCCGCTTTCCACCATGTAACAGGGAATGTCCGGTTCAACAGGTAACGTGTGGGGAGTGAAAGACAACAGCATTCCTTCCCTAGAGCAGTTCCCGGATACCGCCCGCGAAAAGCTCCTGGAGTTTTTAGACCAGCGCCGCCCCGAGGTCGCCGAAATCGGCGGCCCCGTCGTTGGCGCCACGTCTTACTTGGAAAACTTTGTCCTCGACGGCGGCAAGCGTATCCGCCCCACCTACGCGTGGGCGGGTTTCCTGGGCGCACGCGGCTTGGACGGCGAAGAAGATCCGCAAGCCATGGCCACCGCCGCATCGTCGCTGGAATTCATTCAGGCCTGCGCGCTTATCCACGATGACATCATCGATTCCTCTGATACCCGCCGCGGAAACCCCACGGTGCATCGCGCCGTCGCAGCGCAGCATCGCGCGCAGAACTTCCACGGTGACGCAGACTTCTTTGGTCAGTCGGTTGCCATCCTCGTCGGTGACCTCGCACTAGCTTGGGCCGAAGACATGCTGCAAGGTTCAGGTCTAAGCAGCGCGGCTTTGCAGCGTGCGCGCGGCCCATGGGCGGGCATGCGCACCGAAGTCATCGGCGGCCAGCTGCTCGATATCTCGCTAGAGGCAGCGGGCTCTGAGGACCCCACTTTGGCCAATTCTGTGAACCGTTATAAGACGGCCGCCTACACCATCGAGCGTCCTCTGCATTTGGGCGCCGCGGTGGCAGGTGCTGACGCCGCGCTTATCAGCGCTTTCCGTGGCTACGGCCGCGACACCGGCATCGCCTTCCAGCTCCGCGATGATCAGCTGGGTGTCTTTGGTGACCCAGAAATCACCGGCAAGCCCGCCGGTGATGACCTGCGCGAAGGCAAGCGCACCGTGCTGCTCTCGTTGGCTTTGCAGCGCGCTGATGAAAAGGACCCAGCATCCGCGAAGGTGCTGCGCTCGCTCATTGGCAACACGGAAGACCCAGCCGAAATCGCGCAGATGGCTCAAATCATCGCTGACTCCGGCGCCCCGCAAATGCTGGAGGAGCAGATTTCGGCCCTAACCGAGTCCGGCTTGGGCCACTTGCGCAAGGCCCATGTTGATCCTGCAGTCACTGAGACCCTCGAGGCACTGGCTATTAAGTCCACTGCCCGTCGAATGTAGGCACTATGACCGCACCTGAGAAAGGTCACAAGACTTATACCGTGCGCCTGCCCAATGCGCTGCCGGTGGGAATCATCGCCAGCATCATCTTGGCCTTTGCCTCGTTTTCGGGCGGCGCCACGCGCAATCGCGGCGGTTTCCTCGAAGCGCTAAACGTCGGCTTCTTGGCTTATGGCCACGGCCGCAACGTGGGCATGGTGCTCTACTGGGTCGGCTTGTTTGGTCTGGTTGCGGCCTGGATTTTGGCAGGCCGCCAGGTTATTAATCCGCAGCTGAAGAACCCTCAGCACAAAGGTGGCCTACGCTCTATCCGCATCATGTTGAGCGCTTGGATTGCGCCTTTGCTCTTCGCTGCTCCCCTAGCCTCCCGCGATGTCTATTCCTATCTGATGCAGGGCGCCATGGTGCGCGATGGCTTCGATCCTTATACGGAAGGCGCGGCGGTCAATCCAGGCCCGTTCCTGCTGGAGGTCTCCCATGACTGGCGCAACACCACTACCCCATATGGCCCGCTGCACTTGTGGATGGCCGAGGCAGTCACGCGCGTAGTCGGGGACAATGTGGCCGCCGGTATCATCATCTACAAGGCGATTTCCCTGCTTGGCTTTGCGGTCATCGCGTGGGCGATTGTGCATCTCACCCGTGCCCTTGGCGGCGATCCTGCCCTAGCGCTGTGGCTTGGCGTGGCCAACCCAGTGGTGGTGTTGCACTTGGTAGCGGGCATGCACAACGAGTCCGTGATGGTGACTTTGGTATCACTCGGCCTGCTGGCTGCGGTGAAGAAACGCTTCCACATTGGCTTGCTGCTCATCGGCGTCGCGGTGGCGCTTAAAGCCACAGCTATCTTCGCAGCCCCCTTCGTGGTGTGGATGATGGTGCTGCACTATGCGCCGGGCTCGGCCTCGCGCGGGCGCCAGCTTGGTGCTTTTGTGCTCTCCGGCATCGTGGCTTTGGCTGAGGTAGGCCTTGCGGTGGCTGCGATTACTTGGGCTTCGGGCAGCTCCTGGGGCTGGCTTTCGCAGATCAGCGGCAACTCTAAGGTGGTCAATCCCCTAGCTGGCCCTACCTTTGCCGCCGATGTCATGATTCCGTTGATTCAGATCTTCAGCCCGGATACCACCTACAACGGCGTGCTGAACGTACTGCGCACCATTTCGATGGTTTTGATGCTCATCGGCTTGGTGGCCATGTGGTGGCTGGGCCGCGGCAGCGTGCGCCGTGCCATCGCCGGCACTGCGGGCGCCTACCAGGTGGCGTTCCTCTTCAATTCGGTGACGCTGCCTTGGTACTACGCCTCGGTGCTGACGCTGATGGGCACCTTCCGCCCACCGCTGTTGCTGCTGAAGATAACCACCGGCGTTTCGCTGTTTATCGGCGTCGCTTTCTCCGGCGATGGCAACCACCAGCTCTATAACTGGTGGTGGGATATCGCCATGGTCGTTGCCGCGTGGGCTTTAACGCAGTGGATCTTCGCTGGCGTCAGCCCCAAGATCGGCGATGGGCTGCGTAGGAACGCAGCCCAGGAACCCATAAAAGCAGAGTCTGCAGAAAAAGCTACTGCCTAGAAAGCAGAAGCCTGCGCGCGGCGGATAACTTCGCGCGCCAGGTGGCCGTGCAAGGCGTCGATCGGGCGGCCCGGGAGAGTTTCATCTTCGGTGAAAAGATGGATGAAGATCTCTTGGTCGCTAAAACCGCCGTCGCTAAGCACGGTGATAACGCCTGAAACATACTTGGAGATAACGCCCTTCTGATTAAAGAAGGCAGCCGGCACCAAGCGGGTACCTTCTGCGTTGCGCCACGCGATGAACTTGCGGGCGCCCAGCAGATCAAACACGCGGGTAATCTGCAGGTCGAGCTTGTCCGCCACCTCTTGCAGCGTCAACAGCTCCTCGCCTTCCAGGAGGGCAGCGATTTCTTCGTTCTTGGCCTGTTCGGAATTCATCTGTGGATTAGTCACAGACACAACCTTAGCCGGATACCACATCGCTGCGTCTATCAGCCATACTGGATTACATGACAAGGCTGGAAATAGGCGACATTCTCGAGGACCGCTATCGCGTCGATCGGCCGATCGCGCGGGGCGGCATGTCCACGGTTTATCGCTGCGTCGACATGCGCTTAGGCCGTGCGGTGGCGGCGAAGGTGATGCATGAGCACTATCAAGACGATCCGGCCTTTGTGAAGCGTTTCGAGCGCGAGGCCCGCGCGATGGCGCAGCTGCAGCATCCAAACCTCGTGGGAGTGCATGACTTCTCTTCCGATGGCGTGCCAATTTTTCTCATCATGGAACTTATCACCGGCGGCACCTTGCGCGAGCTGCTCGCCGAGCGCGGACCCATGCCGGCACACGCCGCGGCGGCGGTCATGCGTCCGATGCTCATGGGCTTGGATGAAGTCCATCGCGCGGGTTTAGTCCATCGCGATATCAAGCCAGACAACGTGCTGATTACCGCACAGAACCGCGTGAAGGTGGGGGATTTTGGTCTGGTGCGTTCGGCCGCAGCGGAGCGGGGCTCGAGCCAGATCATCGGTACGGTGTCGTATCTTTCGCCAGAGCAGGTCACCGGTGAGCCGATTACGGCGGCCTCCGATGTTTATTCCGCCGGCATCGTCCTCTTCGAGCTTCTGACAGGCAGCGTTCCTTTCCGTGGCGCTACCCCATTGGAGCACGCGCAGGCACGCCTGCAGGCAGATGTGCCGGCACCTTCGTCTCGCATTGCGGGAGTGCCGAAGCTTTTCGACGCCCTCGTCGCCACCGCCACGGCGCGGGAAAAGTCCGAGCGCTTCGCCGACGCAGGCGAGTTCTTGGACGCGCTTGACGACGTCACGCGGGAGCTCGCACTCCCCGACTTCACTGTCCCTGTCCCCCGCAACGCTGCCGCCGCCCGCACTGCCGAGCAGCCCACGGATTTCTCCGGCACGGGAGCTACCCACGTCTTCGATGCCACCACGGCGTTAGAAAGCTCGGCGCCCCAGCCGCGGCCTGCCGAAGAAGAACCGGCAACCGAATACCTTCCGCAGCAGCCACAGCGCGCGCCTCTTAGCTTCGAAACGCGCGCCGATACGCCAGCCGCGCCGCGGCCGGCGGCTTATCCATCGCAGACACGCATCGATCCCTACGCCGGGCAGGTGCCCCCGACTCCGCAAACTCCACCGGCTCCGATGCCGCAGCAGGCGCCGGCTCCTGCCCCGCAACAGCACAATCAGCTCTCCCGCATCGCGGAGGAGGAACCAGAAGAGCGCCGGGAAACTAACCGCAGTATCTTCTCACTGCTGCTTTTCCTGGCGCTCGTGGCACTAGCTACCGTCGCCGTGGCGATCGGCGGCTGGTGGTTTGGCTCAGGCAACTACGGCTTCTTGCCGCAGTTCCTAGCCTAAGTAGCGGTCTTTGCCCGCTAGTTGCGCAGCATCTCCGCTATGAGGAAGGACAACTCCAGGGACTGCTGGGTGTTGAGACGCGGGTCCACTGCGGACTCGTAACGACCCGGCAGGTCTAGGTCGGTGATGTCCTCAGCGCCGCCCAAGCACTCGGTGACGTCCTCGCCGGTGAACTCAAGGTGCACGCCGCCTGGGTGGGTGCCCAGCTCGCGGTGGACCTCGAAGAAGCCTTGGACCTCGTCGACGATCTTGTCGAAGTGACGGGTCTTGTAACCATTCGACGCCGTGAAGGTGTTGCCATGCATTGGATCGCACTGCCAGACTACCTTGTGGCCGGAGTCTTCTACTGCCTTGACCACTGCTGGCAAGACGGTACGCACCTTGTCGTGGCCCATGCGGGTGATCATGGTCAGGCGTCCTGGTTCGCGGTTCGGGTCGAGCTTTTCTGCGTACTCCACCGCCTGCTCCGGGGTAACTCCAGGGCCAAGCTTGATGCCCACGGGGTTACCGATGAGCGCGGCGAAGTTGACGTGGAAGTCCTCGAGGCCGCGGGTACGCTCACCAATCCACAGCTGGTGGGCGGAAAGATCGTAAAGCTTGGTCTCGCCGTTGGTGTCCATGCCAAGGCGCAGCATGGAACGCTCGTAGTCCTTCAACAGGGCCTCGTGGGAGCAGTAGATCTCAGCAGAACGTAGGGTCTCGTCAGAAACTCCGCAGGCGTTCATGAAAGCCAGGCCGTTTTCAATTTCATCGGCCAGCGCCTGGTAGCGCGCACCAGCCGAGGAGTTTGCCACGAATTCGCGGTTCCACTCGTGCAGGCGGTACAGGTCGGCGGTGCCAGACGAAGTCAACGAACGCACCAGGTTCATGGCAGCCGAAGAGTTAGCGTAGGCGCGAATCATGCGGGCTGGGTCGTGACGCCGGGCCTCTTCGGTGGGTTCAACTCCGTTGACGATGTCGCCGCGGTAGTTGAGCAGACCTTTTGAGTCCATGTCCGACGAACGCGGCTTCGCGTACTGACCGGCGATGCGACCCAACTTCACAACCGGGGTCGAAGCGCCATAGGTGAGCACCACTGCCATCTGCAGCAAGGTTTTCACGTTGCCGCGGATGTGCGGCTCGGTATTGGATTCAAAGGTCTCAGCACAGTCGCCGCCTTGCAGCAGGAATGCCTTGCCGAGCGCGACGTCGGCAAGCTTGCGCTTAAGCTCTTCAATCTCCGGTGCCACGACAATGGGCGGCACGGATTCCAGAATCTTGCGCACGTTATCTGCCTGCGCGCGATCCCAGCTCGGCTGCTGCTTGGCATTGCGTGCGATGGCATCCTGGAATCGCTCCTCGATGCCGGCAGGCAAAGGTGGAAGATCCGGAAGTGCTTCTTTAGGGATATCTACTGTCCAACTCACATGGCTATTTAACCATTAGCTCCCTGTCGCAGGATAGTTTGGGACTAGATAGTTACTTGGTTGGCCCTTGTCAGGGGTAGTGCCTCCATGCAGGCGCGGAACTTGGCTAGGTTATGGCGCGCGTCGACAAGCGCGTCGTGATTGCCCTGCGGCACCGGCGGCAACTTCGGGCAGCCGGCGAATTCCCAGTACTGCTTGAGCTCGCGGGTATAGCGCGGGATGCGCTTAGGCAAGCCCGCCATATCGCCCCACAACTGGGCCAAAACCACGTGGTCATAGGCGCCCACCCAAGCCCAGAGCTCGACCGGAGTGGAGTGCTTGGTGAGAAACTCTATGAGCTCCTCACGAATGCGGTCGCGCGACTTCCAGACGGGATCGCTCGGGGAAGGCAGCTTATCGAGAACGTTCTCGCGCACCCACGCGTTGGCATGCGCGGGGTTGAAGTCGGTAGATACCGCATAAAATTCGCTGCCATCTTCGCCGACGATGCCAATGGAGACCAGCTCTATGGTCTTTCCATTCTCAATAAACTCGGTGTCATAGAAGTAGCGCACGGGGCCTAATCTTACTTGGCTTCCCTCCCTCAGCATGCCTTGGGGTCTGGGGTGCAAGAGGCGGTGCTTGGCGACGCCGCCCGACCTCCGCGCCCACGCATGCACCTGCTAGTCGCGGCGGCGTGCGCTGCAACAATGAACCCGCTCGCGGCGGTGGGCCTTTGGGTCTTGCCGCGGAGTGATTTCTGGCGGAGTGTTTTCTGGATGATAATCCTGCTGTGCAGGCGCGTCGATGAGATGCGAGATGTCTGGCGGTTTGAGCAGCCAGCCTACAATCGGCACGCGCCCCAGCGCCCATAGCGCCAGAGAGGCAATGGCTGCGAAGACGAAGCAAGCGATCAACCAGAACCAGGTGTTATCCAGCAAGTGCTCGCCGTGCAGGGTGACCTCATGTGGGAACCAAGCCATGAAGAAGCCATAGCCCACTGTAAGGCCGATGGGATGCGCCAAGTAGATGGGCAGCGTGTGCGAGCCTATAAAGCGCAATCCCTTGGACAGGACTGGGACATAGGAGACCCAAATCGCCAGCACAATACCCAGCGGGACCTCCAAGGCCTGTTCCACGAAGCGGACCAAGATGTGCACCTCGTTAGAGGTCAGGTACTCCGCACCGGGCAGCGGCCACGGAATGAAGACCTCCTCGGGATAAGAATCCCAAGCACGGCGGAAAAAGGAGCCGCAGAGGTAAGCCACAATGGTGCCGCCGTAGAAAAAGGCGGTGGAAAGGCCAAAGTGTCCCTTGAAAGGTGCCTCGATTTCGGAGGCGAAGCGGGTAATCCAGTCCCGGAAGAAAGCCGCGGCTACGAACATCGGCAGGAACATCATCGCCTTGGCAATGAAGGTAAAGTGCGCCTGCCACGCCATGAACAACAGCGGCGTAAAGCTTAAAAGCACGGCCAGCCAGCCGGGCAGCTTGCGTACGCACCACAAGAAGATGTTGAAGAAGATCAGAGAATGGATAAACCAGGCCATCGTGTGGCCAAAGACCATGTTGAACAGCATCTCATTGCGATCAAAGATGTCGCTTTCGAAGACCCAGTGTAATTCGAGGCGTTTTACCTGCAATTCCACGGCCATCCACACCACATAGGGCACGATGAAATACCACAGGCGGCGCGCGAAAAGCTGCGGGAAGGTGAAGTTAAAAACCTTCGTAGAAAAGTAGCCGCTGACGAGGAAGAAGAGGGGCAAACGCAGCGGGTCTAACCAGAGGTTGAGGGCCGCGAGTCGGGTCTCGCTGGATTCGGGAACAGTGAGCGTGACGTGCAAAAGAACAACGCCAAGGATGGAAATACCCTTGGCGATGTCAGGCCACGCTAATCGAGCCTTAGGGGAACTCACCGCCTAGTGCGCCTCGTATTTTGGTTCCGCGCCTGCAGGATAGCCCTTGCCTGCTTGCAGGGAGGCTTTGACCTCAGAGGCATAGACATCGACATACGGCTGGCCGGAAAGCTCGGCCAATTCCTGCATAACGTAATCGGTGAAAGCACGAATGGTGTCATGCTCATTCGGGTCCAAACCGCGTTCCGCTGCCCACTCATGCGGATCGATCGGCTCGGCAACGCGCATGCCGACCTTGGTAGGACGCGGCACCCAGCTGCCGATCGGATTGGCCTTGCGGGTACCGATCATGGCGATCGGAATGACCTTCTTCCCGGTAGTCATGGCGATGCGCCCCATACCAGTACGACCTTTGTAGATGCGGCCATCAGGAGAACGGGTGCCCTCCGGGTAGATGCCAAACAGGTCTCCTCTATTCAGAATCAGCTGTGCGGATTCCAGCATGGCATCGCTGGCGTTGTCGCTGTCGCGCTCGACGGGGACCTGGCCGACCGAGCTGAAGAACCACGCTTGCGCGCGGCCCACCAAGCCCGGAGTGGTGAAATACTCGCTCTTGGCCAAGAAGGTGATCTGACGCGGGCACATCAGTGGGAAGAAGAAAGAGTCCATCACCGCTTGGTGCGTGGAGACAAGAATCGCTGGACCTGCAGTGGGAATGTTATCCATGCCTTCAGTCCACGGGCGGTTCCACAACCGCAAGGCAGGACCGAAAAAGATGTTCTTAAATGCCCAGTACCACTTGTTTCGCATCGCGTTGTCCCTGTCGTTTAATTAACCTACGGCAAGCCCATTGCGGGCTAGGTCAGCTACGCCAATCATACCCGCCGCTGAGCCCAGATCTGCGGTGGCCACGCGGGCCAGCGGGCGATGCCCCGCCCCTACTATTTGGCGCGCCATGTTCTCGCGCGCGGTGTCTAGGTAGAGATCCGCATCATTGGCGACGCCGCCGCCAATCACGATCAGCTCGGGATCCAAGACGTCTGCCACGATGGAAAGGCCCTGGCCCAGCCAGGTTCCGAAGTGCTCCATGACGGCTAGGCCGAGAGGATCGCCGGCGCGTGCGGCGGTGGTGATTTCTACTCCCTCGGCACCTACTGGCAGCGTGGTGGAATAGCTTGGGCGCAGCTCCTCACAGGTATCGGGCAATGCGGTACCGGAGGCATAGCGTTCCAGGCAGCCGCGCTTGCCGCAGGAGCACTCGCGTCCACCCGGTACCACGATAAGGTGGCCGAATTCTGGGGCCGTGCCAAACGCGCCGCGGTAAATCTTGGCCTCGGTCATCAAGGTTGCGCCAATGCCGGTGCCGACAGAGAAGAAAACCCAATCCTTGGCGCCGCGCCCGGCACCGAAGCGCCACTCTCCCCACGCTGCGGAGTTAGCGTCATGCTCGAGGCGTACGGGTAGACCGAGCCGCTTGCTTAAGATTTCGCGCACCGGCGCATCGCGCCACGGCAAGTGCGGGGCAAAGCGCACGGTTTCACACTGGGGATCCAAAAAGCCGGCGAGTGCCAAGCCGACTGCGGAGATCTCATTCTTCTCACGGAGGGTGTCTACAGCCTGGACGATGTCATCTTCTAGCTGACGGGCGTTATCCGCGGTTGGCACGCTCACCGAATCAACAATGTTGCCCTCCGCGCTGATGGTCGCCGCGCGTAGGTTGGTGCCGCCGATGTCGAATCCAATGGTGAATCCGGAGTCCGCGGCAGGTTGAGCGTGTTCAAGCATGCACAACAGGATATACCCCCGCCGGGGTATTGGTCACATTCTGCATGTTCGAGCGGAATCGATAAAGAAATTAATCTCTGCCACTAACCCAAGATTTCACGCAGGCGCCCACCCATGATTTCCCACGTCCATGCCGTCTCCACGTGGTTGCGGCCAGCCTGCCCCATGCGGCGGGCGCGAGGTGCATCGCCTAGCAAGGCGCACAATGCCTCCTCCAATTCGGCAACACTTGAACCGCTCACCACGATGCCGGTGCCATCCGTGACGGTCTCCGGTGCGCCGCCGGAGTCACCGGCGATGACGGGCACGCCGCAGGCCTGGGCCTCAAGGTAGACGATGCCCAAGCCCTCGACATCGAGGCCTCCCCCACGGGTACGCGCGGGCATGGCAAAGACATCGGCGGCGTGCAGGGCCATCTGCAGCTCCGTAGTGTCTTTGGCCTCGCGGATGATGACGTCGGGGGCATAGATTTCGGCTAACCGCTCTAAAGCTTTCCGGTAGCGGCCGCGACCAATGATGAGCAGTTGTGCATTGGGAAATTGCGCGCGAACCTTCGGAAGGGCTCGCAGCAGCTGGTCTTGCCCCTTGCGCGGGACCAAGCGGGAAATACACGTGATGACGGGACCATCTGACAAACCGAAGTGCGCACGCGCAGCCTGCTTTTTCTGCTCATCGGCCGGCTGAAAATCCTCCAGGCTCACCGCAGAGGGAAGATGCACCCACTCCGGCCCAGGGCCAAAGGGCGCTTGCAAGCGACGCAGCGTGTAGTCGGAGATATACGTAATAACATCAGCGTGATCTCCGATGCGCCGCAGCGCCTGACGGGCAACCGGAAGCATGGACCACCCCACCTCGTGGCCGTGAGTAGTGGCCACAACCTTGGTCGCGCCGGCTTCCTTGGCAGCCTTGCCCATCAATGCAAGAGGGGCTGCCGCACCGAACCAAACGGTGTCGATGTCATAGGCCTTGATAAGCCGCTGCATCTCGCGCACGGTTGCCGGAGTAGGCAGCATGATGCGCCGCGGCCAACGGATGACCTGGTAGGGCTGGGCGGCGTCGTAAAGCGCGGCGGCTTCAGCATCCTGCGTCGAGGCAAAGACGACAACCTCGGAAGGATCCAGGGTGGAGACGAAGTCCCGTAGATATGACTGAATCCCGCCAATCGTGGGCGGGAAGTCATTGCTAACCAGTAGTGTGCGCGCCATGCGCCCTACTCTAGTAGCGCACCGCTCCTTGGATCGGCATAGAGTCCACCGGAACGACCTGAACCGGCACGCCATAGGTCGAAGCATGTACTACCTTGCCATCGCCGACGTACATGCCGACGTGGGTAACTCCTGGGTAGTAACCGATGATGTCACCGGGTTCGAGCTGATCGAGCGGGACCTGGGTGCCACCTGCGAGCTGCGCCTGGGAGGTACGCGGAATGGACTTGCCCATCTGCTGATAACTCCACACCATAAGACCCGAGCAGTCAAAGACGTCAGGGCCCGTAGCACCCCAGCCATACGGCGCACCCAAGCGGGTAAGGGCAGCTTCGACGGCCTTGGAACCGGAACCGTCGGACAATGCGGCAACGTCAACGTCCTTAGCACCGAAGCGGCCCACAAAGGCAGCGCGCTGCTCCTCGCTTAGGCTATCGACCTTTTCCTCGATCTCCTTCTTCTGTGTTTCGAGCTCTTCCTGCTCCTTGAGAAGGCGATCCCGCTGCCGTTCAAGCTCCGCAGCCTTATCCTGTGCGGCCTTTACGGCAGCGGCGGCCTCGTCTTGCAGTCCACGAGCGACGTCGGCGGCTGCAGCCTTGTCATCAAGATTGCGTTGCGCGGTGCGCGAAAGCGCACCAAGGTAGCCCATACGTTCAACAGCGGTGCCAGGATCTGCGGCATCCAAAGCGGCTGCGACGGCACTGGTGGAATCACCGCGGTAGCGCGACTGGGCGATGCCGTTGATGCGATCTTGTTGGTCTGTTACGGCAACAGCTGCAGCATCCGCTTTTATGCGCGCGTCATCGGCGCGCTTCTGGAGTTCTTCTACTTCCTTTTCGGTAGCGGCCAGTGCATCCTCGGAAGCCTTGACTTCCTCGTTCTTGGCGGCCACGCGCTGGGCGACGTCCGCGACACGGTCAACCAACTTCTGCAGGTCCTCGCTCGCAGGACTGCCAGGTTCCTCCGCGGGCGCTGCGGCAGCCGGTGCTTCCTGGACTTGCTCGACCTCTTGTGCCGTCGCGGGAGGCACGACCGCCACGCCCCAAGCGGTGGATACGGTAAGCGCTGCGGCCAATGCCGCGTAGAAAGTGCGGCGGGCCCGCAAAGTGGAAGAAAGCACGGTAGAAGTTCCCAAACTTAAAAAATAATAATAGACCGCTTGATACTAGCGTATATCTCGCACTGAAAGCGAGTATACGAACAAAGAACTATAAAACCACAAATAGCCCCTGCCGTCCATAAATAATTGGAGGCAAGGGCTAGTAATGCCGAATGCAGCTGCTTAAGCCTTAGAAGCGAACTGCGGAGTGGATCGGCATGTAATCCAGAGGGCGCTCCTGAACCGGGACACCGGAGTTCAAAGCGTCGATGATGGTGCCGTTGCCGGTGTAGATACCGACGTGGGATGCACCAGAGTAGTAGACGATGATGTCGCCCGGCTGCAGAGCATCCAGGGAGACCTGCTTGCCAGCAGCAGCCTGAGCCTGGGAGGTGCGTGGGATCTCAACGCCAGCCTGGCGGTATGCCCAAGAGGTCAGACCGGAGCAGTCGAATGCGCTCGGGCCGTTTGCGCCGTAAACGTACGGTGCACCAATGGCGGAGCGTGCAGCTGCGAGAGCCTTCTGGCCTGCAGACTGTGCCGGAGCAGCGGCCGGAGCCGGTGCCTGTACGGACGCTGCGTAGTTTACGTTCTCCTGCTGCAGGGACGGAACATACTGCTGGATGTTCGGAACCTGGTTGATGTTCGGGACGTTCTCCAGACCCGCAACCTCGAAGCGGTAGTCGGTGTTAGGAATGACTACCTCGGCACCCTGTGCAACTGCTGGGACTGCAACTGCTGCGGACGCTGCAGCAACTGCGGTGGTTGCAATACGGCGGGTAGTGATTGCGCCCTGACGACGGTGCTTAGACACGAATTAAACTCCAAATCTTCCTGTGTGCCTACTTCGAATGAGCACGCGTAATTACTTCGCAGAAATACTGGAAGTAAAGATTCACGCTCTGGTTCACAATTTCTGCAAACCATTCGGAGCTCTGACCCGGGGCGGGCCTAGCGTTCGTTGATGCTCCGTTCCTGTAGGAGCATCTCCACTCGCCCCCCCGGTTTAGGAGGGGCCAGATGCGGCACTTAAATCTTCAGTTCGTTATTGAGCACCACTTCGTCGGTAACTCAATGTCTCAAATAGGTTACGAAACTGTCACGGCCAATGTCGAATCACCGACCCAAAACCACGGCCGTTATCGTCCCGTTATCTTCCATTGACATTTCCGAAATGTTTCAGACCTTTAGCCGGGGAACGCTCCCCGTTATCACTTTGAGACAAAGCCTAACCTGCGAAAATAATGGCCGCTAATGCCGTTTGCGGGAAACTCATTATCATCAACTTTTGAACCAAATTTAGCGTAAAAATTGAGACAGTGACCTTCCTCACAGCTCAGTTTTGGGCCAGAATTGGAGGCTCACCAGCCCCAATTTTCACACACATTTGAACTCAGTTTTGGCGAGTTTATGCGCTCGGAGAATGCGCTACTTCCCATTACGTTGTTAGCAGTTCCACCCCAGGGC
>NZ_KV788597.1:0-15165 GCF_001807365.1 Corynebacterium sp. HMSC06G04 | reverse complement strand
CACGGAGTTGACAACCTATATAGGAACACCCCCTTAAAGCGTGCTCTTTATCCCCAGAGCTCTCTCCTTAAAGACTGAATGGATTGCTTCCTATATATAAAGAGTAGAAAACGGCAAGCAACACAGGCGCCTAGCGGGCCGATGTGGGGATCGCTAAAGCCCCCGCCTCTCCTACTAGCAGTAGGAAAGACGAGGGCTTGTGAGCGAGTTTCAGGCTCTTATATAGAAGCCTTAGATGCGGCCGTGCTCTTCGTCTTCGCGACGGTTTGCCTCGTTGAGGCGGCGGAACATTTCTGCCTCCTCAGCGTGGTTCTCCTCGTGAATTTCGTGGACACGGTGCATGAGTGCGGAGTCATCCGGGGAGAAAATACCCTGGGTCTCAGAGTCAGCGAAGCCAAGCTGGTTGAGCTGCTTCGGAACCTGAGCGCCAGCGTACTCCAGCGGAACCGGGTGGCCGTGCTCGTCGACCGGGCCAAGCGGCTGGTGGACCTCGATGAAGGCACCATTCGGCAGCTGCTTGATAACACCGGTCTCGATGCCATGCTCCAAGACCTCGCGGTCGGAACGCTGCAGACCAACGCAGATGCGGTAGGTCATGAAGTAAGCGATTGGAGGCAAGACGATGAGGCCGATACGACCAACCCAGGTCATTGCGTTCAGCGAGATCTGGAAGAAGTGTGCGACGTGGTCGTTACCACCGGACAGGGTCACCAGCAGGAAGAAGGTGATTGCCATTGCGCCGATAGCGGAGCGAACCGGAACGTCGCGCGGACGCTGCAGCAGGTTGTGGTGAGCGTCGTCGCCAGTGAACTTCTTCTCCAGGAATGGGTAAGCGAACAGCAGGACGACCATCGCACCACAAAGCAGTGCAACCCAGAATGCGGAAGGAATGGTGTAGTTGCCGAGGTACAGCTCCCATGCCGGCATGACACGAGCAACACCGTCAGTCCACAGCATGTAGATATCCGGCTGGGAACCAGCGGAGACCTGAGACGGGTTGTACGGGCCAAGCAGCCAGATGGCGTTGATGGTCAGCAGACCAGACATCAAAGCCAGAACGCCAGCAACCATCATTCCCATGCCGATTGCCTTCGTAGCGAAGACCGGCATAATGCGGACGCCGACAACGTTGTTTTCTGCGCGGCCTGGTCCAGGGAACTGGGTGTGCTTCTGGAACCAAACCATGATGAGGTGAGCGGCAACCAGACCCAGGATAATGCCCGGGATAACCAGAACGTGCAGGATGTAGAAACGGTCCAGCATGAGGTCGGACGGGAAGTCGCCGCCGAAGATTGCCCAGTGCAGCCAGGTGCCGATAATAGGCAGGCCCAGGATGATAGCGGACATGATTCGCAGACCAACGCCGGAGAGCAGATCGTCCGGGAGGGAGTAGCCGAGGAAGCCCTCGACCATGCCCAGGAGAATCAGTGCACAACCGATGATCCAGTTGGCCTCACGCGGGCGACGGAACGCACCGGTGAAGAAGATGCGGAGCATGTGAGCAACCATGGACATCATGAACATCAGTGCTGCCCAGTGGTGCATCTGGCGGATAAACAGGCCGCCGCGAACCTCGAAGGAAAGATCCAGCGCAGTTGCGTAAGCGCGGGACATCTCAACGCCGTTCAGCGGGGTGTATGCACCGTCGTAGATGACCTTCGTGATGGAAGGGTCGAAGAACAGTGCCAGGTAGATACCGGTCAGCAGCAGGATGATGAAGCTGTAAAGAGCCATCTCACCGAGCATGAAGGACCAGTGGGTCGGAAAGACCTTGTTCAGCTGGGTTCGCAGTACTCCGGCTGCGGAGTAGCGCGAATCCATGTTGTTGCCCATCTTGGCAAGTTTGTTACTCATTATGACTTACGCTCCCAGAATGCAGGTCCGACAGGCTCGATAAAGTTGCCCTTGGCAACGAGGTAGCCCTCTTCGTCCACGCCGATCGGCAGCTGCGGCAGTGCACGGGCTGCAGGTCCGAAGACCGGCTTGCCGTAGTGCAAAGCGTCGAACTGCGACTGGTGGCACGGGCACAGAATGCGGTTGGTCTGAGCCTCGTACAGAGAGGTCGGGCAACCAATGTGGGTACAGATCTTGGAGTAGGCGTAGTAGTCGCCGTAGTGGAAGTCTTCCTGACCAGCACGCTCAATTGCCTTCTGTGCGTCGGAGTGACGCAGGCGGATGAGCATCACGGCGTTGCGGTTGCCGTGAATGGAGTGCATGTGGTTTTCGTAGACGTCCTTATCCTCAGACCACAGGTCACCATCGTTGACGTCTTCCGCAGCAAGCGGGAAGACAGTCTCCATGCCGCCGGCAGCGAGGTCCTCAGGACGCACGCGAACCAGACGAGCGAGGCCACGGGTGGTGTAGTGGGTACCGGACTCGCCCTCGTGCTTTTCCGCAATAGTAGAGGTATCGCGAGCCAGGTAGAGCTTCACGCCCTTCTCGTGCATGGTCCAACCGGAGGTCCACAGAGTGCCGTCGCCAGCGTAGTTAAGCTCGTGGCGCTTCTTCCATGGGTTGTTGATTGCGCCGCCCAGCGGAGCAATAACGGACAGACCAAACAGAACGCCTGCGCCGCCGAGCAGACCCATGATGGTTTTGCGACGACCCAGAGTGGAGGTCTTCCAAGAATCGTTCAGAAGAGCAGTCAGGGTGCGGCGGTCAACTTCCTCGGAAGGGCCGTCGTGACGACGCTGAACGGAAATCTCTTCAGGCAGAATCTTCTTAACGTACTGAACGATGGCAAAGCCCAGGGCCAAAATAGCCAGGCCAGCGGTAACACCCAGCAACGGGGTGTAAAGGGTATGCCACCAGATGCCGTCCTCTCCCAGCATCTTGTACTGCCAAGGCCAGAAAAGGTAAACGCCAAGGAAGGCGATACCAGCGATGACAGACAGTGCCAGCCAGAAGGTGACGTTACCGGCGGCGCGCTTTTCAGCTGGGTCGCCATCAACCGGGAAACGCTCCTTGCGGAACGCAACGGTTACGTCATCGAGCTCGGTGCCGAGAGCGGCAAGCTCATCGTTGCTCATCTTGTCGAGCTCTGCGTTGGTGTAGTTCTTCTTTACATTGCTCATGAGCGCGATCCAATCCACATAGCGGCAACGCACAAAGCGCTGATGCCGATGATCCACATTGCGAGACCCTCAGCAACCGGGCCCAATCCACCAAGGTCCCAGCCTGCTGGAGACGGGGTTTCCTTTGCAGACTTGAGGTAGGCGATGATGTCCTTCTTCTCGTCTGCGGAAAGCTGACGGTCGGAGAACTTAGGCATGTTCTGCGGACCAGTCAGCATTGCCTGGTAGATCTCCTGCTCGTTGGCCGGAGCCAGCGGCGGAGCGTACTTACCGGAGGACAAAGCGCCGCCCTGGCCGGTGAAGTTGTGGCAGGATGCACAGTTCATGCGGAACAGCTCGGAACCCTTAGCTACGTCCTCGGCCTGGATCTGGCCGTTGTAGTTAGCGCCACGAAGAGATTCCTGAGCAATGGTGCCGTCTTCGTTGTAGACGATGTCAGCGCCGCCACCATTTGCTGCAACATAAGCTGCAAGCGCCTGGGTCTGCTGCTCGGTGTAACGCGGGGTCTTGCGCTCAGCCTGTGCGTCGTTGGACATCATCGGCATGCGGCCGGAGTGTACCTGGAAGTACACGGAGCCAGCACCGATGCCAACGAGGGACGGGCCGCGGCCCTCGATGCCCTGCAGGTTGGCACCGTGGCAGGTGATACAAGCAACGTCGTAGATGTCCTTGCCCTCTTGAACGAGAGCCTGGTCATCCTTCTGAGCGGTTGCGATCTGCGCGTCTGGGGTCAAGGCGGAAGCCAGGACACCAGCACCAGTCAGACCGATGCTCAGAGCGAAGGCGCCGGCAAGAGTGCGCTTCGCCTTGCGGCGACGGCGGGTCTTCTTAGCCGCGGCAGTGGTCTCTTCCACTGCGGCGGTTTGCTGAATGTTATCCATCATTTTCCTTTAGATAACTCGTACACGGAAATGGATGGCTGTAGGCCGAGAGCCTGCTCCCGGGCTCCTACGGCCTACTGGACTAGGTAGATGACTACGAACACGCCAATCCAGACAACGTCGACGAAGTGCCAGTAGTAGGACACTGCCATCGCTGCGGTTGCCTGTGCTGGCGTGAACTTGGACTTAGCAATACGCGCCAGAATGATCGCGAAGGAGATAAGGCCTGCAGTCACGTGTGCAGCGTGGAAGCCGGTCAGGATGTAAAAGACCGAACCGAAGACGCTGGACTGAACAGTCACACCGTGCGTGATCAACTCTGTCCACTCAAATGCCATGATGCCCAAGAAGACAACACCCAACAGCAAGGTCACTGAGTACCAGAGTCGGAGCTTGTATACGTCACCCCTTTCTGCTGCGAATACGCCGAACTGGGAGGTCACGGAAGACGAAATCAGCACTGCCGTGATGATGAATCCCATCGGCACGTTGATATGGGCGGTATGCTCCGCCCAGTCGCCTTCCTGGCCGTTTGCACGCGAGGTGAACCACATCGCGAACAGTCCGGCAAAGAACATCAATTCCTGAGACAGGAACACGATGGTGCCAACGCTGACCATGTTGGGTCGGTTCAGCGCGGCAACACGTGGTGCTGCCATACCTTGGTTTGAAACTACGCTCGTCACGCATAACAGTATGGCCGGTCAGAGACGTGAAGTCACTTTAATTCCCCCCGATTTTTTGAAGCTACTTTTCGCCATGCCACAGCGCTTTGCCAGCAAAGGTTAATTTTGGAGAAAAATCGGCTGCTAGCGGGAACTTTTGCTACTGCTTTACGACGTCCCATCCGTGCAGGTAAACAGCTTATTGGCCGGTTAACCGCCGAAAGGACCGCGAAATCGTCGGAAAATTTGAACACTTAAGATGCGCTTTGCAACCGAATTGAGCAATTAGGTCGATGATATAAATCACAAAACGGTCGCTGCTAAAAATAGCAGGTTTCCAACTTTCGGTTGACCCCCGCGAAAATAGCCCCTAACGTGCCATTACTCGGCGATATAGCGCGCGTTGAGAGCAGCTTTCACTATCGTCTCCTCCCCCGCTACATCCGCTTTAGAAAATCTTTTAGATTTTGTGGGAACTTTTGGAACCTTCCATCCGACGCAGAGATCGCCAAAGTCCCCCACCACGGAAAGTGATGGGGGACGCGAGAAGTTTTAGGCGGGCGTTATGGGCTGCCGGGATAGGCCGCCACTAACGCGCAAGGAAAGTTAGTGCTTTTCCTTCGGCAGACCGTACTGCAGGGACAGACCGGTAACGGAAGCCACCAGGCAAGCAGCGCCGAGAACGATGAGCCAGAAGTACAGGAAGATGATGCCCAGACCAAGCAGCGCGATGGAGCCGGTCATAGCCAGCGGCCAGATGGAACCCGGGGAGAAGAAGCCGAGGATGCCAGCGCCGTCCTCAGTCTCTGCCTCTTCCCAGTCCTCAGGAGCGACGTCGACGCGGGAATCGGTGAAGCTGATGTACACGCCGAGCATGATGCACAGCAGGAACGCCAGGGTAAGGCCGACGATGCCTGCCCACTCCGGACCGTACAGGTAGCCGTCATCCTTCACGAAGTTCACGCCGAGGACGTAAACAATCAGGGAAACAAACAGGTAGGTCGCAATCGAGTAGAAGACCTTAGATGTTGCACGCATTGTGAAATTCAGTCCTTTTCTACTTATGCCTTCGGGGTGTCAACGAAGTTGTCACCGGTGCGGGTATCGCGCTGAGAGTTGAACGGAGAGGTGGTCACTGCGTAAGGATCCTGGCCGATGTGCTCAAGAGCCTCAGCGTTGGTTGCCTCCGGGTTCTGCTCACGGAACTTCAGGTACTTATTGAAGTCATCGCGGTTAACAACACGGATCTCGAAGTTCATCATGGAGTGGTAGGTACCGCACATCTCGGCACAGCGGCCAACGAATGCGCCTTCCTCATCAATCTTCTCAATCTGGAAGCGACGCTCCTGAGCGTTAGCCTCTGGGTGCGCGTAAACGTCGCGCTTGAAGAGGAATTCCGGAACCCAGAATGCGTGGGAGACGTCACCGGAAGCGAGACGGAACTCAATCGGGGTCTCGGAAGGAAGAACCAGAACCGGAACCTCCTCGGTGGAGCCAACAGTCTCGATCTTGTTGAAGTTCAGGTAGGAGATGTCCCCCATGGACTTGCCGTGAATTGGGTTCGGGTTCTCCACGCCCTCCGGGTCAACGGAGGATTCTTCAGCAATCTTCTTACGCTCGGTGTCCTCGCCGTTGTAGTTCTCGCCGTCTACCTTGTTCTCGGCGTAACCGAACTTCCAGTTCCACTGGTAAGCGGTGACATCGACGGTAACCTCTGGGTTCTTGTCCAGTGCGGTGACCTTCTGCTGCGCCTGAACGGTAAAGAAGAACAGGCCCATGATGATAAGAATTGGCACGATGGTCAGAGTCATCTCCAGCGGCACGTTGTACTGCAGCTGCTTAGGGAACTCGCCCTTGCCATCCTTTTCAGCCTTCTTCGCGTTCCACTTGAAGATGGCGGTGAGGAAGAGCCCCCACATGATGAAACCAACAATCCATGCTGCAACCCAGACCCAAATCCAGAAGTTGTACATAGACTCCGCCTCAGGGGTAATACCCTTTGGCCAACCAAAGCCCAAGAGGTTCTCAACGGCGGTTGGAGCTTCTACGTCACAACCGGCCAATGCGAAGCCGCCAAGAGCGATTGCGCCAGCTAGGCCCGCCTTACGGGCAAAGTTGCGCTGCTTACGCTGTCCCACGTGTGTTCTGCCTTTCTGTCCACACAAACTTCTCGAATACTCACAGAGCATTCCTATCCAATCAGGATAGTGGATGGAGCCTGCGTTTCTTAAGCATTTGATAGCTTCACAGGCCTTCCGAAACACTCTGCAAACTGCGAACGCACTGCATGTTACCGGCCCACCTGCACAAGGGCAGAACCAACCCCTCGAATGGCGGGTTTAGCCTATGACCCAATTCACAAAGGCCATGCGGCTAAATCATCCGAAAGTTCGCACCCTAACGGGTAAGCTGCGCCAACCCCTCCCCGATTGCTGGACAAAGACTGCCACGAAGCTTGTAACTCGGCGCGCGTAACTCCATTTAGGATTTAAGCCCCGTAAAGTATTCGGAAGAAAAAGACCCTTGATTAATAAGGAGCAACCACCCTATGTGCGGACTTTGCGGACTACTGACCGCTAATCACGACGCGGCCAAGTACGTAGATGCCCTCGAACAGTCCTTGCAGTGCATGCACCACCGCGGCCCGGATGCAGCGGGCACCTGGCATGACGACGACGTCGTCTTTGGCTTCAACCGCCTGTCCATCATTGACCTTGAGCACTCCCACCAGCCACTGCGCTGGGGCCCAGAAGATAATCCAGAGCGTTATGCCCTGACCTTCAACGGCGAGATCTACAACTACATCGAGCTGCGCGAGGAGCTTAAGGCAGCTGGCCTGAAGTTCAACACCGAAGGCGACGGCGAGCCCATCGTCGTGGGCTATCACCACTGGGGCGAGGATGTAGTCAATCACCTGCGGGGCATGTTTGGCTTCGTTATCTGGGACACCGAAACCAAGACGATGTTTGCCGCCCGCGACCAGTTCGGCATCAAGCCGCTGTATTACGCCACCACCGAGGCAGGCACCATCTTCGCCTCCGAGATGAAGTGCATCCTCGACATGGCCGAGCCGCTGGGTCTAGACCTCAGCCTCGACAAGCGTGCAATTGAGCACTACGTCGATCTACAGTACGTTCCGGAACCGGAATCCCTGCACGCTAATATTCGCCGCGTCGAATCCGGCTCTACCGTCACGCTGCGCCCGGGCCAGAAGGTGATAAACGATCGCTACTTCAAGCCGCGCTTCCCGGTCCAGAAGGTGGCAGAAGGCAGCGAACAGCAGCTCTTCGACAAGATTGCTAAGGCGCTGGAGGACTCCGTCGAAAAGCACATGCGTGCAGACGTCACGGTTGGCTCTTTCCTGTCCGGAGGCATCGACTCCACCGCGATTGCAACCCTGGCGAAGCGCCACAATCCGGATCTTTTGACTTTCACCACCGGCTTCGAGCGCGAAGGCTACTCCGAGGTCGACGTCGCCGCAGAATCTGCTGAAGCAATCGGCGTTGA
The DNA here is from genome assembly GCF_001807365.1 of Corynebacterium sp. HMSC06G04. Lineage (NCBI taxonomy): Bacteria > Bacillati > Actinomycetota > Actinomycetes > Mycobacteriales > Corynebacteriaceae > Corynebacterium > Corynebacterium sp. HMSC06G04. The sequence continues at coordinate 7,038 of NZ_KV788597.1, read as the reverse complement.
GCACATCGTCAAGATTGTCTCCCCAGAGGAATACGCCACCGCGGTTCCAAAAATCATGTGGTACCTGGACAACCCGGTGGCCGATCCTTCCCTGGTTCCGCTGTACTTCGTAGCCCAGGAGGCTCGCAAACACGTCAAGGTCGTTCTCTCCGGCGAGGGCGCGGACGAGCTGTTCGGCGGCTACACCATTTATAAGGAGCCGCTTTCGCTAGCACCATTTGAGAAGATCCCTTCCCCGCTGCGCCGTGGCTTAGGCCAGCTGTCTAAAGTTCTCCCAGAAGGCATGAAGGGTAAGTCCCTACTCAACCGTGGCTCCATGACCATGGAAGAGCGTTACTACGGCAACGCCCGCTCCTTTAACTTCGAGCAAATGCAGCGCGTTATTCCGTGGGCCAAGGAGGAATGGGACCACCGTGAGGTCACGGCGCCCATTTATGCGCAGTCCCGTGACTTCGACCCAGTTGCCCGCATGCAGCACCTCGACCTGTTTACGTGGATGCGCGGCGACATCTTGGTCAAGGCCGACAAGATGAATATGGCTAATTCCCTGGAGCTGCGCGTGCCGTTCTTGGACAAGGAAGTCTTCAAGGTGGCAGAAACCATTCCGCGCGATCTGAAGATTTCCCACGGCACCACCAAGTACGCTCTGCGCAAGGCAATGGAGCAGATTGTTCCGCCACACGTTCTGCACCGCAAGAAGCTCGGCTTCCCAGTTCCAATGCGCCACTGGCTGGCTGGTGACGAGCTCTACGGCTGGGCACAGGACCAGATCAACGAGTCCCAGACCGAGGACATCTTCAACAAGAAGGAAGTTCTGGAGATGCTCAAGGAGCACCGCGACGGCGTGAGCGATCACTCGCGCCGCCTGTGGACGGTCCTCTCGTTCATGATCTGGCACGGCATCTTCGTAGAAAATCGCATCGATCCGCAGATCGAACAACGCGACTATCCGGTAAAGCTATAAGCCTGGTTTCGTCACTTTGACGTTTATCCAAAAAGTGCCCGCCGCTTGCCCTGTCTCCCTTATCTTTCAAAGGGAGGAACAGAGGAAAGCGGCGGGCACTTTTCGTGCTTGCAGCCACGAAGGGCCTTAAGCCAAGACGCTTTAAGCTGAAACGCTTAAAAGCGCGCTATTTAGTTAAAGGAGTCACCACAAGCGCAGGAGCCACCGGCATTCGGGTTGTCAATGGTAAAGCCCTGAGACTCAATGGTGTCAGCGAAGTCGATCTTTGCGCCAGTGAGGTAAGGAACGGACATCTTGTCAACGACGAGGTTTACGCCATCAACGTTGTCGACCTTGTCACCATCGAGGCTGCGGTCGTCGAAGTACAGCTGGTAACGCAGGCCAGCGCAACCACCTGGCTGGACGGCAATACGCAGAGACAGGTCATCACGGCCTTCCTGCTCGAGCAGTGCCTTTGCCTTTGCGGCTGCTGCCTCAGTCAGGATGACGCCGGTAGCGGAAGCTGGAGCGGTCATGTCTTCTCCTCTATTAAGTACGGGTTTTTCTGGCCTCTACCCTACCCTCAATGTTTCGAAGGTGGAAAGGTTGACCTCGCTTACGTCTTTCACAACACCGGGCAGGGCGGGCCTATTCCCATTTAACGGCCACAACCTTGTAGTCTGATCAACGTGAAACTTCCGTGGCAAAAAGATGAAAAGGCGGACGGTAGCGCCGCCCTCCCCGCTTCTCAGATGAGCGAAACCCCGGCTGCTAAAAAGCCGGAGGAACACCGCAAGGGTTACACCCCGCCGAAGGGTCGTCCCACGCCGAAGCGCGATCAGCAAGAGATCGCCCGCGGCGTCAAGCGCGATCCGCACGGCATGTCCGAAGCCCAGCGCTACCAGCACCGCAAGGAGATGAAGGCTTCCATGTCCAAGGAGGAATGGAAGGCCTATAAGCGCAAGGAGCGCGAGGAATCTCGTGCGGCTAACCGCCTTGCCCAGGAGCGCATGGCGAGCGGCGACGAGCGCTACCTGCTGCCCCGCGATAAGGGCGAAGTCCGCCGCTACGTGCGTGACTGGGTAGATTCCCGCAAATTCATCAACGAGTGGATGATGCCTATGATGCTGCTTCTGCTTGTGGTTATGATGCTGGCCAACTTCAGCCCCAACGTTGCCAACTGGGTCAATATCTTCGCCATGGTGGTTATCGCGGTAATCGCCATCGAGGGTTTCTGGCTGGCTCGTCAGTGCAACAACGCAGTGCGCCTGAAGTTCCCGGGAACCACCGAGGCTGGCTTCGGCTTGGGCTTCTACGCATATACGCGCGCTTCCCAGCCGCGCAAGTGGCGTACCCCAAAGCCACGCGTCGAGCGCGGCGCTACCGTCTAAGGCAGTCTTACTTAATCTAGGTAGTTATTTCTAGGTAGTTATTAAGGAGTAGCGATGTCTGAGCTCACGCCGGTTCCGCAGCCTGATCAGCAAGCAGGCCGCGCCGTCGCCGACGCGTTGGCTTCCTCTGTACGCGGAGATTCTTTCGGTAGGTTGAGCGGCGTCGCGAGCTGGCTTGCTGCTTGTCAGGGTGTCGTACCAGCGGCGGCTTTGCGCCGCCCACGCGTTGTCGTCTTCGCTGGTTCGCATGGCATCGCTACCCGCACTTTCGAAGGTGTCGGCCTTTCTGCTTTCGCGCCCGAATCCGACGCGCAGCAGATTGCTGAATTAAAGGAAGGCACCGGACCGAGCCACAGCTTGGCACGCCGCGCAAGCGCCAGCATCACGGTCGTCGATTGTGCGCCCTCCGCCCCTATCGACGCCGAGCCGGCGATGGGCAACGAGGAGTTCGAGGCGGCGTTTTCTTTGGGCCAAGCCACTGCCGACGCCGAGATTGATTCCGGCGCCGATCTGCTCATTCCCGCCGAGGTGGGCGTTGGTGCTACCACCGTTGCCGCAGCGCTCATGGGTCATTTCACCAGCACTGAGCCGGTCGCCATCGTGGGTCCTGGCTCGGGCACCACGGATGCAATGTGGAAGACCAAGGTCACCGTGATCCGCGACGCCATGTTCCGCATCCGCAACTTGGAGGGCGCGGAGGTTATTCAAGCCGCATCCTCGCCTAGCTTTGCGGCGTTGGTGGGCTTTATCTGTCAGGCCACTGCGCGCCGCACGCCGCTGCTTATCGACGGCCCGCTGTGCGCCGCCGCCGCAGTCTTCGCCGAGTCCCTCGCACCAGGCGTAAAGCAGTGGCTGCTCGCGGCGAATGTCACCACGGAGCCGGCACACATTAAGGCCTTGCAGCTGCTGGAGCTGCGCCCACTGCTTGAGCTTGAGATGCGCGCCGGACAAGGCCTGGGCGCACTGGCCGCGTTGCCGCTCATTCAGTCCGCCCTCGAACTTGCCGCGGACGAACTCAATGTTCTCGCAGCAGCTCAAGAGCCGACTCTAGAATCGGCTCAAGAATAGGCCCAAACAGGCGCCGCAGGATTAGTCGGCCTTCTCAACCAGCGTGTGCAGCCAGCCGTGGTTATCTTCTACGCAACCACGCTGGATGCCAGTGAGCCGCTCGCGCAGCGCCATCGTGGTCTTGCCGGCTTCGTTGCCGTTGACCTTGAAGTCAACGTCGTCGCCCATGACATGGCCCACTGGAGTGATAACGGCGGCGGTGCCGCAAGCAAAGGCTTCCGTCATCGCACCCGATGCAACATCATCGCGCCACTGTTGCGCAGTGATGCGGCGCTCCTCAACTTTAAGCCCCATATCCTGTGCTACCTGCAGCAAGGACTTACGGGTAATGCCCGGCAGCAAGGAGCCGGATAGCTCTGGGGTAACCAGGGCCTGGTTTCCTTCCTCGCCGTAGATAAACGCTAGGTTCATCCCGCCCATCTCTTCGATGTACTTGTGTTCGATGGCATCGAGCCAGACCACCTGGTCGCATCCCTTCTCCGCAGCCTGTGCCTGCGCAAGCAGGGAGCCTGCATAATTGCCAGCGAACTTCGCCGCACCAGTGCCACCTGGAGCCGCACGCACATAGTCGGTGCACAGCCAAACCGATACCGGTTTGATGCCACCGGAAAAATATGCGCCTGCCGGTGAAGCAATCAGCACGTAGCGATAAGAATTCGCCGGGTGAACGCCCAAGGAGACCTCAGTGGAAATCATAAAGGGGCGCAGGTACAGCGCCTCCTCGCCGCCCGCGGCTGGAACCCACGCCTGATCGACGTCGACTAGCTGGCGCAGCGACTCGATGAACTCTTCCTGCGGCAGCTCCGGCATGGCCAAACGCGCCGCAGAATCGATGAAACGCTGCGCGTTTTCTTCCGGGCGGAAAGTGGCGATGGAGCCATCCAGCTGGCGGTAGGCCTTAATACCTTCGAAGATGGCCTGGCCGTAGTGGAAGATGTTGGAGGCTGGGTCCATGCTAAACGGTGCATATGGACGCACCTGCGCGTCATGCCAGCCTTTTTCTTCGTTCCAGTCAATGGTCACCATGTGGTCGGTGAACTTTTTGCCAAAGCCAGGATCCTGGAGAATCTCGGCCAGTTTTTCAGTTGAAGTGGGGTGCTCAGTACGCGTTACGGTGTAATTCAACATGCCCCACACGCTACTCCCTTTTTCTATAGGAGGGCAGGCAAAATTCGCCTAAAGATGTGAGCTAGACGGGTAGGGTGTGTGAGGTAAAACCATTTTCAATCCCGAATGCAAGGAGGAAATCGTGGCAAAGTCCGCGTTTACCCTGCCCGCCCGCGGCAGCTTCCCATCTGTTGAACTGGCAAAGAAGGCCCCAAAGAAGGCCGACGCATTGCTCATCGCAGCCTTCAGCGGCGAGGATGGCCTTGAGGTTCCGGGAAGCGACGCTCTGGATTCCGCTGCGCTGCGCGCTACCTACGAGGCGCTTGCTGCGGTAGGCGCAACTGGCCGCGCGGGCGAAATCACCCGCATCCCTGCACCGCAGGATTCCATCGCGCCGCTCATCGTCGCTGTCGGCTTGGGTGACGCTGAGCTTCTCGACGACGAGATGCTGCGCCGCCACGCCGGCACCGCCGCGCGTGCGCTCACCGGCGCTGGCACCGTGGTCACCACCCTTGCGGACTTTGGCCTGACCGCCACCGTCGAGGGCCTCATCCTTGGCGGCTACGCTTACCGCGGCATCCGTTCCGGCGAGACCAACGACTCCGAGTCGCCGGCTTCCTTCAGCGTTATCGCAAACAAGAAGGCAGCCGAAGAGTTCGAGGCCGCGCGCGTTGCCGCTGAGGCTGTGAACCTCGCCCGCGATCTGGTAAATACCCCGGCTAACGAGCTCTACCCCGAGTCTTATGCCGAATTCATCTCCAACGAGGCTGCCGCGGCAGGCCTGGAGGTAGAGGTACTAGATGAAAAGCAGCTGAAGAAGGAAGGCTACGGCGGCATCATCTCCGTGGGCAAAGGCTCCAAGCGCCCACCACGCCTAGTGCGACTTACCTGGGCGCCGAAGGATGCCACCAGCACCGTTGCTCTGGTGGGCAAGGGCATCACCTTCGATACCGGCGGCATCTCCTTGAAGCCGGGCGCCGGCATGTGGGACATGATCTCCGACATGGGTGGCTCCGCAGCCATGGCCGCTGCCATCATTGCGGCCGCCAAGCTGGAGATCCCGGTCAAGGTCACCGCTACCCTGCCATTTGCTGAAAACATGCCAGGACCAGGTGCTACCCGCCCAGGCGATGTGATTACTCACTACGGCGGAATCACCTCTGAGGTGCTCAACACCGACGCCGAAGGCCGCCTCGTTTTGGCAGATGCCATTGCTCGCGCCAGCGCGGATAAGCCGGAGTACCTCATCGAGACCGCTACGCTTACCGGCGCGCAGATTGTCGCGCTGGGTACCCGTACCGCTGGCGTCATGGGCTCCGATCTCTTCCGCGACCGCATTGCTGAGATTGGCCGCGAGGTCGGTGAGAACGCATGGGCAATGCCGCTGCTCGAGGAGCACGACGAAGAGGTCAAGTCCCAGGCTGCCGATATCCGCAATATCAACGCTAAGCGCGAGGGCGGCATGGAATTTGCCGGTACCTACCTGCAGAAGTTCGTCGGCGAGGGCATCGAGTGGGCGCACATCGACGTCGCCGGCCCGTCCTGGAACAACGGCGCACCGCACGGCTACACCCCGAAGCGCGCCACCGGCGTTCCGGTTCGCACCGTGGTTGCAGCGCTGCGCGAAATCGCAGAGTCCTAAACCGCAGCCCTAGCTTGGGCTTCTACTCAGCGCCGTGCTCACGCTCAAAGCGGGCGCGGCGCTGTCTTTGTTCTTCTCGCTTGCGCAAGATGCGTTCGCGCTCCATACGCTCGCGCATGCGCTGGGGGTAGCCGGTTTCTTCTACGTCGTAGACATCGCATTGCAGCAGTTTCGCCACGGCATCGATGCCCTTCGGCCCTCCGATCCGGCGGCGGATGAACTGGCCAGTCTCATCCACGACAACCACGGACATCTCGTTGACCACCGTTTCGGGTTCTACAAATGCTTCGATATAGGCGCGTCCGCGCGCCCACTCAGAAAGGGCTGCTGCGTCTTCCTTCCGGATCGTCTCGCCAGGCCCACGTGGGGGCCGCAGCTGGGACCTAGATCTGTTTCGACGGAAGGGATTAAACATAGGCCATGAGTCTACTCCCCCGTGTACTTACGCACTTAAAACGGACTGGTGGACCCAGATGTGCACGCTAGTCGCACACACGCGGTAGGATTGAGCATCAGCGTTAAACAATTCCGACTTCCGAGGAGTCTTATTACTTATGGCACACTCTGTTGTGATGCCCGAACTGGGCGAATCCGTAACCGAAGGCACGATTACCCAGTGGCTTAAGTCCGTGGGTGACACGGTCGAGGTCGACGAACCATTGCTCGAGGTCTCCACCGATAAGGTCGACACCGAAATCCCTTCCCCCGTTGCGGGCACCATCCTCGAAATCAAGGCTGACGAAGATGACGACGTAGAGGTCGGCTCCGTCATCGCCATCATTGGTGACGAGGGCGAGTCTGCTTCCGATTCTTCCGCTGAAAAGCCAGCCGAGGAAAAGGAAGAAGCCAAAGAAGAGCCGAAGGCTGAAGAGAAGAAGGAAGAGGCT
>NZ_KV788596.1:0-33556 GCF_001807365.1 Corynebacterium sp. HMSC06G04 | reverse complement strand
CCCCCGACGTGTCTACTTTCCGGGGGTCAGGCCCGTGGTCACCAATGGCAGCACCACCGCGATTGTTCTTCACATAGTCGTTGCGAGTTTCAATCACATTGCGCCAGGTGCCGTATATTTTCTGCCACTCAGGTGTCTTGTAGGCCGGGCCAGTTTGTCGGTAACGAATACCCTCAGTGTGAGGGATGGTCACAGAGGACTTATTGGTACAGCACTTGCCCTTCTGGCTGCGCGGGGCTTCAAGACTAGGTGATGGGATAATAGGCAATCCTTTAGCGCGAGCATCCTGCCTCTCGGCCTTTTGCACCAAGGGACATACCACTGTCTTTCCTTTACCGCGGCCAGGACAAATAAACTGTTGACTCTCGCCGGTATCATCAACACCTTTACGACGCATAGCATAGGCGCGGCGCTCTTTGATTCGCTCCTTGTAGGTGTCCTCGTCAATAAGACCAGCCCTGAACTGCTCAGTGGCCTCAATCAGTGACTTCGGCATGGCCGGGCAATACCAGTGGCCTTCGACAAGGTTCATGGTTTCAAAGCTGCCGCGCTGGCCCAACTGGTTGGACTTGTAATCACCAACCAGCGTGTATCCCTTTTGCGTAGAGGCTCGTGGAAGTCTTTGGTCTTGGCCACAGCGAAGTACGCACGGTCTCCAACCACCACGCCTTTCGGCGTAGTCGGATCATCGGTGAGGTGCCGCATGGCTTGCAGCCCACGGATCGCCGGGCTGTGACTAGGCCGGTCAAAAGCCATGCCCATAATCAGGTGAGGCTGTGCATATGGGCCTTGATTTCGGATAACCCCAGCCACGAGGGTGGCCTCCCAGCCCCACACGTGCTTGGCGTTCTTCCTGCGCTTGTTTTCGCCATGTGTTTCCTGTTGCTCATCGCGGGAATACCAGCCTGCCTCCGGCTCAGACGACATAAGATCATCCGGTCGGTTCGTCCATCGGTTATTTCCACGGCGAACCCCTGGAATCAGGGTGCCGTCTAGGGTGAGGTCTCCCTGCCAGTTGTTTAGGTACTCCTCGGGCATATCTTTGGTGCTGGCCATGACCAGCTGGTTGAAGACATAGGTGGCGCGCTGCCATTTTTCTTCGCGGCGCTTTGGGTCTTGTTCGTCCATTAGCCGGTTGAACTCAGCACGGGTTAGCCGTACATGGTGTGGGATGTTGTCGAAAGGATCAACCAGTTCTAAAAACCTGTGCAACGCGCGCCACAGGCGGTGGTACCACAGGCCATGCTGAACAAAGTAATTATCGCCCACGCGACGTGCCTTATCGCGGCTGGGCAGCTCAAGGAGTTCCAGGGCTTTTTCAGTGGTGTCTTCACTGGCAAGTAGTGCAACCATGGTGGTCAGATGCATGGGTTGCCCAGAGCGAGCCAGAATCAGATACAGCGCAAGGATGGCGCGGTCGCTGACAGTCTTTGGTCGCCCACCTTTGAGCGGGTCGTATCCCTCCTCGCGCCGCCACGTCTCAAGGTGAAAGCAGATGTCGGTGCGGTCGATGATGCCCAGTGCCCAGGACACACTGGCTCCATCCAGGCGCAGCAGCGGGGTGGGAGTAACCGATATGCGGGCCATTTATCTCTCCTCCCCTGTAGGTTCCACCAGCCGCAGCGGCGGATAGGCCGGTTCGTCCCTATTGCCTGTAGTCCACACCCAATACTCGGCCTCAGTTAGTGCCCCGGCCTCGACGATCATCCGGTGGAAGGTGTCATGGAATGGCTGAATGGTGCCGGTGGCATAGACCAGCTGGTTAAAGTCCACGCGCTCGGCGGCATGATGAGCAATCCAGGTGTAGCGCAGCCTGTTGATGTTGGGTGCAAGCCCGGTACTCGACGGGTTTTGGCTGGTCTTGTGGATAAAGTCAGCTATCAGGTGTGGGCCTGTGGCATCGTTGCGGCGGCGCGCTGAGTTCGGTTTCACCAGTGGTTCGTCGTTACGGTCTGCGCCCACACCGCGCAGGACTTGACGCATGACATCGCCATAAGGCGCGGTCAACGGAATGGTTCGCGACGTAAGGCCTCGCCCACCGCGGGCATGTACTGCTAGCACGGTGCCGAAGTCAGTGAAGTCGCCGTAGGTGCAGTGATAAATCTCCTCTGTGGTCATGCCAGCACCAAGGCCTAAGGCCATAAGGATGTAGGCCACCCGCCGCGATTCGCGGCGGGGTCTAGAGCGCAGCCAATCCGTAATACGGATTAGCTCGTGGGAGGTGTAGGCGCGGCGCTTCGACTTCGCAGCAGGATAGATAACCTCGGGCAACTCTTCGACCCAATCCAGCGCGCCGTGGTGCTCGATGACGTGGCGCGCGCAGCGGTTAAGGAGGCGGCGGGTGGCATCGAGGCTGGTTGTGGATAAATCTGTGCGGTATTGCAGGTAGTTGTGAATGGAGCCGCCGTCTTTAAGCAGCATGATGCAGTTGTCCACGGTTAAATCCACGTACCAGCGGTTATGCACGTAGCAAAAGTATGCCGCGAGTTGACGCTTGCGGTTGCCTGCAGCCACGGGTGTGGTGGCGGGCAGTAATCCGCGCGTAGTCAGTGTGTCGATCACGGCATAGACCTCACTGTATTTAGACTTAAGTGGTTCGTCCTTTAGTTCTGTTGTCTGAAAAGGTGGCTCGTGGCTTCCGACATTCCTGCTGAGGCTCCTGTGAGGCGCTACGCCGACTGGCCCAACGCCCACATCGAGGCCCATGACCCGGTGATGCGGAAGTTGCAGGACTTCGCCCGCAACGTCCAACAGCTCACCATGGACGGCAGCTACCCTTCTGCCAAGCACCTGGCCGAGGCCTGCGGGGTTCCGGCCTCCACCATCACCCGCATCATCCGCGGCGAGATGATCCCGACGGGACGTGTCATCGCCAATATCGAGATCACCACAGGCAAATCCTTGTGGCCGCGCCATAGCAGCCACCGATACGGGATCTAGTGGCCCCAGCGCTGGAAACTGCATGTCTTCCACGCTGGTCAAGTGGCTTTTCGGGTGGCGTTGTGTACTCATGGCCCAAGAGGTGAGCACACATCACCGCCAAAACTGGTGGCGGTACCTTCGTTTTAAGACCACGTAGAAAACCCGCAGGTCAAAGCCTGGTTCGTCCCCTTGTTCAGTTTTGTTGTAATCGAGCCAGTTTGCGTATCCGCAAATATGGTTTGCATATCCGCAAACGGCGGGCCTTAAAAAGACCCCATGTACAGCGCTAGCTACAGCACGTGTAGCCCGCCGACAATTGGCCCGTTGGTGGAGCCTCCTGCCAGCAACATCCGGTAGGCGTGGCGGCGGTTAGCCCCAGCCTCAACCACGTAGTCCTCGAACTGGTGCAGCGACTTTAGCCCTGCTGCGGCACACAGCACATCAGCTGGCACCCCGGCTAGAATCCGGTCAACAATCCAGGTGTTGCGCAGCCTGCGAGTATCCGGCACCATCTCCGGGGACGTGCTCGGTGTCACCCGGCGCAAATACGCCGAGAGCTGACCCACGTGCTCATTGTCGCGGCCCGGCCTAAACAGGTAGTCGTCTGGCGCGGTGGAGTTAATCACGGCTTGTAGTGACTCGATGTGGGTTTTCAGCAGTGGCACCTCGCGCGGGCCTGCCCCGCGGTAGCCATGTGGGAAGACCAGCACGCCGTCCTGGTCTACGCGCACGTCTTGGCCTTTGAGCGTGCAGATTTCACCCGCGCGCAAGCCTGCGCCCAGTGTCAGCGACAGCACGGTTAGGAAGTTGCGGCGGCGCGCAGCCGTGGGCTGGGATAAAGCCCAATCCCACAGGCGGTCGGTGGCGTAGCGGTCGTAGGGTTTAAGCGCTGGCTCATAGGTAATCGGGTGCTGGAAGTCGGGGTTCCAGTCGTCGTTTAGTGCCTCGCCCACCCGGTACAGCAGCGAGCGCCGCGTACCTGCGGTGGACGGGCTTAACTTCGCTCCCGCCCCGGTCAGGAAGTAGTTTCCAATGATGTCAGGATGGAAGACGGTTTCGACGGAGACCACACCGTAGCTCACCCACACCCAGGCGGATAGCTTGGCCACGACATTGAGCGTCATGCGCAGTGTGTCGCGGCTGGTGGACTCGGGCTTAATGTCCAGTGCTCGCACGCAGTCGCGGGTGAAGTCAGCAACCTGGCTCCAGTGCTCCTCGCGCACGGCCTGTGGTGTGTAGTTGGCGATGATTGCCTCAAAGTCAGCTGCGGTGTAGTTACTCGTCATGTCCCTTTCTCCTTAACCCAGCAGTGATTAGGGATGTACAAGATGCAGCAGGCGGGTTCTTTAGCTCAGAGAGCCAGACTGCATCTTGCGCTATCTAGTCTGGTTTGCGGATACGCAATTTTGCAAGGAGGTGGGTCTACATCGCCAACCGCGCAGGTCTTGTTTATATGGCCAGCACCTGCGCGGTTTTATGCGCACTGTCGGGACGAACCTACACACTATGTGGTGTGCACACCCGCGCGATCTCGCCATATCTAGTACCCCCGCTAGTGCGACGCGGTGGCCTCCTGATGTGACCTGGAGCCGCGCGGCGATACCGTCTTGTGCCGACGCGCGACTGCCACCACTACATCTAGATCTACTGCCCCCGTGTGAGGTTAGTTAGTCAGGCCGCGACCTGCGCAGCTACAAAAACGCGGTGCGCCATGGTCTAGCGTGAGCACCGTTGGGACAGTTTGCGGATACGCAATTTAGGCCAGTTTCCCACTGACACCCGTACCGCGCGACGCAATCCCGATCCACCGCGCGGACAGTTTGCGGATACGCAAACGCACACCCCGCAAGCTGTGCCCACTCCACCTGTCCACACCGCACACGAAAGGGGACGAACCATGTCCATCCTTGACCTCACAGCACCCCTGTACTGCCAGTACTTCACCGCCGAACTTGAGGTAGACGACCTCGCCCAAGTCACCGAAACCCTGAAACAAGGAAAGCAGGTAGCCAACACCATCCTGTCCATGTCCACCGCCGCGCTCTACAACCACGTCCTTGACTTCACAGGCCCAAAGGGGCGTATCAGCGAGCGCGAAATCAACGTCCTCACCGCGTTTAACTCCATGTCCGTAGCCACCGCCCCGGTGCGCGTGACCTTCGTTACCTTGGCCGACACCTACGGCAACCGCACAGGACTCACCCGAATCCAAGGCGGTGAGTCCGCCCGCGGCCTAATCCCGCTTACCCGGTCTGTAAACGAGGCCACGGTTGCAGACATGTCTGCCACCACACCAGGACTCACCATCAATCTGCCCAATAGTGTCCACGACGACCTGATCATTCGCTGCACGACTTTTGACCCGGACGGGTGCGTTCCCGAAGCAAAGGACGAGTTTCCCGGCGTGGACTACTGCCCTAGCCTGTACCACCTTTTTCGGGACGAACCATCTCCAGGCATCGACATCACCCACGACATTATCCGCGCACTACTTCCCTACCGCGGGATCCACATGGAGGTAGAGCCGAGGATTCTCGATGGCGATGTAGACATCGAGCGGCTGTAGCTGCTGGCTACGCTGTAAGCCATGAAGGAACCCAGCTGTGGTGTGTGCTGCGGCTGGGTTCCTTCATGGGGAGGGTGAAGAGGGGACGTGATGGGACACCGGCCACGTCTTAAGTCGGGCAGCGTCTCCGCCAGACCCGGCAGAACTTGCACACCGCCGACTGTAAGCATATACTTACACCTGACATCGTTCGATTACGATACGGAGGGATGATGGACGCAGCACGGCTCGCTCAGATGCTCAGTGCTCTCGGAAGTGAGCCTCGGTTGCGAATTATCGCCTCCCTAGAGACGGATTCGACCCATGTCAGTGAGCTGGCCCGCCGACTCGGGATGTCTCGGCCACTGCTCTACCAGCACCTCAACCGCTTGGAAGCTGCTGGACTCATCGAGAGTGGCCTGGAACAGCTCGGAGAGAGCCGAGTGAGGAAGCACTACTGGGTCGCTCCGTTTCAGCTTGAAGTAACTCCAGACCACATTAGGCACCTGATTAATCAAGAACAGAAAAGGGAATCTTCGTGACACTTACCGCTACCGTATTTCTTGTCATCCTCGCCGCCGCACTACCACTCGCGATCTTCGTTGCTCTTACCGTCTGGGTGGTACGCACCGTCACCAGCGCACGACGCGAAACGGCGACGGCGATCGATGGTTCCAACCAACTCATCGTGGAGCACCTACGCAACATCACCGAGCGGTTGGATCGGATTGAGGCCCAACTCAGCGAGATCCCCGAGTAATCAGGCTCTTCCTTAAACAAGGGGCGCGGTGGTTTTGGCTCCGCGCTATGGGCTGTCACAGCGTATGCGCTAAGCGCGTCGCGTAGACCTCCAGCAACATAAACTTGCTTGTGACTTTGGCGGCGGGGTGTGTCTCCGGTCGTGGCGTTATCCTGTCCCTCTCGCGGATAGGGGCTAGGACTGGGGACGAACCACGTGGTGTGCCCCCACCTCCGACACCGCCCCGGCCCACCTGCCGACGGAACCGGGAACGGAAACCGACGGAAACCATAGCTGTGGTTCGGGTCGTTGCAGGTGGGTGGGTAGTTTCGCAAAAGACTCCGGAAAAGAAACCGGCTTTGGGCAGTAGTCATCTACCGCTTAAAGCCGGTTTCTTCTTTTCGACCACTAAAATCCTTGAATCTGGCCCTTGATTCCCAAGTGCTCCGCGATGCCCACGAGCTCGATGTCGAAGATGCGTGAGGCTAGGTCAAAGAGGAATTCACGGGGTTGGTCGCGCAGCGCGCCAAAGGTTGTCAGGTGCGCGAAACCGTGGATGGTGGACCACATCGACATGACCATCGTGTACAGCGCCCATGGAGTACGAGGGCCACCGGCCTCGTCGAGGGCATCGCGCGCAATCGTCATGAAATAGCCGAAGGTCTCGCCCATCTCGAAACGCGAATTGATTAGGTCCTTGCGTTCAAAAGACGCTGGCACGATGGAACCTGAGGTAATCATCGTCAGGCCTAAGAAGCCTACTGGGTCATGGTGCGCGAAGCCTAAATATCCGAAAGCACACGCCTTCATCGTACTAAAACCGAGACTCTTCCCGCCTGCGTAACGCATCTGTTCGCGGAGATGCTCGTGTGCGATGGCATCGATATGACTTTCCAATAAGGAAAGGAGCTTTTGATCTCCCTCTATAAAATGCGTCGCCCGGTCGAAATCGATACCAGCACGTTCGGCGGCAGTGCCGAGATGCATATTGCTAAGGCCGGAGTCGACGATGTCCTCCACCGCGCCGCGCAGTAGAGCCCTAACTACTTCCCCATCGTTGCCTCGTGGCAAATCTTTGGCGCGAATTCTTTTATCAGCTGGGAGGCCACCTCCCATCGCAACTGGATCCTGCGGAGGGATAGCACCGTGCGCGAAACCTACTGCCAACCCGGCGCTTAGGTAGTCCAAACAGGCATTGAAAGTCTGCTTCTTCGCGGTTGGCGAAAGATGTCGAAGCACGCCCGTGGTACACAGATGGGAGATACCGTGGACACCAACCAAAAGGCTCACGGCTTGGATACGGACCAAGTCTGCATCGCGCGGTCCGCCAGCTTCCTCTATGCAATCGCGTGCGATGTTGAGCAGAACATCCAGCGTGGGGCGCTTGCCGGAGCGCTGGAGATAATCATCGAAGCTCAGCTCATAAGAGTGCAGGCTCGGAGCTGCTTGCGTAAACGTGAAGGCGTCGAAATAGACCGGATGCTTCTGCGCGAACTCGAAAAAGCCAGTAGCCATGGCTCGCATACGATCGAGCGCCGTGGCATCAGGGCTTAAGTACTTTTCTTGCTCATCTAGATAGTGGATGACCAGTTTGTCGAGGTAAGCTTTAGCCTCATCAGCCAATTGCTCATCAGATGCAAAAAGCTTCTTCGCCTTTTTGACCTCAACATCGGTCTGTTCGGCGACGGTACACACTGCAACGGCATCGCGTCCGGCGCGCGCAATGACGCGAACTGCCAGATCTAGCATGCACTGTCGTGGCGAACCCGAGGCCAAGCGAGCATCTACAGGTGTATTCACGCACTCCACCCTACTGTGGTCTAGGTATCCGTTCCGGGAAAATTGATGCGCTCAGCATCAATTAAGCAAACACATATGACATAGCCGACATGTCCGAGCTTTGCCCTCCGATGGAGGTGCCGGCCTAAAACCCACAAAGCTCCCAGCAAACCAAGTTGCCGAGAGCTTTGGATTAATTCACCGAGATTGGGACACTGGCTAGGCCCCAATCAAACAATAAGCTTTAGGCGCCAGCGTTGCCGATCTGGTCATCGAGCTTGTCGCGACCCTGCTGAATCTTGTCAGCCTTGTCCTCGCCGAACTTCTGCTCTGCCACCTCAGCAGCCTTGTCGAGGCCCTTATCGGAGATCTGCTCGCCCTTGTCGGAGTTCAGTGCGTCCTTTGCCTTGTCGAAGATACCCATTTAGCATCCCAACCTTTCTAAAATACTTTCGATATATCTTTCACCGCACTCCCCGATGAAGGCTAAACCCCTTCATCGCGAATGCTTTTTCCACGCTACATACGTTTGCCAGTTCATGCCATAAAGAATTATTTAAAGACGGGAATAGGCCCGCCATTTTCGGACAATCGCAGTCCATCCACCTTTCCTTAAAATTTTCAGATTTCTCAGGATTCACCTGCAATAACACCCCCGAGTCCACCCCCGGTTTTAAGCATTTATTCCAGCAATATAAGAGTCAACAAATTAAGTAAAATTAGGGGATGCTAGCGTAGCAGAACATCACGCAAATGCTCCTGGCGGTCGTTTTCTGGCGTTTTCCATCGGAACGCGCGCAAACTTGCAAAAATGAAAGCCGCGGCATGGGAGGATGACCCAGCCCCCATCATTTCCCCCACCACCAAAACTCATCCGCTTTTCAGTCATGACTTCAACCCACAGCGACTCCGCGAGCTCTCCAACTGCCGATTTCCAAGCCCAAGAGGAATTCTTTGGGCTTGTCTGGCCAGGCAAGGCGCAAGCAGCAGAACAAGCCAAAATTGCGACCACCAAGCAAAAGATTGCAGTGTCAACGCCGGCAGCTTGTTCCAATTCCATCGTCGAAGGCGACAACCTCGACGCGCTCAAGCTGATGGTGGCAGATGGCTTTGCTGCCGATGTCATCTACATCGACCCTCCGTATAACACCGGCAAAGACTTTGTTTACAAGGACAATTACCGCAAGCGCCGCAAAATGAACTCCGGCAGCTATAGCGGCTGGCATGCGCAGTGGCTGTCTATGATGCTCCCCCGGCTCATCCTCGCGCGACAGGTCCTCAAAGACACCGGTTTTATCTTTGTCTCCATCGGTGAAGATGAAAGTGCCAACGTACGCAAAGTGCTGGATGAAATATTCGGTGAGAACTGTTTTGCCGGACAATTGATCTGGAAAAAGGGCGGGACTGGAAAGAACGACTCCAAATACGCGGTGGTCGAGCACGAGTACATTTTGGTTTATGCCAAGTCCCCAGCTAACCCCGGTTTCAACGCCGATTCTGAAGGGCATACCACGACCAAGTACAACTTCAGCGACGAGAAGGGAAACTATTCGCTGGTCCGCCTGGACTCCAAGACACTGGGTTATCTTCCTTCCCTAGACTTTCCCATCGCTGATCCCCAAGGCCGCGAATACTGGCCCGACCAGCCAGCCGGCAAAGACAAGGTCGCACGCTGGCGCTGGGGCAAAGATAAGGTCGAGGCCAACTATGAGCAATTGGTCTTTCGACGCGGCTTTGTCTACACGAAGAACTATCAGAAAAAGGGCGCGCGGCCACGTTCCATCCTGGACGGTGAACGCTTTGGCGTCACACGCGCTGGACGCCGCGATGCGGAGGACGTCATGGGAGTTCAGGGCGTGTTCGATTTCCCGAAGCCAGTGCGCCTTATCAAGCACCTCATCGCCATCGCCGACGGTCCCGACGCCGTAGTGCTTGATTTCTTCGCCGGATCCGGCACTACCGCTCAGGCGGTCCTGGAACTCAACAGCAGCGACGGCGGCTCCCGCAGCTTTCACTTGGTCCAGATGCCGCAACCTACCGATAGCAAAGGCCCGGCTTTTGCCGCGGGGTACAAGACGGTCGCAGACATTTGCGTCAGCCGCGTCGCCGCCGTACCAAACGCTAAGTTTGCACACTACGTCCTGCAGGATTAGCAAGACTACTTCGTTTTCTTGCCAGATTCTGGGTCAATGGTGCCTGCGGGGCGACCTGGAATACCGAAGAAATCGAGAACGCGGTCTGTGGCAAAGCCCTTGCCTACCTCCGCGCGATCGTCGGCAAGCCCGCCCGGCCAGATATGCGAGCCGCCGCCGATACGGATGTGCTGCAGCGGAGCCTTACAACCAATCCACGTTTGCTGCAGAGCGTTGTTAACCAGCTGCGTCGTTGAGATCTGCGTGGTGCATTCATTCCGGCGCCGGTTTTGCTCCATGACTTCCGCTACCGAATCGTACTTAGTGGCATGACGGGTTCCGCCGTAGTACTCCACCACGGGGTCATCGGTGCCGTGCATATCGAGGCGGCCGACTGGGGCTTCCGAACAGCCCTGGTGAATGCCCTCATAATAGGCCGCAGACACCGTTGCGATAGAGCGGAAAGTCTCCGGCATACGGCACGCCAAAAAGGCAGCAAATCCACCGCCGTTGGATAGGCCCGCGGCAAAGATACGGTCATCATCTACCGCATAGGTAGCACGCAAGCTATCAACCATGTCTGCAACGAATTTAAGGTCTTCTTCCTCGCTCGTTTTCGCATAAGGCGCCGGCGTCCAAGCATTATCCTCACCTTCTGGATAAACCAGAATGGCCTTCGCGGAGTTGAACTCCGTATAGCCCTCAATGGTCTTGGGTTTCTCGCCCCAACCGTGGAAGACCATCACCACTGGCCAGCGCTTATCCGCGTCATAGTCTTCCGGCACATGCAGCAGGAAGTTGCGGCCATTCGGCATATTAATCTGCTTGGTTTGACCTGGCTCCGGGCCATCCAAAGGCGCTGAGACAGGGATGCCGAGGTCAGAGTCCTTATCCCAGAGCGTTCCGGACTCTGGCGCAGGCTCCTGCGTTGGCGTTGCCGAACAAGCTGTGGCAAAAGCCAAATTTAGACAAAACAGCACAAGCAGTGATTTCTTTAGGCTGCTCCGAGTAGAGCTGGCAAAAGCCCACCACAAGTTGGAACAACGAGCATTAAGGGACACCTTCTTAGTCACGTCCTTTCTGCCACGCGTTCCACAATTGTTGATATCGGCCTTTAGAATCTAGCAGCTGCGCATGAGTGCCCTGTTCAATCACACGGCCATCTTCCATAACCAGCACACAATCAGCCTTGGCGGCTTGGTCAAGACGGTGGGCAACCATAAGTGACGTGCGTCCTTTTGTGACGGCATCGGCAGCCGCGTCGAGTGCGCCCGCACCACGCGAACCGGCCTCCGCAGTTGCCTCATCTAGCACCACGATTGCCGGATCCAGCAACATGATACGAGCCAGCGCCAGTTGTTGCGCTGCAACGGGGTCCAGCTGAATGCCCCAAGCGCCCACGACTGTATCAAGGCCATCGGCCAAGTCCTCAACCCAGTGCGCCTGCACGGCACGCAGTGCCTGCCAGATTTCCTCATCACTGGCATCGGGTTTTCCCAGGGACAAGTCATCGCGCAGCGTGCCGGAAAAGACGTGGACTTCCTGGGAGACCATGGCCAGGCGGGTAACTCGCTCGGCGTCGGAAAGCCGCGAGACCTCTACCCCATCAACCTTGACGCTGCCAGCACTCGGCACGCGCAGGCCAGCCAGCAGCGCCGCAACTGTAGTCTTTCCCGCGCCGGAAGCACCCACCAGTGCGATGGACTGGCCTGGCGCGATGCTGACGTTGACATCACGCACCGCCCACGCGTTATCGCCATAGCTAAAGCTAACGTCCTCCATCGCGACCTCACCGCGCGGAGCCGGAGCACCCGCGGGCGGAATTGCCGCGGGCGGATCCGTGGTAACGCCAACGATGCGTGCGAGAGAGGCATAGCCCGACTGAACCGTATCCAGCACGCGCATAAGCCCGAGCAGCGGGCCACGCAGACGGATAAGCATCAGCATCGCCGCCGTTACTGAACCCACCGTCATCGCGCCCTGCGTTGTGACCCAAAAGCCCACCAAAAGGCCGACGCTCAACATCACCAGCTCCACGGTGGTGATCCATAGCTGCAAGACCATCATCGTGCGCCTTGCGGCGAAGCCATGCTCAACTACTTCACGGGACGCGCTATTGATGCGATCACGCATCTGTGGCTCCATCTGATAGGCCCGCACAGTGGCACGGCCGCGGATTGTCTCCAGGATGCGTCGCGCACGCTCCGCCATGGAGGCGCGCTCGTCTGCATAGCGCTGCGGCGCATGGCGCAAGTAGTTGCGCGCGGCAAAGAAATAAATCGGCGCGGCACAAACCACCACCAGCAAGAACTGCCAGTCCAGGGTTACCAGGGCGATGGCGGTAGTACAGATGGCAAACAGCGAGCTCGTAAGAACCGGCACTGTCTCTGTCACGGCGGAGGAAAGCTCGGCGACGTCATCCGTTGAACGTGAGACTAAATCGCCTGAGCCAGCCTCCTCCACGCGGTGGACCGGCAGGCCCAAGGCCGTGCCGACAGTCTCCTCGCGCAGGTTCGCAATTACTCGCTCAGTAACGCGCGATAGTAGGTAGAAACCGACTGCGGAAAGCCCCGCCGAGGCAATCGCAACCACGATGAGCCCAATGCCAATGCCGCTGAGACTGCGCAGCTGCCCGCTCTCCTCAACTACCGCATCGACAATCTTGCCCAGCAGCACCGGGATATAGACATTGGCCACCGCGCCACCGGTAAGCAATGCCAGCGCCAGGAAACAGACCTTGCCCGCATTCGGTAACGCCTTCACGTGTTCGCCCACCCTGCGGCGGACCTGTGGCCAGGTTGCAGGAGGAAAACGCATTAGATGTCCTCCCCTTCGCTCGCATGCGCGGCTGCAGCAGGCTCGCTCACACTATCGGCCACTGCGGTCCATGCAGGAGCATTGGTATATACCACGGTGATCATCCCGCGGCGGGCGTCACGCACGCGCTCAGCGACGACCTGTTCTGTCACCGAGTCCAGCGCAGTGGTCGGGTCCTGCAGAACGAGTATCTGGGCATCAGCCGCTATGGCGCGCGCCAACGCAACGCGCTGACGCTGACCACCAGACAGCGCACCGCCGTTTTCGCCGACCTCCTTTTCCAGACCGCCGGGAATATCCTCCGCCGCCGCGACATGCAGCGCTCGTTGCGCCGCAGCCTTATCCGCAGCAATGTTGGACGCAACGGAACCTGCAAAAAGATCCGCCGCATGCGGAGCAACTAGGTAACGATTCCGCGGCAGGTCAACAAGTTCCTCAGGCGCCGCCCCCTTGATGACGTGCAGGCCAGGCTGCCAGCCAGGATCCCTAGCATCCGCCGCCTCACGGAAAGGCGCGTTGAGCAAAGCCGTAATGCGGCGACCACTGGCTTGCGCAGCCGCCCACCGCGAGGCAATGTTTTTGCCCATCATCGTCATCGGCGTGATGACGAACTGCGTTAGGCCGACCACTGTAATGAGTTGCCCAACGCTCATCGCGCCCTTTACCGCCATCGCCGCGGCGGCCAAAGCCACCACGATGACGTAAATGGAACCGACCGCTTCCGTCGTGGCATTCAGCCGCGCGCGGGCACCGTTGGCAGAAACCGTCTTTGTATAGGCCGTGTCCGATACCAACGAATAACGGCGCCGCACCGTCGCGATAGCGCCTAGGCCTTTCAGAATGCGCAGGCCGTCAACCACATCGGTGGCCATCGCGGAAGCTTGTGCCAGGGCAGCCTGACGCGCGCCCGAGCGCCGCCGCAAAGGCTTCGCCGCACGCAGAGAAAACCAAACCACCAGCGGTCCCCCGAGCAAGATGGCAATTCCCAGCACCCAATTAACGTGCGAAGTCATCACCGCGACGTAGACAATGGCGCTAACTTCCGCCACGGGAAAGACAGTCATGATGACCGCATCAGACACGCGCTTGGTATCTGAGGACGCGATGGACAGTAACTCGCCCGCTGTATGTTTCACACCAGTAATCCCCCGCGGATCCTGAATGCGATCCGTCACCGCCATGCGCAAGTCATGGCCAACCTCCAGCATGGCTCGGGAAAACATTCCGCGCGCGCACCATGCCGCCGACGCATTAACGCAAAAAATAGCGAGCAAAATCCCCAACCAGCGCAGCAAAGAGGAAAAGGACTGATTAGCAATCGCACCATCGATAGCGTTTCCTACAACAACTGGCGTCATGCCGTTGCACAAGAATGAAACGGACATCAATACGGCCGCAGGGATCGTCTTTTCGCGCCGAGAAAACACGGTCTTTAAAAGCCACCGTGAATCCTGAGGTACGGGAAGTCTCGACATGGTGACCCATTCTATTTCAGCCTGGATAATTTTCCGGAAACGTCTAACGCGGTAGGTTATAAGTCCATATGACTTCTCATTTGCCCAACCCCGCGCATTTTCCGAGTTACCGCAAGGCCTCGGAGAAACAAACCCCCACCTTCAAGGGGGCGGAACATCGTGCAGCCTCCGCACGTGCTTTCGTTCAGGGCGCCGATAACTACCATGACGTGCGCCCCAGCTACCCTGCCGAAGTAGCCGCACTAATAGCGGATGCCCACACAGTGGTCGATATCGGCGCTGGCACCGGTAAACTCACCCAAACGCTGCACAATCCCGTCGTTCTGGCCTGCGACCCTTCCCCCGACATGACGCGCGTGCTGCGCACCCAGCTCGGCATTCCAGCTTGGAGGGCGGTGGCGGAGAGCACTGCGCTTGCCGACGCCTCCGTGGACGCTGTCGCCTGCGCCCAGACCTGGCACTGGGTCGATGTGGAAAAAGCCTGTAGAGAATTCGTTCGAATCGTGCGACCAGGCGGCAAGGTGCTTCTCGTGTGGAACACCCTCGACGTGGGCGCCGACCCGTGGATCCTGCGGCTTGCCCGCATCATGCACTCCGGCGATATCCAGCGCCCCGGCTTCCTACCGGAGCTTTCCTCCCCTTGGGAAATCGAGCGCGAACTGCGGCTTAACTGGGCGCATACGCTCTCCCCGGAACAGCTACATCAATTGATGCACACCCGCTCTTATTGGCTGCGCAACGGCGAGAAAATCCACGAGCGCATGACCTATAACCTTAACTGGTATCTCTTTGAGCACATGGGCTTTGCGCCCGGCCAGGCAATAGACATCCCGTATCGCACGGATGCCTTCTTGCTGCGCCGAGCGCAATAGGGTTCGCACTAGGGCTACAGAAGCACCGTTGCCAGCAGGGAGCCCACGACGCAGGAGGTAAACACCGAGATCGCGCCGGGGATGATGAAGGAATGGTTTACCACGAACTTGCCGATGTGCGTGGTGCCGGTGCGGTCGAACCCGATGCAGGCAAGGTCCGAAGGGTAGGTCGGCAGGATGAAGTAGCCATAGGCGGCACCGTAGAAGCCAACAATGATGGCTGGGTCAATGCCCAGGGACATTCCGATCGGCGCAATGGCTACCAGAGCGGCGGCCTGGGAGTTGACCAGCTTGGACACGACGATCAGGACGATGGCATAAGCCCACGGAGCGGTCTCCACAATTCCGCCCAGATTAGATTCCAGAGAGTCGATGTGGGCTTCGAAGAAGGTATCGGCCATCCAGGCCACGCCGAAGACCGAGAACACTGCAGTCATGCCCGCCTTGAACACTGGCGTGGAGGCGATCTTCTTGTTGTCGACGTCGCAGAAAATCAGGATGATTGCACCGGCGACCAGCATGACCATTTGAATGACCAGGTTCATCGACAGGGCCTTCAACTCACCGTCCTCATTCGGGAAGGAAGGACGCAGGACGTCGAATGCGCCCAAGATGACCACGATGGCGATGGCGGATAGGAAGACCGCAACGGAGCGCTTTGCCGACGCCGGGAATACTTCGTCCAGCAGGGAATGACTGGAGGCAGAGATGGTCTTGGCAAACTCCGGATCCTTCATCTTCTCTTGGAAGACTGGGTCCTTATCAAGGTCCTTACCGCGACGCAGCGACCAAAGGGCAGCCAGAAAGACGCCGGAAAGCGATGCCGGAATGGCGACCATGAGGATCTGTGGGATGGAATAGGACGTGCCGGTGATACCAGCGTTCTCAGCGATGATGGAGGCTAGGGACACCGTGGCAACGGAAACTGGCGAGGCGGTGATACCCATTTGCGCAGAGGTCGAAGCAACCGCCATTGGGCGCTCCGGGCGAATGCCCTTCTTCAGGGCGATGTCCTCGATGATGGGAAACATCGTGTAGACCACGTGGCCGGTACCGCACAGAACGGTCAGGAACCAGGTGGTAAGCGGAGCCAAGATAGTGATGCGTTCTGGATGCGCACGCAGGAATTTCTCCGCGAACTGCATCATCACTTCGAGGCCTCTCGCCTGCTGCAGCGTAGCCGCACAGCCGATGACGGCGATGATGGTCAGCATCACGTCCACCGGTGGCTCGCCCGGAGCCAGGCCGAAGACGAAGACCATGATGATAAGGCCGATGCCGGAGATAAGGCCCAAGCCGAGGCCGCCGTAGCGGGTGCCGAGCAACAGCGCGGAGAGAATGACGATGACTTGAAGAACGATCGCCACTACTGAGGTGGGATCGAGAATTGCGGCTAACATGTCGCGCCTTTCGGAAAACCAAATCAATTACACATACTTAGACTATCCAAACGGGCATGACATCACAGAACCAAAAAGACGAGCTATTCGTCACACTTAGAGTGTTTGTTGAACAGCTCGCCTTTTGTTCGCGTTAGCGCTTAGAGTTCTTACCGCGGCGCTCGCGCACGCGCACCGCGATGCGCACCGGAGAACCGTGGAAGCCGAAACGCTCGCGGAACTTGCGCTCCAGGTAGCGACGATAACCAGCGTCCAAGAAGCCGGTAGTAAACAGCACGATTGTCGGCGGCTGCGTCGATGCCTGGGTGGCAAACAGAACGCGCGGCAGGCGGTTGTTCTTCATCGGCGGCGGGTTAGCAGCGATAGCCTCACGCAGCCAGTTGTTCAGCTGGCCGGTAGACACGCGCTGATCCCAGCTCTCCAGAGCCTCAATCATCGCCGGCTCCAGGCGCTGCAGGGCGCGGCCGGTCTGCGCAGAGATGTTGACGCGGGTAACCCAGGGCAGGTGGCGCAGCTGCTCGTCAATCTCACGATCCAGGTAGTAGCGGCGGTCCTCGTCCATCAGGTCCCACTTGTTGAACGCGATGACTAGAGCCTTGCCGGATTCGAGAACCATGTTGAGCACACGCTGGTCCTGCTCGGAGACCTCCTCGGAGGCGTCGATAAGCATGATGCACACCTCAGCAGCGTCGATGACTCCGCGGGTACGCAGCGAAGCGTAATACTCATGCCCCTGCGCGTTCTTGACCTTCTTGCGCAGGCCCGCAGTATCGATGAACTTCCAGAGACGCTGATCAAGCTGCACCAGTGAGTCCACTGGGTCGACCGTAGTACCCGCCACATTGTCCACGACGGAGCGTTCCTCGGAGGTCAGCTTATTCAGCAGCGAGGACTTACCAACG
This sequence comes from Corynebacterium sp. HMSC06G04, assembly GCF_001807365.1. NCBI lineage: Bacteria > Bacillati > Actinomycetota > Actinomycetes > Mycobacteriales > Corynebacteriaceae > Corynebacterium > Corynebacterium sp. HMSC06G04. Next base: position 15,973 of record NZ_KV788596.1, on the reverse strand, counting down.
TTCGGCTTACCCACCAGCGCCACGCGACGCGGTCCGGACGTAATCGATGAATGGCGCGGTTCCTCGGGGAAAAGACGCAGAATCTCATCCAGAACGTCCGCGCCACCGCGGCCATGCTGCGCGGAAACCGGCCACGGATCGCCCAAGCCCAAAGCGTAGAACTCGGCCATATCGGCGTACATGGTCTCAGAGTCGAATTTGTTGGAGACCAAAATGACCGGAACCTCAGACTTTTGCAGCTTGCGAGCCATAACAGAGTCGGTCTCGGTGATGCCGACCTTCGTGTCGACCACGAAGACGATGACATCTGCAGTCGCCATGGCCTGCTCTGCCTGGCGAGCAATAGCAGCGTGGATGCCCTTGACGTTCGGGTCCCAGCCGCCAGTGTCTTGGACGAGGAAGCGCTGGCCGTTCCAGTCCGCGATATAGGAAACGCGGTCACGGGTAACGCCTGGGTGGTCCTCCACCACTGCCTCACGGCGGCCCAAGAAACGGTTTACGAGGGAGGACTTGCCCACGTTTGGGCGGCCAACAACAGCCACGGTGCAGAGGTTTTCCTCGGTGTGGGAATCCTGCACGCCGAAGGCACGGGAAAGTTCTTCCCATTCCTCCTCGCTCATTGGCTCTTCGCCGTCAGACTCATAGTCTTCACCGAAGTCGGCGTCGCCGAACTCGGAATCATCAAACTCACCGTTCTCGAGCTCCGACTCGTCGAATTCGTAGTCGAATTCTTCGGCATCGAAATCGCTCGGGGCCCAGCCGCCGTGCGGGTCACGGGCTTCTTCTTCTTCGAGCTTGCCCACTGGGTAGTGGAACTGGGTATCGAAGTCGCCTGCGGCGTTATTGTCTTCTTGACCTGCAAAATCCTTAGACATGTGCAGACTCCTTCACGATTTCGGTGAGAGCGTCGAGGACCTCTTCCAAGCTCATGAAAGAGGTATCAACGAGGGTGGCATCCTCGGCAGGACGCAGCGGAGAAGTGGCGCGGGAGGAATCCGCGGCATCACGGCGCTCGACGTCTGCCAAGACGGTGGCGAAATCAGATTCCAAGCCTGCAGCAAGGTTCTGATCGTGGCGGCGCTGGGCACGTACCTCAGCGGCGGCGGTCATGAATGCCTTCGCCGGGGCGTCGGCAAGCACCACAGTTCCGATGTCGCGGCCTTCAACGATGGCGCGGTGCGCATCCCGGGCCAGCTTGCGCTGCAGCTCCACCAGGTTCTGGCGAACCTCAGGGACCGCCGAAACTGCGGAGACGTTGCGAGTAACTTCGTCCTCACGAATGACGCGGGAGACGTCTTCGCCGTCGAAGATGACCTGCTTGGAATCCGGATCATCGGAGACCTCCAGTGGCAAGTCTGTAGTGGCCTTGATGACCGCATCCGTATCAGCTGGGTCGATGCCAGCGCGCAGAACTGCGAGCGTGGCAACGCGGTACATGGCGCCAGTGTCGACGTATTTTGCGTCGAGGCGCTTAGCCAAAGCACGGCAGGTGGTGGACTTGCCGGTGCCGGAGGGCCCATCGACTGCAAGGATGAGTCCACCGTCAGGCATGTTTGAAATCATGTTTCCTTCCATTACATCCCCACCGCCTTGTACAGGCTGGTCAACTCACTGGAGTTGAGCGCACGCAGGATACCTGGCTTCATCTCGCCCAGCTGCAGAGTGTGCAGCTTGGTGCGAACCAGACGCTGAACTGGGAAGCCAGCTTCCTTAAGCATGCGGCGGACGATGTGCTTGCGGCCTTCGTGCAGCTCAACGCGGACCAAGGAGTAACCCTGGTTCTTGTCCACGACCTGGACATAGTCGGCCTTTGCCAAGCCGTCCTCGAGCTCCACGCCTTCCTTCAGGGTGCGTACCAAGCCGTTGCCAGCCTCGCCTAGAACGGTAGCGAGGTAGGTCTTGCGCACCTCGTACTTCGGGTGCATCAGGCGGTTGGCCAGCTCACCATCATTGGTGATGAGGATAAGGCCCTCGGTATCGGCGTCCAGACGGCCGACATGGAACAGACGCTGTCCTGCGGCCACGCGTTCACCGATGAGATCGCCAATGCATGGGCGGCCCAGTTCATCGCTCATGGTGGACTGCAGACCGCGCGGCTTGTTGAGGATGAAGTACTGCGTTTCCTCATTGACGTTGATGCGCACGCCGTCGACGCGGATGATGTCCACGTTCGGGTCGACGCGTACACCCTGCTGCATGATGATCTTTCCGTTGACCTCAACGCGGCCGGCATCGATCATGATTTCGGCGTGACGGCGGGAGGCAACGCCTGCCTTGGCCAAGACCTTCTGGAGGCGTTCGCCCTTGGAGTTATTCGACTTGCCTTCGGTCAGCCAATCTGCGCCCAGTTCGCGGGCGACGGAATCTGCGGTGGCCTTCTTTTTCCTATTTGCGCGTTCACGCTTGTCTACATGTTGATGGCGGGCCGACTTCGCATTGGAGACAAGCATCTCGCTGTCTCGCTGCTTCTTTTCCGGTGTGCCGTCTCGGCGAGCGGGTGGGGTCACAATAAGTGTCCTTATCAGTAGAAGTTATGAAGTTACCTGCGCAATGCTACCCCACTGCCGCGCACCGTGCGAATACCTAATATTCGGAATCGATCTGTTCCATATCCGGCAAAAGCGGTGCAAGATCCGGCAGGCGCTCCAGCGAGTCAATGCCCAGCAGCTCCAAGAAAAGCTCGGTGGTTTCGTAGCGGTGTGCTAGGCCTTCCTGCGGCAGCTCGCGTACGAGACCACGCACGGTGAGCGTGCGCATCACACCATCGACGTTGACGCCACGCACCGCAGCAACCTGGGCGCGGGTGACCGGCTGGCGATAGGCAACCACAGCAAGGGTTTCCAGCGCCGCACGGGAGAGCTTGGTCTGCGAGCCATCAAGCAAGAACTCTTCTACCGCATCCGCGTTTTCCTGGCGGGTATAAAAGCGCCAGCCCTCCGCCGTCTCGCGCAGATCAATCCCCGATCCGCGGGAATCGAATTCGCGTTGGATCGCCCGCAAGTGATCACTGACCACGGACTCCTCTAGGTCGAGCGCGCGAGCCAAAGACTCAACGGAGGCCGGCGAATCAATCACCAGAAGAATCGATTCAAGGCGCGAACGTTGCTGCGAGATTAGCGGAAGTTCCATGCCGGATACTGTACTGCACCGACACAGCTGGCCTAATGCGAGCCGGTATTAATCCCAGGCCGGGATTTACTCCACCGGTCTAATCCCAGTTGGAAGCCGCCACCACGGCAGGGTCCACGTCGAGACCGGTCCAGCTAAGTTCCAGTGGCCCGAGGGACTCTGGCTGCTCGGCGTCGACAGCCTTGGCCTTGTAGAGCTCCAGCAATGCCAAGAAGCGGCCGACAACCTCCATCGAGACGGTGCAATCACGCGTGAGAGCAGCAAAGCTCATCCACTGGCCCTCGCCCAGCAACTTAAGTGTGCTGAGGATCTTGCCGGCCTGTTCCGGCACAGACACTGCCACTTGGTGAATATGGCCCGTAGCCACCTCATCCGGCGGCTTGGGGCGGAATACGCTGGCAGCCAGCTCGGCAAACGAGGCCGGCGTATGGCCCAGGCGGACCGGCGGGAGAAGTTCCACGAAAGCCTTCTCCATGGAGACGGCACGCGGATAGCGGCGCCGCGCCTGTCGCTGCCATTGGGCGAATTGGTCGGCAACTTGCTTATAAGCCTTGTACTGCAGAAGCCGGGCGAAGAGAAGGTCGCGCGTTTCGAGCAGCTCAAGGTCTTCCAGATCGTCGACATCGCCGCGCGGCAAGAGGCGGGCCGCCTTCAAATCCAGCAACGTGGCAGCCACGAGAAGAAACTCGGTGGTTTCATCCAAATCTGCAGTAGCCCCCAGCTGGCGGGTGTACGCGACGAACTCATCGGTGACCTCAGAAAGCGCCACTTCAGTTACGTCCAACTTTTTCGACTGAATCAGCTGGAGCAGCAGATCAAAAGGGCCCTCGAAGTTGCGCAGTGCAATTCGAAAGCCCGTAATCTCCGGTTGGGTCACGGATAAACTTCCTAGACGGTGGAGCGCTCAATAACCTCTTTAGCGAGGTTGCGGTATTGCTGCGCCGCCTGGGAGCTCGGTGCCCAGCTGGTAATCGGCTCACCGGCCACGGAAGTCTCCGGGAAACGGACCGTACGCGTGATGACGGTGTCGAAGACCTTGTCACCGAAGTACTCGACAACACGGTCCATGACCTCGCGGGCATGCTTGGTGCGGCGGTCAAACATGGTGACCAGGATGCCCATGACCTCAAGGTCGAAGTTAATGCGCTCGGAAACTTTGTCCACGGTATCGGTCAAAAGAGCCAGACCGCGCAAGGAGAAGAACTCGCACTCCATCGGAATAATGACGCCCTGGGAACACGCCAAAGCATTGACCGTAAGCAGGCCCAAAGAAGGCTGGCAATCAATGATGATGAAGTCGTAATCACGGCGAATCGGGCGCAGCGCACGGGCCAAGGTGTGCTCACGGCCAACCTCGTTGACCATCTGAATCTCGGCGGCCGACAAGTCAATGTTGGCCGGCACAAGGTCGAGGTTCGGTACACCAGTGTGCTGGATGGCGGAATGGATAGAAGTCTGGCTATCCAACATCACGTCATAGATGGTGTCCTCGATTTGGTCATGGGTCAGGCCCAAGCCTGCGGACAGTGCACCCTGCGGGTCCAAGTCAACGAGCAAGACTCTACGGCCCAGCTCTGCAAGGCACGCGCCCATGTTGATGGTCGAGGTGGTCTTGCCAACGCCACCTTTTTGATTACACATCGAGATGATGGTTGCTGGCCCGTGCTTTTCCAACGGAGCTGGATCTGGCAGCTCACGGATTGGACGCCCAGTCAGCCCCACCTGCGCTTCAGAGGCTGCAAACAGTCCCTCTTCGCCCACAGTCACACCTGCTTCCTTGACCACAAATCGATCACCAATGCCACCCGATGCGAGTGGCTGATTACAACGTTGTGATTATAGAGTACCCGCTTTGACCCTTTTGTCGCGATAAAGCGTACCTATCCAGCCTCTTGGCTTGATTTACGGCGACGCGAAAGCAGCCATCCCAGCACAATTAAGAGCAGAACGCCGCCGGCACCAATAGCCCACGGAAGAATCGAAGAACCATTCTTCGAATCCGCATTGGCACCTTCACCGGAGCCATTGTCAGGGTTGGGCACTTCCCCGGCAGTTTCCTTATTTGGGTCCGTCAGCGTCACTACGAGCACCGCCGCGTTATCGGAATCGCGGACCAGCTCCATGATGAACGGGTTATCCGGGGTTTGGCCTTCCGGATAGGTCAGTTCAAGCGTGCGCGAGGACTTATCCACCTTGCGCTTAACGCCCTTGATGAACTCGCCCTTCGCATTGAGATAGCGCAACGTAACGCCAGCCTCGTCGGTGTCCTTGAAGCGGTTATACAGATCCAGCGCCTGCATCACACCCATTTGCGCCGTGATGGTCTGGCCTTCAATCGTTGCATCCAGGTTGATGTACTCCGCCTGCGACACATCGACTCCACCTGCTGCCGCCGGATTATTCGCAGGGTCACCGCCTGGCACACCGCCCTGGGTGCCATTGCCACTAGCAGCGCCACCATCAGCGCCAGTCCCGGAACCAGAATCTTCACCAGCAGAACCACCGTCGCCGTTATCACCGCCGCCAGCGCCTTCACCAGTGGCACCGCCACCAGGCGGGCCACCGGCAGCACCACCGCCGCCATGCAGCACTGCCCCGCCGTCTCCGCCATTGGCGATGTCCTCGCCTGCATTATTCAGGTCTTCCTGGGTGACCGAACCATCGGCCACGAGCGTCAGGCTAATGGTCGTGCCTTCGTAGGTTACCGGCACCGTGACTTGGCCGCCTTCGGGCGGTGCGGTAATCGTGGCTGATCCGCCGGAGGCATTGATGTTCCAGCCCTCACCGGCATAACTTACGTCCACAGGGACCGGTAAAGACACGGTCGAAGTTTGGCCCGCTGGGACAGAGACTGAGGCGTCCTGTGCCTGCGCAGGCGCTACCGCCAGCACCATCGCCACTACCGCTGTTGCGGCAGCCAGCTTTGCCCCGCGCGTTACACCGGCAAGATTTTTCAGCATGTTCTACTTACTTTCCTGTCTATTTTTAAATTCGTTTAAGCCTAAGCCCTGGGATGCGCCGTGCGCCAGACTTCGCGCAGAGAATCCGCAGTGACGTGGGTATAGATCTGAGTCGTTGTCACCGAGGAATGCCCCAGCAGCTCCTGCACGGTACGCACGTCCGCACCGCCTTCTAATAGGTGCGTGGCAAAGGAGTGGCGCAGCGTGTGCGGTGAGATTGACTTTTTAATCCCGGCCCGCGCGGCGGCCTGTTTCAACACCGCCCATGCGCTTTGGCGAGACAGAGACCCACCGCGCGTATTGAGAAATAGTGCATGGGACTTGCCCTTCGACAGAACCGGCCGGCCCCGCACCAAGTACTCCTCCACGGCCTTTTGCGCCTGTGATCCCACCGGAACCAAGCGCTGCTTATCGCCCTTACCGGTTAACATCAACATGCCATCGTTTTCGGTTACATCATCAACAGTTAAAGAGGTGACCTCCGTGATGCGTGCACCCGTGCCGTAGAGCAATTCCAGCAGCGCACGGTCGCGAATATCAATCGGAGTGGCCACTTCCCCCGTAGGCACCGAATCGAGTAGCTTTTCTACCTCCTCAATCTGCAGGGTTTCCGGCAGGTGCTGCGCATTCTTCGGAGGAGTCACTTCACTAGCCACATCCACATCGAGGATGCCCTCAGCCACGGCGAACTTGTGCAGCCCACGGGCGACGATGAGAGCCCTGCTTGCCGACGACGCGGCCATCGAGCCGCGCAAAAACTTCAGGTAGTTTTCAACCATGCCACGGTCGACTGCCGCTAAATCATCCACCCCATTGTCAGCCAGCCAGCCCAAATAGCGACGCACATCCCTGCGATAGTTGCTCAAGGTATTGGCCGAAGCGCCTCTTTCCACCGCTAGGTGGTTGAGCCACGTCGCAGCTAGTCCCTCCGCCTTCACAGCTTCTTCAAGTCAGGGCCAGGGCGACGCGCAGCCATCGCGGTCGGGCGCAGCTCGAAAGGCTCGTCCACGCTACGCGTCTTGCGGCCGCCGCGATAAACAACATAGGCCGCCAAGATGCCGGTGGCCGCTATCGAATTGACGATGTCACCAGAAATCACTCGATCGACCGCCTCATCAAGCGGCACCCACGCGAAGTCCATGTCGGCTTCCTCATCGCCTTCAGCATCCATTCGCGGGACAGCACTTAACCCACGGGATAAAAACACGCGCACGGCTTCCTCGCAGAAGCCCGGCGAGGTGATTATATCCGCAAGCACGGACCAGTCTTCAGCGGCCAACCCGGCTTCTTCCTGCAGTTCCCTCTTCGCTCCGGTGAGTTCGTCCTCCCCCTTGATGTCGAGCAAGCCAGCAGGAAGCTCCCACAGGCGCCTATCCGCACTACGGCGATATTGATTGACCATGGCGATGCGCTCTTCATCATCCACCGCGACGATAGCCACAGCGCCAAAGTGCTCTACTACCTCACGGTAGGCGGTGGTCCCGCCCGGCATCACTACTTCGTCCCGGCGCACTGCGATAATCGGGGCGTCGAGAAGCAGCTCACTGCTGCGTACCTCGAAGTCATGAGCCATTTAGAGATCCTCCGGCAGGCTCGGCGCCGCCGCATCGGCTGAGGAAGCAGCACCATAGGCACCCTTGCCTCCGTCGAGCTGCTCCTTTGCCGCCATAACCGCAGCCATGCGCGAGGTGGTGCGGTCGATGGAGTCCACCGTCGAGATATCGGATTTGGCCTCACGCAGCTTGCCAATGACGCGATCTTCGGCAGCCTGCTCTACGCGTGTTGCCACCACAGTGTTTCCGCCGGCCGCGTCTAGGGCCTCTAGGAAATTGACCGTCTGATCGGTGTAGTAACCAGGAAAGCCCTTACCACCGACGTAAACCACGGCCTGTGCAGGCAAAATAGTCCCGTCTTCATAGTCGATATAGCCAGCATCGCGCAGCGCCTGCAGCAGGTTCGCACGGTCCTTGGTAGAAGATAGTGGCTCGGTGGTCTTCGGGTCCATCAGCAAGGCCGCGGCCAGCGCCTGACCGGAGTGCGTGCCTGCATCTACCTTCTTGGGATCAAGCTTGGCACCCGCCGGCAATGCGCTAGTAACCAAAGAAAGCAGCTTATCCGCGCCCTCCTGGCGGTAGAACTCGTCCGTTAGCTTAATCTCGCCAGCGTCTTCGGCATCCGCAGACTTGAGCAAGCTACGGATTGCGCGCACGTCGCCCTCGTTGGCTTCTCCAGTAGAGATAACCAGAACGGGACGCTGCGCCAAGCTGCCATCAACTACGACGGGAGCCAGTTTGTCAAGGACGGAGTCGCTAGAGTCTGCCTGTGCCTTAAGCACTTCCTCATTCTGAGCCTTCTTCTGGAACTCCTCGCGTAGCGATGAATCGCCTCCGGCGCCGCCCGACGGCATATTCGGAGCAATCGCCAGCGCCCCCAAGGCCACGCCCACGGCGGTGCCGAAACCAAGACCAGCAACAAGAAGTGACTTACCCGCCATTACTTAAACCATCCTTGCACGCTCAAAGCAAAGTTATTCCAGGTATCGATGAGGTTCTGACCGAAGGAAGCGTCGCCGCCCAAGCCCACGATGATGACTATCACGGCCAGCGCAACCAGGATGCCAAGCAGAGCCCAGAGCCATCCGATGCCGCCGGAGCTCGGGTTGGTGTAAAGGTTGATGACGGAATCGGCATCCACCAGGCGCGTGCCCGCCTTCATACGGGAAAGCATCGCAGCCGGAGTAGCGTGCTCTTGCTTAGCAAAGATATCGTCCAGGTCCAGGGAGCGCCCGACCTGCACAATCATCTGGGCGCCGTGATAATCAGCCAGCAGCAACGCAAGATCGGTGGCGGAGTCTGTTGCCGCCGGGAAGGTCATCGCACCGATGCCTAGGTCTTGGATGCGCTCAAGGCCCTCCGCGGTGCCGTCTGGATCTGCAGGCAAGATAACGCGCGCACCGCAGCGCAGAGTCTCGGAGCTAATCTCGGAAGGATCACCGACAATAAAATCCGGCTTATAGCCCAAATCCACCACGGTATCTGCTGCAGAATCCACACCAATGATGATCGGTTCGTATTCGCGGATGAAGTTGCGCAGCAGCTTCACCTTGTTGCGATGGTCCGTGGACGGCGAGACAACCAACACCTTGCGGCCTGCCATCTCAGTGCCGGAATCCGGAACGCCCAGGCCGTCGATAAGCAGCGGACCCTCGGAATGGATGAACTCGATGGAGTTGCCGAAGAAAGCCTCCATATGGTCAATCAGCTCGCGTTGTGCGGAGGAAAAATTCTTCTCGGCCTTCTCGCGGCTCACAACCTTGCCCGTGGCCACCTCGGTATCGCCAATGAAGACGGCGCCTTCCTCATTAATCCGCGCCTTCTTGCCGTCCTTAAAGCTGGAGACGAATTCCTCGCCCACGCCCTCGATCAGGGTCACACCAGCGTCCAACAGCATGTGCGGGCCGTAGTTCGGGATGGACCCGGTGGTAAATTCTGCGACGTTCAGGACAGCTGCAGGCTTGATATCGACCAGCATCTGCGCTTCCTGACGGGAAATATTGGCGGCATTGATGACGGCAAAGTCACCTTCGACGAACTTCTTCATGCCCTTTCCGCCCGGGGTGCAGTCACGCAGCGCACCGTGTTCACCAGGCAGATCGGAGTTACGGGAAAACAGACTCATGTCTGCCATTGTCCCCCGTCACAAACTTAAATTGTGGAAGGCGCGCGGAACGCTGCCACTTCTGCCTGAGCGCGATCGAACAATTCCTGTGCATGCGCGCGGCCGGTCTCCGTATCATCCAGACCCGCGAGCATGCGGGCAAGTTCTTCTACCCGCTCGCTAGCGCTGAGATCGCTGACACCGGAGGTGAATTTCTCCTTCGAGACATGCAGGTGACTATCTGCATAGGCGGCAACCTGTGGCAGGTGGGTGACCACGATGACCTGGTTGGAGGTAGCTAGACGCGCTAGGCGACGCCCGATTTCTACCGCGGCGCGGCCGCCCACGCCGGCGTCGACCTCGTCGAAGACCATGGTCGCACCATCTCCATCCGCCAGCACGACCTCCAGCGCCAGCATGACGCGGGAAAGCTCGCCGCCAGAGGCCGCGCCTGCCAGCGGCTTGCCGTTGAGTTGAAACTCCACCTCGTCGGCACCGGTCTTGGAGTACTTCGCTTCCCGGATTTCCACGTTGAGCGCGGAATTCGGCATGGCAAGTCCGTGGATTTCCTCGGTGACCTGCTTACTTAGGTTCTTCGCGGCCTTCTTGCGGGCCTTGGTCAGCGCGCTGGCCTTAGCTACCATTTGTTTCTCGGCCTCCATGACCTTAGCCTTGAGCTCTTCCAAAACCTCGGCGGAGGTGTCCATGGAGTCGAGTTTTTCTGCCGCGGCGTCACGCCAAGTCAAAACGCCGTCGATGTCTGCGGCATACTTGCGGGTCAGCTGCTTCAGATCTTGCTGACGGCGCAGTGATTCTTCGAGCAGGTTTGGGTCGGCAGGAAGCGATTCTAAGTACGTGCCCAGCTCGGCGGCGATATCGGAGACCTGGCTGGTGATATCGCTCAATCGTTCGCCCAATGCCGCGAGCTCCTTATCGCTAGAGCCCACCAACGCGGTGCTGGCACGACCCAACAATGCGGAGGCAGCCTCGGCCTCGCCAAAAGAATCATCGCCGTCTACGGCCGAAAGCGCGGTCGCTGCCGCCTCGCGTAAGGTATCAACGTCCTGCAAGCGCTGGATGAGGGTAACAAGCTCGGTGTCCTCGCCCGGTTCTGGGGCGACCTCGCCAATTTCATTGATTGCGAATTGCAGGCGATCTACCTCTTGCGCCAGCTCGCGGCGCGATTCCGTGCGGCGCTTATAGTCCTTGGCGAGCTCGCGCCAAGTGCGGAAAGCTTCGGTGTAGGTATCGCGGACCTTTGCGATGGAAGGCTGCGAGCGATCAACCGCGGCCAATTGCTGTTCGGGGGCAAGAAGACGCAGCTGATCGTTTTGGCCGTGCACCGTTAAAACGTGGGAAGAAAAATCACCCAACGTTGCAGCAGGCACCGCGCGTCCGCCCAGGTAGGCGCGGGAGCGGCCAGCCGCCGACACCGTGCGGGAGGCAATATATTCGCCATTCTCGTCTGCGACGCCACCGACGGACTCCACAACCTCGGCGGCTGCCGCGCGACCTGTGGCAAAGCGCCCCTCCACTGCTGCTTTCTGTGCACCATCACGCACGCGGGAGGCGTCGGCACGCCCGCCAGCCAGAAGGCGCAGGCCGGTGACAACCATGGTCTTACCAGCGCCGGTCTCGCCGGTTAAGACGGTAAGACCTTCCGCGAACTCCGCCGCAGAGCGCTCAATGACGCCTAAGTCCTCGATAGTGATATCAACGAGCATGTCTGTGCCACACCTGCCTTTCTTTTAAAAAGCCTAGCTTTGCGGGCCGCGCCAGCCGTGCACTGGCAATCGGAGCTTAGATACCAACCTATCCGTAAAGGGTTGGTCATCCAGGCGCACCCACTTGACCGGATGCGCACCGCGGACCGCCTCCACACGCGAACCAGGCGGCATCGCGATTTCGCGGAAACCATCCAAGATGACGATTGCCGGAGAGGTAGCCGAGGCCGACTCTACCGCGACCTTGGACAGTGGAGAGACCACCATCGGCTTGGTAAACAGCGCGTGGGCGTTGTTGGGAACCACGAGGAGTGCGTCCAGGGATGGCCAGAGAACCGGGCCGCCGGCGGAGAAGGCATAGGCGGTGGAACCAGTCGGCGTGGAAATTAGCACGCCGTCGCAGCCAAAGGAAGATACCGGGCGGCCATCGATTTCCAAGATGGCGTCCAGCACACCGGAACGGTTGAGGTTTTCAATGGAGGCCTCGTTGAGTGCCCAACCGCGCTCGATGAGCTTGCCTGAGCGGTCAGTGACCTCGACGTCGAGAGTAAGGCGGTCCTCTACCTCGTAGTCGCAATCGATAACGCGCACGAGCGCGCGCTCCAAGGATTCCGCTTCCCATTGCGCGAGGAAGCCCACGTGGCCCAGGTTGATGCCCAACACCGGGACATCGACTGCGCGAGCCATGTCGGCAGCACGCAGGAAGGTGCCATCGCCGCCTAGGACGAGGACGAGCTCGCAGCCTGCGGCCGCAGCCGGGGTGTGCTCAACGTGCTGCAACTCTGGCAGCACGTGTTCCGGCGCGCTGACGCGGACCGTGATGCCGGCCTCCTGGAGAATCTCAGCAGCGCGGATAGTGGACTCGAGGTTGTCTGCACGGCTGGCGTGCGGGACAAGCAGAATTTCGCGCTTCACTGTGGCCCTTCCTCAATGGCGGTGCGCACCATCTCAGCGATATCTTCATCTTTGGTTACCTGGCCGTCTTTGACCAGCCACAGGAAATACTCCACGTTTCCGCTAGGTCCCGGGAGCGGTGAGGCTGCCACGCCTTTGACGCTAACCCCCAAGGTCTGCGCAAAGCGCGCCACCTCCTCAGTGACCTCCTGACGCAGCTCCGACGAACGAACGACGCCGCCAGCGCCGATACGGTCTTTGCCGACCTCAAACTGCGGCTTGACCATGGGCAGCAGCCATGCGCCCTCTGCCATCACATCGACGATGGCGGGCAAGACCAGCTTCAAAGAGATGAAGGAAAGATCACCCACCATGGCATCACAAGGCCCCTCGGTGATGTCTAGATCAAGATTGCGGATGTTGGTACGGTCGAGTACCTTTACGCGCTCGTCGTTCTGCAGGCGCCACAGCAGCTGTCCGTAGCCCACGTCGACGGAGAGCACCTCGCGAGCCCCTTTTCGCAGGCACACGTCGGTGAAACCACCGGTGGAGGCGCCGGCGTCGAGAACACGCTTATCTTTCAAGTCGACGTCGAAGGCCTCAAGCGCCCCGAGCAGTTTATGTGCTCCGCGGGAAGCCCAGTCATCATTGTCAGCCGCCTCAACCTTGATGGAGACTTCCGGCTCTACGACGGTCGCGGGTTTGCTGGCCTTGAATCCGCCCACGGTAACGCGGCCGGCCTTGATCATCTCGACGGCCTGTTCCCTAGAACGAGCGATCTTCCTGCGGACGAGTTCTGCATCCAAACGACGCCGTTGTGGTGGCATTAGTTCTCCTGCAAGGCCTCACGCAGCACGGCGTGGGCGTTATCTAGTTGGGCTACTTCTTCGCTGAGCGACGTCGCGGGCTGGCCCAGGACTTCAGACATCGCGGCGTCGACTTCCTCGGTCGCCATGACGGCGCGCGGATCGTGTGGCTTTATCGCCATGCAGCTACTGCCTTCTCAGCAAACTCGCTGCGCGGCTGGATATAGCGTGGCGGCTCAGGCATGGCCCAGGCAACCTCAAGAACGGTGCGCAGCGCCTGGATGGAGGTGGATTTTTCGTTTCCGCCCTGCAGCACAATGTCATATCCGTCGCAGCGGGCGCGGAAATCGCCCTGTGCGCCGGGCTTTGCCACCGCGACGGGCAGCGAGAGCTCGTGGAAGCCCGCACCGATGAAGTTCGGGCGCTGGGCTACCGGAGCCTCGATGAGCTCCAGCTCTCCCGATACACCGGTGAGCACGTGGAAGGTGTCCATCGCCGCTGCATTGCCACCGGCAATATCGGTGTCTAGGCGGTCGCCCACGGCAAGAGGTTTCTTCGACCCGACCTTTTTCGCCGCGTAGGTAAACATTGCAGGCTCCGGTTTGCCGGCGGAGATGGGCTCCACGCCAGTCGACGCCGCGACTGCCCCCACGAGGGCACCATTGCCCACGGCGAAGCCACGCTCGGTGGGCAACGAGGTATCCAGATTGGTGGCGAAGAACTTAGCGCCGTTGTTGATGGCGTAAGCAGCTTCGGATAGCTCCTTCCAACCAATCGCCTTATCCATTCCCTGGACCACTGCTGCGGGCTTATCCTCGGCGCTGTCTACCACCTGGTATCCAGCTTCACGCGTGAGCGTGCGGAAGGACTCTGCACCGATAACGAGAACCTTGGAGCCAGCCGGGATTTCCGAGGCCATGAGCACCAAAGAAGCCTGAGCGGAAGTCACGATGTGTTCCGGATCGGCTAGCAGACCGATCTCAGAAAGCATCGAAGCCACAGCCTCCGGGCTCCGGGAGGCATTGTTGGTGACGTAAACGGCGGGAACGCCACAGGAGTTAATAACATCCACGACGCAGCGCAGCGGCTGGCCGCCTTCCCAAACGGTGCCATCGAGGTCGAGCAAAAGCGAATCGTGGGCTTTGAGAATATTCATGACTAGATCTCTGCTAGGCGTTCGGCGGCGTCGGTCCAGTCTCCTTCATCAATTTTGACTGCATGCTTGAACCACTCCTTGGCCTCGTCCTTGCGGCCTGCTTCCAGCAGCGCATTGGCGTAGGCATAGGACAAGCGGCATGCGGAAACACCGCGGTCTTCCTTGTTGGGGTTAGCGCGCTGCATGGTCACAACAGCAGACTCTGCCTGACCCATATCGATGCGTGCGCCGGCGACGACGATGGCAAGCTCGATTGCGGAATCGCCATCCAACTCGCGTGCTTCCTCGCTGCGACCAAGCTCGACCGCTTTTTCCGGACGCCCCAGGCCGCGCTCACAGTCAGCCATTACGGCCAGCAGACCTGGACCACCGGAGATTCGACGGGCTGCGCGCAACTCCGACAGGGCTTCCTTCCATTCGCCCGCGTGGTACGCCGCGACACCATTGGCCTCGCGGGCGACGGCTACACGACCGGCACGGTCCTTGGCGGCTCGCGCATGACGCAGTGCCAGCTTTGGATCATCATCCATCCAGGTGCCGGCCATAATCAGGTGCTTAGCGACGGCCTCCATGTTCTCCTTGGACAAAGAGCGCAGGTCCTGCAGCACCGACGGATCCAAGTCCTCGATGTTGATATCGGAAGGCAGGTCTGGGTCAGTCATACGACGGTTAATGCGCTCTTCGCGGTAACCGGAACGCTGCGGATGTGCCCTATCGAAGCGCTTACCGCCATTACCGCGACCGCGGCGATCATTACCGCGTGCGTCATTGCGACGGTCGTTGCCTCGACGCTCGTCGCGATTTCCACGGCCACCGCGATCGTTGCGGTCACGAGAGCCATTACGGCGCTCCCCATCCCAACCGTCGCGGCCGCCGCGACGGTTATCACGGCTATCGCGGTCCTCACCACGACCGTAGCCACGGCCACCACCACGGCGGTTGTCACGGCCACCGTTCTTGCGGTCACCGTAGTTCCCACGGCCGGAGCCGCCCTTACGATCGTTGAAACTGCGCTCAGACATCTAGCCTTACTCTCTTCTTGATTAAAACTCGTCCGTTACTACCGGCCTAGTTTACAGGCCATAAAGGACAAGACAGAAACCTCTACTCTACGCACCACAAGCGCTAGAACCAAGCGGGGCCCTATCCTAATCAACCATCGAAAGCCGCATTTAAACTCAGAAGCGGACAGAACCTGCATTCGACCCATCGAAGCCATAAAATCTAGCGGCCCCAACGCTTCTCGATGGTTTGAATGCAGGTCCCAACTCTTCATCCGCGCGGAACCAATCTCTAATTCACTCTGTTTTTAGGCACAGTGACAATTTAGAAGGCTGATCCGTATAGTCCATAAACCACGCGATAATGAACACCGCAGTTGCCTGGGATAGTTCATGTGGTGAACAAAGCTGCATTCGACCCATCGAAGCCGCCGAAACCGGGCGTTGTGGGCCTGTTGGTTGGTTCGAATGCAGGTGCGGTGCCAACCCGGGTGGTTGAGTGCTTTTTGAACTGTTGGGGTTTGTTTGCCAGGTGTGGTGAAAACACAAAAAAGGGAGAGGTTCTAGAACGGTGGTGTTCTAGAACCTCTCCCTTTTTTGTGTATTGAGTTGTGTGTTTATTGTTTTATGTCGGCGGTAACTTACT
>NZ_KV788595.1:0-5867 GCF_001807365.1 Corynebacterium sp. HMSC06G04 | reverse complement strand
CAAATGCCTAGGAACAAAACCCGGGACACTTCACACCCGCGAATTTAAATGGATATAATTAGACCCATGTTGATTTCAGGTACCGCTTTCTTGCGGTTGCGCACCAACCGCTAAGGCGGTTTCCTACCCCGTAGGTTAAAAACCGCTCCGGTCCTTTAGCCGGGCGGCTATTTGTCATGCCCGGCTCCCTTTCAAATCCAAGGAGCACACCTGATGTCTGCATACGGACACGGCCGTCACGAGCATGGCCAAAATTTTCTCACCAACCACAAGATCATCAACTCCATCATCGACCTTGTGAAACAAACCTCCGGCCCCATCATTGAGATCGGACCAGGAAGCGGTGCCCTCACTCACCCGATGGCCCACTTGGGGAGGGCGATAACGGCAGTTGAAGTGGACGCAAAACTAGCTGCCAAAATCACACAAGAAACCTCCTCGGCGGCGGTCGAAGTGGTCCATGATGATTTCCTTAACTTCCGGTTACCCGCCACTCCCTGCGTCATTGTGGGAAACATTCCCTTTCACCTCACCACTGCCATTCTTCGAAAGTTGCTGCATGCGCCAGCATGGACTGACGCTGTACTCCTCATGCAGTGGGAAGTCGCTCGCCGCCGGGCCGGGGTAGGCGCAAGCACGATGATGACGGCTCAGTGGTCCCCATGGTTCACATTTCACCTGGGTTCTCGGGTACCAAGGTCTGCTTTCCGGCCACAGCCAAACGTTGACGGGGGGATCTTAGTGATCCGCCGGGTGGGTGACCCGAAGATTCCGATAGAGCAGCGCAAAGCCTTTCAGGCGATGGTGCACACCGTTTTCACTGCCCGGGGACGCGGGATAGGGGAAATTCTCCGAAGGGCAGGGTTGTTTTCATCACGTTCAGAAACACAATCATGGTTGCGCTCGCGAGGAATCGACCCCGCGACCCTACCTCCCAGATTGCACACCAACGACTGGATCGATCTCTTCCAGGTGACTGGTTCCTCTCTACCTCACCATCGACCCATTTCACCATCGGGAAGTAGTCAACGACCTCCTCAACGGAAAAACCGAAGCCGGCGGCGTTAATCCCCACCAAAACCGAAATCCACCAGTAGTACTAAAAGGGCTCTTCCGGTTTTAGAGTGCATTGATTAGTTCGCCGGGGGTTCGGGCGTGGCACAAGATATTGGGGTCCTTGGCTTTGTAGGAAAAAGGTATCTAATCCATCCGTACAAAACTAAGGACGGGCCTGGCCCCCGGATAGTGGACATGTCGGGGGTTAGCTATGTTGCTTTGGTCAGTGTCGCTGAAGTCTCGGTTTCAAAGACATCAGGGGCTACAAGATTGCACCACGAGTGTCGCCGGTGTGTGTTGTAGCGCATGCACCATCGAAAGACTTCCTGCCGGCAGGCGATCGGATTGCCAAAGACTTTCCTATCACGTAAGACTTCCCGCTTGAGCATGGCGTCTACGCGGCTACGGTGACTTTCTCTCCTACTGCCTAGTAGCCGAGGACGCGGTCGATGTCGCCGCTGAGCCGGAAGTTTCTCTGTGGGACCTGGCTCCGCTTGCAGCCCTGGTAGAGGAAGCTGGCGGCCGCTTCATTTCTCTAGCGGGTATCGCCGGGCCGCACGGCGGGGATGCGGTTGCGACGAATGGGTTGCTTCACGACGCCGTCGTCAAGCGTTTGAACGGGTAAACAGAGTTTTCCGACCTATCGCAATTTGCGACCAGCGGCTCACCATCTCCTGTCCGCGTGACCGATATCCAGGATACGTCGCAGCTCAGCAAATACCTCAGGGCGTACCTCATGGGTTACTACCCGTCCACTCTTAGACCTAGTAAGCAGCCCGGCATCCGCCATGGTCTTTAAATGATGCGATACCGTCGGCTGACTAAGCCCAGAAACACAGGCCAGCTCCCCCACGGTCATCGGACTACAGCCAGCGGCAGCGAGC
Source organism: Corynebacterium sp. HMSC06G04 (assembly GCF_001807365.1). Lineage (NCBI taxonomy): Bacteria > Bacillati > Actinomycetota > Actinomycetes > Mycobacteriales > Corynebacteriaceae > Corynebacterium > Corynebacterium sp. HMSC06G04. Next base: position 3,927 of record NZ_KV788595.1, on the reverse strand, counting down.
TGAGACAAAATTTGCAGGCGCGCCGGTTGCGCCAGCGCTTTGAAGAGCGTTGCCGCAGCCTGCGCTTCCGCCGCGTCGAGAGGCCGACCGCCAAGTGCGCAGCATGCTGAGATTTCGTCCATACCTGTTGAGACTACACGGTCTCCACTCTGGACATATTGACATTCATCGATATATCGATTACACCGGAAACCATGGCACAGACTACAAAGTCACTCAGCTTCCTAGATCGCTTCTTGCCGCTTTGGATTGCAGCTGCAATGGCAATTGGCCTCATCCTGGGCAAAATTGCACCGTCACTTGTGAACTGGCTGGCAGAGGCAAAAATTTTGACAATTTCCGTACCAATCGCCATCGGCTTGCTGGTCATGATGTACCCACCGCTCGCAAAAGTCCGATACGACAAAACGGGCAAAATTTTGACATCAAGGAAGCTGATGGGCATTACAGTCTTCCTCAATTGGATTCTCGGCCCCGCACTAATGTTCATCCTTGCCTGGATATTCCTCAGCGATAGTCCAGAACTGCGCACTGGCGTGATTATCGTCGGTCTCGCCCGCTGCATTGCAATGGTTTTGGTCTGGAACGACCTATCTTGCGGCGATACTGAAGTCGCCGCCGTATTGGTGGCCGTAAACTCGCTATTTCAAATTCTAATGTTCGGCGTTCTAGGGTGGTTCTACCTGCAGATTCTGCCCTCCTGGTTGGGACTGGAAACCACTTCCGTCACCTTTTCTTTTTGGGCCATCGCACTATCCGTAGTGGTATTCCTCGGCATTCCGCTTCTGACTGGCGCGGCATCACGCATAATTGGTGAACGCACCCGTGGTCGCGACTGGTATGAAAATGAGTACTTGCCCAAAATCTCACCATTGGCGCTTGCCGGCCTTCTATACACAATCGTGTTGCTCTTTGCACTTCAGTCACAGCAGATTGTTGAGAATCCCTGGACCGTTGCGAAAGTGGCGCTGCCACTAGTGATCTACTTCCTCGCCATGTTCGCGATCGCTCTCACTTCGGCCAAGACCGCGAGCATGAACTACGCAACCTCCGCATCGATTGCCTTTACGGCTGCCGGAAATAACTTCGAGTTGGCAATTGCAGTTGCGATTGGCACCTTCGGCCCATTGTCCCAGCAAGCACTTGCGGGAACGATTGGACCACTGATTGAAGTTCCCGTACTCGTTGCACTTGTCTACGTCACCCGCTGGCTCGGGCCGCGCCTTTTCTCCAATGATCTTTCCGTACCGGACAAACTATAGAAAAGGAGTCTGAAGTGAAGAAAATCCCAAAACTACTACCAATGCGCTTGCAGCCAAATCAGTTGCAGAAATCGGCGCCTCTATAGACGATGCATCACCAAAGCCCATTGACCCCACGATTCTCCAGACTGCAGATCGTGTTGTCTTCATCGGCGATGATGCTCCAGCACAGGGCATAGCCGGCGACCGCTGCCCACCAGGTGGGAAGCAGGTTCAGGGTTGGGCCAGCCACGCGTTACCTACCGACACGAGAGCAATGGGAATGGCAATGATTTAACAGATACGCGAGGAAGACGCCTGGCACCTCGGACTAAGTGAAACTCGTCAGCATTGATCTCAGGCCACTAGGTTACGCGCGCCCTGGGCTCTTTGAACACGTTAGCTTCACAGGGAATGTACAGACGAAACACTCTGTTTTTACTCAAAATCACCTAATGTATTGCCAGATTCGGTTGCTACAACTAGAAAGTCGTTTTGATTAAGACGCTTATAGGGAGAGCTTTTTACCGAAGAGCACCTCCCGATAAGTTGTAGTACAAGGAGAAAACTGAGGTGAATAAACCTTCACGAATTGTGGGGCTTGATATAGCGCGCTCACTCGCCATCATCGGCATGATCATTGTCCATATGGCCTCACTGCTTTGGAGCACAAAGGTTGTGCTCTCCGGCCTGCCTTCATCATTGTTCGCCATTATTGCCGGCGCCACCATGATGATTATCGGCCGAAATTACAGCAGCACCACCTTCTTGCGCCTCATCACTCGCGGCGCTCTGATTATTCTCATCGGCCTGGCCTTGTTGCCGGTCGGTGGAGAAATTCAAGTAGTCCTCATCGTCATGGGTCTGGTAATGATGTTGGTTTCCTGGATGCCAGCACTCGGAACCTGGTGGCGAGTCGGCTTCTTCATCGCCGCAACTATCGGCGCAACAATAAAGTACGCGCCCATGACGCTGCCACAGATTTATCCGCTACTGGCGTGGATTGCATACTTCATCGGCGGCATGCTGCTTTACGACGTCTACCTACGCGGTCGTCTGCAAGACACTTCTGCCTCCAAGACTAGCGCTAATGCCCGGTTGAGTTGGATTATTACCGCTGTCAGCGTTGTCATCACAGCCGTCGGCATGTACTTCCGATTTGATCCCGAGATTGCTGGCTGGCTCCGATTTACCGGACATACCGGTGTCTTCGGCGAAATCATTCTCTCCGTCGCCATTGCCGCTGTTGTGCTGCATTTGTGTCTTTTCGTAGGCGACCGCTTCCCGACCGCGGTTTATCCATTCGCGGCCATGGGAACAATGTCGCTGACCATTTACGTCCTGCACGTTCTCACCGCGGCTTATTGGCAGCAGAATGTTGCATTGCATTCCACGCTGTCTGCAGCAGGTTTCATCGTATTCTTCCTCGTCATCGCAAGTCTCTGGAAGAAGTTTGTGGGTCAGGGCCCTGCCGAAAAACTCGTTGCCACCGCAATCAAGGCCATTGTTCCTTCTGGGAAAGGGAAATAACCGTGAAGAAAACATCTTTTTCCATCGCAGCAATTGTTAGCAGCACCCTGCTTCTAACTGCGACTCCAGCTCTTGCATTGGAAAACGGCGAACCCGCACCTGCAAATGCTGAAAGCAGTTCTGTGGCCGCGCTAAAGATCGGCAAAGTCGGCAATTTCGGTGACTGCACCGGAACGCTAGTTGCCGAGCAGTGGGTGCTCACAGCACGCCACTGCCTAGAGTCTGTGAACAACGAAGGAACCCAGGCCCGCATCGGCGGGAAAGTCTACGATGCCGATTCTTGGGCGCTGTCTCCAATGTCTGATGCAGGATTGCTTCACCTGACTCAAAAAGTCACTGACGCAACCCCGGCGAAGGTCTCCCGCGATATTCCAACACCTGGACAGGTGGGAACTCTCTACGGCTGGAGCAGCAGCTCGTCGATGGCCCGATCCGGACAGCTTCCGATGTCCAAGATGGTCGTCAATGAGCTGCTGGGCGGAGGCCCCGATGAAGGAACTCCAAGTGAGGCTGCGCCTGGTGAAGCTACTCCAGGTGAGGCTACTCCAGGCGGTGCCATGGAATCAATGGAAATGCAGCCAGGATCCGTCATGCCAGGTACAGCAATGCCAGATGCAGCTAAGCCAGATGCTTCCAAAACCGAGTCGATCCCTGCTGGAACCGAAAGCATCCCAGCCGACGCTGCCATGATGCCGATGATTGAAAGCGCCATCCTGGACGTACATTCCGTATCTGGCGCAGGTATGCAGGGCGGCGACTCCGGCGGACCATTCTTCGTCGATGGAAAGCTCGCCGGGCTTGCTACCGCCGGAACTTCCAATGGAGATCCTGATCTGCCCTCCCCCAGCGCGGCAATCACCACCCTCGCAGGCACTGCCGACTGGATTGACGGTGTCACCTCTGGTCGCGACAAAGAAAGCGTCCTAACCGCAGAGAACACTCCTGCTCCGCCAAAGACCATTCAGACCAGCGCCGATCACATGTGGGGTTACCTCGCCATCGCGTGCGTTGGCCTGGTTATCGCAGCAGCCTGGTCGCGCATTAGGAATGGCCGACAGTAGAACCGTCTAACCACAACCACAAGCCGCCTCCCCAGCAAGTACTGGGTAGGCGGCTTTTATCGTGAAGCGTCCTGGGTTTAGTTCCTACCTCAGCT
>NZ_KV788594.1:0-823 GCF_001807365.1 Corynebacterium sp. HMSC06G04 | reverse complement strand
TTGTTCCGTTTGAGTAGATGGGAAAATTTGGAACATGCCGAGAAAATTTGATCAGGATGCGAAGGACCGTGTGGTCCGTCTCGTGGAAGACCGCATCCTGGCGGAGAACATTTCCATGCAGGCAGCCTGCAAGATCGTGGCACCAAAGCTGGGCGTCTCGTGGCACACGGCGAGGCAATGGACGCAGGCCGCTCGTCGCGAAGGTCGTGTTGTGGAATCAATGCCCGAGGACCTTGCTGCAGAAAACGCACGGTTGCGTCGAGAAAATCAAGAGCTGCGGGACACCAACGAGTTGTTGAAAGCCGCTTCGGCTTTTTTCGCATCCGAACTCGACCCGAAACGTCGGAAATGATCCGGTTCATTGATGAGCATCGGAATCGTTTCTCAGTCGAGTTCATCTGCCAGACGTTAAACACCCATCGTGAAGGCGGCTTCCTTACTTCGCGCGGGTACCGCCAGTCTAAAGCCCGTGGATTAAGTGCTCGTCGCCTTCGCGATGCTGTGCTGATTGAACACATTAGTGCTGTTCATCGCGATAATTACGGTGTCTACGGTGTGCGGAAAATGTGGCATGCTCTCCGCCGTGACGGAATTGATATCGGTCGTGAACAAACTGCTCGGTTGATGCGCCTGGCCGGTGTTTCTGGCAAAGGCAAAGGCAGGTCACCTATCACAACCCGTAAGCCTAACGTGCCTGATCTGCGCCCAGACTTGGTAAATCGTGAATTTAGGGCTCCTGGCCCTCATCGGCTGTGGGTGGCGGACATTACCTACGTGCGCACCAGGAAAGGGGACCTGACCCCCATGTGGTGGACACCTGATA
>NZ_KV788593.1:0-1192 GCF_001807365.1 Corynebacterium sp. HMSC06G04 | reverse complement strand
ACTCATGGCCTATGACTTCGTCATTGGAATGGACGTCGGCAAATACTTCCACCACGCCTGCGTCCTCGATCCCCAGGGCAGACAAGTCCTATCCAAACGCATCAACCAGCACGAAGGCTCGCTACGCAAGCTCTTCGGCAAATTCCTGGCCAATGACGCCGAAGTCCTTGTCGTCGTCGATCAGCCCAACAACATCGGCAGGCTAACCGTCGCAGTCGCCCAAGCAATGGGAGCCGACGTTCGCTACCTCCCCGGGCTTGCCATGCGACAGCTTTCACGTATCCACGTCGGCAACTCCAAGACCGATGTACGCGACGCTTATGTCATCGCCCATGCCGGCCTCAACCTGCCAGATGCCCTGCGTAGCGTCGACCGCGTTGAGGAAGTCTTCCTCCAGCTGAAAGTCCTCAACGGTATCGACGAAGACCTCGCCCGCGCCTACACACGCCTGATCAACCAGATGCGATCCGCGCTCGTGGGCACCTACCCCGCATTCGAACATGTCCTACGTGGGCAGATGATTCACCGCAAGTGGATTCTCCACCTTCTGGCGAAATACGGTGGCCCCACCAAGATTCGACGCGTCGGCAAAGCACGGCTGACAGCTTTCGCACGTGGTCACAGGGCACGTAATCCTGAACCAGTTATCGATGCCATGCTTGCTGCGATCCACGGCCAGACGGTATCCATCGCCGGCGCAGAATACGCGGAACTTGGCGTAGCAATGTCCGCCAAAGATGCACTAGCCAAGCTGGAGCACCGCAAAGAGATTGAAGCCCAGGTACTCGAGCTGATCCAGGACATTCCTCAGACCGAGATTCTCTTGTCCATGCCCGGCATCGGCCCACGTAGCGCCGCGCAAATCCTTATGACCGTCGGCGATATGTCCGACTTTCCCAATGCAGCGCACCTGGCTTCCTATGCAGGCCTGACGCCGCAGACGAATCAGTCGGGAACGTCGATCATGTCGAATTCGCCCAACCGGGCCGGCAACAAGAAATTGAAGAACGCCCTATGGCAATCGTCCTTTGCATCGATCAGATTCCACGAGCGTTCCCGGCAATTCTATGAGCGAAAACGCAAAGAAGGCAAGAGACATAACGCCGCAGTCGTCGCGCTCGCACGCCGACGCCTCAACGTCCTCTTCGCCATGATGCGCAGCGGAGAGCTCTACAGAGACATCCCCACAGCC
>NZ_KV788592.1:0-9796 GCF_001807365.1 Corynebacterium sp. HMSC06G04 | reverse complement strand
GATATCAGGTGTCCACCACATGGGGGTCAGGTCCAACATGCCAAAGAAGTTTGATCAGGAGGCGAAGGACCGTATGGTCCGTCTTGTAGAGGATCGTATTCTGGCGGAGAATATTTCGACGCAGGAAGCGTGCAAGATAGTGGCGCCGAAACTGGGCGTGTCGTGGCACACAGCCCGGCAGTGGACGCAGGCTGCTCGTCGTGAAGGACGCGTTGTCGATCCGATGCCTGAGGATCTGGCTGCGGAGAATGCACGGTTACGCCGTGAGAGTCAAGAGCTGCGGGATACCAACGAGCTATTGAAGGCTGCCTCGGCTTTTTCGCGTCGGAACTCGACCCGAGACGTCGGAAATGATCCGGTTCATTGATGAGTATCGGAGTCGTTTCTGCGTCGAGTTCATCTGCCAGACGTTAAACATCCATCGTGAAGGCGGCTTTTTACTTCGCGTGGGTACCGCCAGTCTAAAGCCCGGGGCTTAAGCGCTCGCAGTCTTCGCGACGCTGTTTTCGTGGAGCACATTCGTGACGTTCATGCTGAGAATTACGGCGTCTACGGGGTCCGGAAGATATGGCGCGTACTGCGCCGCCAGGGCATTGACAGTGGCCGCGAGCACACAGCCCGGCTGATGCGCAGCGCTGGGCTGTCCGGCAAGGGCAAAAGGTGGGGCACCAATCACAACGCGCAAACCCAAGGGCCCGGATCTTGGCCCTGATTTGGTGAATCGTGAGTTCAAGGCCCCTGGCCCCAATCGGCTGTGGGTGGCGGACATTACTTATGTGCGCACCAGGAAAGGCTTCGCGTACACCGCGTTCGTGACCGATGTGTACTCCCGGAGGATTGTTGGATGGGCGTTGTCTGATTCGATGCGCACCGAGGCGCTGCCGTTGCAAGCACTCAACCAAGCAATTGTGTGCGCTAAGGAAACAACGGGCTTGGTTCACCATTCAGACCACGGCTGATAAGCAATATGTGAGCATCGTCTACAACGAGCGCTTGGCTGAGCACGGAATCGCAGCGTCCACTGGGGCGGTGGGCGACTCTTATGACAATGTTTTGGCTGAGAATGTCAACGGCTCCTACAAGAATGAGCTGATTCGTAGACGCTCGTGGAACGATGTCGTTGATGTGGAAATCGCGACGTTCGAGTGGGTGAATTGGTGGAACGAATCACGGCTCCACCAGAGCCTGGGCTACCGCACGCCGGCTGAAGTCGAAGCCAAATCTTGGGAACACCACCCCAGTCAAGAAATAATGGAAATTAAGGCAAATGCCTGGGAACAAAACCCGGGGCACTTCACTTCTGGGCTCTCGCCGGTCAACCCCCGGCTGCGGTACCAACTACCCGCGCTCAGCACCCAGGTAGGAAGCGGGAAACGGGGCGATGCCAATGAAGGATACGAGATTCAAAGCCGCTGCCGGAATCGTCCAGGGATTGGCGAAACTGTCAGGATGAAGGAAAAAATTTGCTGCCACTGCCAGGATTCCGATGAGCCCAGTCCACTAGGGCAGAGGGGAAGGTGATTGCGTTAGCTTAGCCCACGTGCTTATCAATGATACTGGCTTTCTAGACATTTGTTTCCCGAAATTTGTCAGCGCTCGCAATCAGCATAATGGCACGTCAGCTAAGCTTCTAGGGACACTTCAAACACGGGGGTGTAATACTCCAGCACGGTAGGGCTAGAGTTTGTGCAAACCCCATTCACTTCAACCCATTCAGTCCACTCTGATTCGCTCTGATCTGGATAGCTCCGGCGTGCGATAATGATTCGGCACTCGATATCCTGTTCAGAAAATTTAGTAATAACGTATTGAGCTAGTGCCTCATCAAAGTGGCTCCCCTCGATTTCTGTAAGTAGATTCCGAGTAAAACGTTTTTGCCGTTTACTTATAGGTGAAGGGATTCTAAAAGAATAAGGGTCAACTCGCAGGCCTTCTTTCATGATCTATCTCTTTCTTTTAACCAGGTTACCATCCGATGATGAACGCCATCTGTCGATAAGCATGCGTAACCATGGGATGTCCCCCCTACTTGAATTAGAGTCACATCTCCTCGCTCTGACATGGTTCGTAAGAAAAACCCCCACGCGTCCAAGAATGGGGTCGAAGGATTGAGATCTTGTGTTCCATGACAAACAAGCAAGTGGTGGCGGTTATCGACCGTGACCCCCCTCCAGTCGAACCAGGGGGGAGTGGGATTCAGTGAGGTTTCTAAACTTGGCGAAAGGGTAATAGAAAACGGGCTACCAAATGGTGTTCGGGCACGATCGAAACAAGCTGATACCACCACAGCGTTGATCGGGGTATCGAGGGTGTTGTTCAGCATGAGCCTGATTACACCGCAGCTTTCGCTAACCCCTATCATGTTGACGGAAATTGTGGCTCCCACTGGCTTAGGCTCCTGTATTTTAATAAGCCTCTCCATAATGGCGTTAGCGCACTTTGTTGCCACGGAGGCTGAGGAGAGCGAGGAACTCGGCAGGCTAATGATACATGGTCTGACCATGATCTCATCGTGGCCATCTTTTTCAGTATCGATAAATTTAATATCAGGGTCATCTTCAGAAGTGAAACCCGCAAATGAAATTATAAATAATTCAATCATCTTTTTTCCAGCAACTTTTTAGACATGTCGTCCATTGTGACAACTTCAATATCGTTATCTCTTGTTGTATCTGCTACGCAATAACCACTCAAGAGTAGATCGTTAGTTCTATGGTCAACGATATCTACAAGCATGCTGCGGGACACTTGAGACAAAACATTATTTATCGTTGATGTTCTAGCGTCAAGTTCTATGAAACTGGGTATGGCGGCATGTTTGTTTTGTCGCAAGGAAACGAGTTTCCCGTTCCATTTCCACGGTCCGTACGGGTCTGGAAGGTGGGAGCTAGTGCATAACAATGCAGAGGTGGTTAGACGTTTTTCGCTATCAGGACTGGAAGCTATCTCCATAAAGTCATTGATAAACCTGTCACTCACCCAGCTATTTGTCTCGGTAAAAAAAGAATAAGAAAGAACCCTGAAAAAAGGTAGCATTAATCCCCTCTGAATTCTATGGTTTGAGCGGGTCGGTCGATTACGCCACCTTGGTGGCTAACCTCTATGAAGGACTTTTTTAATGAAAGGTCGGAGAGCAGTTGCTGGGCACATTTCACATTGTCTTCGTCGAGACCATTTAATGGTTCGTCTAGTGCTATGACCAAGGGCTTCCCAATGATTGCCCGAGCCAGGGATATTCTGCGAGCTTGGCCCCCGGATATATCGGCGCCATTTCCGTCAATGAGCGCCTGTGAGCCACCTCGATCCTGAAGTTCTGAAGTGATGCCAAGGGCGTCTAGAAACTTGTCGACTTCTGCGGGAGATATATCCCGCCCCATTGCCACGTTCTCTGCGATCGTGCCATCTAGGAAGGCATTGGCTTGGGGGCAGTATCCTACTTGACCAGAAAATTTTCTATCTAGGTCGAGGATGGCAGATTTTAGATACGTACTTTTTCCGCTACCAGACGGCCCGGTTAGTCTGACTAGGCTGTTTGGGGATTCGAGCATTTCGTGGCAGTCACGCACCGGTTGAAAATCTCTTCTACGGAACAGCGAACCAAGCGTCTCTCGTGCTAGGGTTCCTCTCTTCACGATCTCGAAGCAGTCTCCTAGGCTCGATAGTGGGCGAGCGACTAGCGAAGCAAAGGTCATTACAGCCACTGTTGATGCAACATCATCCTGTTGGTCGAAGTAGAGGTACCAGAGAAGGATGAAAGCGGGTGAAAGATGGTTGATCAGAGAGGGGACGAACGTCGCGATACTGGAATAGCAAGATTGACGGACTGAAGTTCGAAAATAACTGTTACCGCTGTCCCGTGTTCGCTGATTCGCCCACGACTCGGTGGCAGCAGCTTCTACAACATCTGCGAAATCAGGGACAAAACGTTGACGCATTGTTTTTGAGAAATGGGCAAGGCAGTCCATGTTCTCCCGCCAAGCTAGAGAGGATTTTCCGGCCAACCATTTGGAGCTGAGGATTGCGCATAAGGATGTCGTGCTGATGATGACCATAGCGTTGACTGTCATATCGTCAAGGACAACAAATGCGCCCGTGAATGCCGCGATCGATGACAGGATGGTGTTTGGCAAGCTCCGCCATGTGTCAATAAGGGTGCCTCCATCGTTCATTAACCGGGATTGAAGTTTATCTGGATCAGGCCGCGCCGCTCCTCGTGAGGACAGTACTTCTAAGGCAGTGGAGAACATGGAGCTTAAATGAACGATGTTTGCTTTCAACGTGACGAGCTGTCCGATGAACAGTGAGGCAGGACCGGCGACAGTGAATGCGATGAACAAGATGATGTCCTCGGTGTCCAGGTTTCCTTGGGCGTACCCGCCTAAAGCCAGCTCCAAGCCTTTAGCTGGAAGTACCATTAAGAGACCTTGGAGGAAAGACACTCCCCAACTAAATATCACCCAGGTCAGCGCTGACTTTCCTAAGCCGAAGGTCCAAGAAACAGGTTGGCCGAAATGTTGTTCTCCCGTTTTTCTCTGTCCCATTTACCTTTGCCCCTTCGCAAGGAACCCGATGATCTCGGTGATGCCATTCAGCTGTCGGCTTTGAGGGGGCGCGGAGTTCTCATGGAAATAGACCAACGCAGTAGGAAAACTGGCAATCCGGTGAGCGCGAGCCAAGTCACTGTGTTTTTCATCCTCAAAGACGAGTGGGACGAAGAAGTCTCGATCCTCGATAATGCTCTTCAACACACGGCAGGAGTTGCATCCCTGCTGTGTGAGAATGGTGATTTCGGAGACCCCTTCGAAATCTATTTCCCGGTCATCGGGTAAAGAATGCTTAAATTTAGGCGGTCTAGATGTTCGCTTACGCTGCCACATGATTAGAATGAAACCGCCTGCCAGCAGTCCTAACAAGACCGAACCGGTTGAACGTGAAGGATCCGTCACCAATATCGATACTAGGTTTGTAGACGAAATAATGGCTAGTAGCGAGAGATGTAATTTGTCGATACTATTTTCGGATATTCCGAAACAATTACACTGTGTCCCACGGAGTAGAGAAGCAACCGTCAACAATGCTAGGAAATAGAGTCCTATCAGCAAGTTTGAGTAGGGAAACGGAATCCATACCCCAATCCCTATGACAATGAACTCTGTCAGGATTACTAACCAGTCAGCGATTTCTAACCCGGCTAACTTAGTTTGTCCCGTCCGAATTGTTATATTTGCCCAGAGCTTCTTTATCGCTGAGATCGCAAGAATTACTATGCCTGCGGTCAGTACGACAGAAGGCATGCTAGTCAACGCCGTCATTGGATCCACCGTTCGATTTCCTCTCTCACCTCAGGCGAAACCCACTGACTGATGTTTTGTTCGCGCGTAAGGGGGGACTCCATTGCTTTTACCTCTAAGTAAACTTCATGGGGAATTTCATAGATTTCCCACTGGGAGAGGCTAAAAAGGAAAAAATTCTCCTCGTTTTTTGCTACGCTCGCTTTTTTAGCCACAACTCCAACTCCAGACTCCGAAAAATAAAAAAGCTCTCCTGTGCTACATTTCGGGGGTTTTTAAAGGTTTCCCCCAGCAGATCTTCATCAATGATGCCTTCGGAAATGAGATATCCGCCGCGTAGTTCGGAGAAGATGCGCGGAGAGTTGGACATGACGAAATGATGCTCTTCTTGGCTCCGTGTCGCAGAACCAGTTACGCCATTGAGCGCATGGCCCGAAAATCCGACCGGAACTTTCGTTACAATGTTTCGAAAACTGTCATATCTCATCCGAGAATAATCAGGCGTGCCAATAACTGATTTCAAGAAGTGTTCATCGGTGACCGCGAAATCGAGGACGTGCCCCATTCCCAACGCCACTTTCTGAAGGATGGTCAAGCGGGGATTCATTTTTTCCCACACGACGGCGCTCGCCATTTTAGGAAGTTCTTTGAGAGCGCTGGTCCAAATAGCAGTGGAGCGTAACGCTTCTTCTTGACATAATTTGAGAGCCGAATCAGTCCAGAAGGTCGGCATCCGGAACGACGTACGCCCTCCGAGCGGGGTATCGTCGCTAGAACTATTAGCTTCGCTTGTTTGTCCCGAATTTCTTTTTGTTCCGAGCGTTCTTCTTTGAAGAAGCTCTATCACGGATGGCTTGTAACGATCTTGCGTACTGATAGACAAGAGCCCCCGAACTCCAAGAAATGAAATGAGACGATGCTCGTCTTCCCTGGCCAAACGACTAATTGCTAAAATGGAACCGTCTTCCCGATAATTCATAGGAAAATCTGCGAGGGAAAAAGCTGTTGAGTTAAGCCATTCCTCTATTCTGATTCCGCGATGGTTCACAGACCGATTGGCGAGACTGAAACCTGTCGAGACGCCACCTGGGTTAGAAGACACCAAGAACAGGGATTTCCGTTCTGCTGCCCAGGCGTCGATGGATCGCTTGTTGATCACCCTCCGGCGCGGGGTTGAGTCTTCAATATGGGAGATACCTTCTTCCACTAACGCCGAAATCATCTCCAGGTCACTTAGCTCAGGATGAGTGACCTTGTCGGTAGTGCGAAGCCCCACCAGCTGGACTAACCATGCGGGGTTAATCATATGCGCCATCCGTTCTGCGAATCTGAATCTCGGTGATGATGGGTACTGCAATGACGTAAGCCGCCAATATCCCTAGTGCATGGGGAGTGAAAGCATCCCATGGATTTAGGCTTGATACTTGCGCGACTGCAGCGGCTAGAACAGTGCCACCGATACAACCAAATAGCACGAAGGGAAGCGTAAGACTGATAGTTTCGATGCGGATCAGCTTCTTGGCCACTGCATGTTGAACTCCACGTAAAGTGAGAACCTTAATTAGCTTGGCCCGGTCTCTGATCGCTGCAATAGCGATTCCGCTCACTGCAGCTAGACCGAAGAGCAGAATACTGAGTGTCAACGCAGATGCCGCTTCACGGTACCCGGATGACATTGCAGAGTTGACATTGTCGATTCTTTCCTGCGATGTCAATCCGGTCTGGGTTTGTGTGACTGCAGACAAGACAACGTCAGGAGGAAGTTGTTCCAGATCCGCGTATAGATATCTGCCTGCACTGTTGATTTCATTATTGGACGTTGAAATGAGAATTTCCGTGAGTCCAGGAACTTCTTGGATTTGTAATGGCGGCAGTTGTAGCTCGGTATCCGTGGCTGGGATAACAAATTGAGGGGATAAGGCTGCTGAATCCGTTCCCTCTGGGATCAGCAATGATTCGGAGTCATTGGCTGGGCATTTAGGGTCGTCAGTGGCCAGCTCTGCATATTCATAGCAGGGCATAACGAACGCGTTTACTGAACGTTGGTTCTCTCTCATAATCCGGCCTTGGCCAAAAGTTCCCATTATTCCCGGTGCAGCAAATTCTTCGTAGGCATCTTTAAAATTGGCGTCATTGCGAAGAGCTCCCCAGTGAATTCCCTGCTTCCAGTAACTCGTCCCCGAACTTACTTGCCCTAGTCCGGCGTTTGCTAAACCAACTGTCACAGTGGATACGGCGCAAATGCAGAATAAGAGCACCACGCTCAAACCTATGGAAGTGGAACGGTAGCGAAGGGAGGACGAGATTAGAGTTCCCTGGATCCCTCCGCCGAAGAGCTTTTCATAACACCAGCCAGCACTGATAGCGAGAAAAGGTGCAAGATACACTAATCCAGCAATGATAGGGAGGAAAGCTAGAGGGACCAAGATTGGTAGGGAAAATATCTCGGAGAAGATGACCATCACGAATGCTAGAACTATGCCAGCCGGAAAGGCGACTAATCGCCATTTATACAGTTTCCGCAAAGAGCTTCATCCTCCTCAGATACGTCGCCACCCCGACCATGAGGGTGATGAGAACACCACAGCTAAACGCTCCTATTAGACCCGCGAGAGCATCTTCGGGGAGGAACCCACGGCCTTCCCAGATAACTCTTTCGAGAATGCGAGATACGAGATACAGGGGCACGGCTGAAAATACAACGCTGATGAGGAGGCCGGCCAGAGGCGCAGCCGACAACAGGATGGCCGCAGTCCCTTTTTTCGCTCCTCGAAGGGTAAGAATGCGAGCAGTTTCTGCCCACTTAGGGTCGAAAATCTTGGAAACATTCCAAAAACACACCAAGCAGGGAATCACAACAACAATTAGATAGACTAGAACTATGTACATGACGGTCTGATCTACCGTGGGTGCTGAATCCTTGGTCACAGTGTCACTACTTTCCATCGATTCATCTGTGGGCATAACAATGTTTACCGTTCGGGAGTCCGTGACCGCTGTATCTTTGAGTGAGGAAGTACAGTCCAGAGCTTCCGTGTAGTGAATGAACCTGATAGGAGCGTTGTCTCCTGCTCCTGTGGCGCAGTCGAAAGGCTGCGTCTGATCCTGAAAAGGAATTTTATTGAGTCGATCAGTAGTAACGGATGTCAGTTCCAGAACCCCGTCGCCGGAAGCGATTGACCATGTCGACAAGTTCTGCTGGTTAGCGGTATCATCCGGAGATTGCCAGTGGGTACGTTCATCTGCATTAGCAAGCATCATTATTCCCATGAGTGGGAGAAGAATGATCACTAGCAGCGCTAGGTTAAAGAAACCTACGACGAAAACTTCGCTTGTATTCCGCTTTGCTAAGTCACCGAGATACACGAGAACCACCGATCTCGTAGACGGCGGAGGCATTTCTGGTTACTCGGGCATCGTGAGTAACCACTACCACCGGGATCTGGAACTGCTGAGCTAGCTCTAGAAATAGATCCATCACAGTCCTGGCAGCTTCATCGTCGAGGCTGGAAGTTGGTTCATCCGCAGCAATTAGTGAGGGGCGGTTAGCGAGTGCACACCCAATACTGATGCGCTGACGTTCGCCTCCTGAGAGAGAGCTCGGGTGACGGTCTTCATACGATCTCATGTTTAATCGTGTGAGAATTTCCCTCGCTGTAATGAAACTCTGCTTTCTCCCCCCTCTGGACATCTCAGCAATTAGCCGGATATTATCGCGGCAGGTCAAATCCTCTATTAGATGGTTCTCTTGATCTACCACGCCAATATTCTTGAGACGAAAGTCTCGGCGTTTTTGCTCAGGATACTTTGAGTAGTCCTTTCCTGAGAGTGAGATCGTTCCAGAGTCTGGTTGGTCGATTCCTATGATGCATCTAAGCAGGGTAGTCTTGCCACTTCCGGAAGGTCCAGTGATAGCAATTAATTCGCCCTGGCCAACGGAAAGGTTAACCTTATCTAGGATAGATTTCCCCGAAATGCTCCTGCTGATGTCGCTAACTTCTAGCATGTGTTCCGTACTCCTAAAATAAATAGTGTGTCGCCGATATCGGCGACACACTATTCCGTCTTTCTTTTACACGCAGACGCAGCGCAGATCGAGGAATCCCTCGCAGTAACCGCCGGCAGAGTTGTAGTTGTCTCGACAGTAAGCCGCACAGCGGCCTTCCGAAGGGCAGCCACAGCATTCTGCCGGAGCGGTGGTGGCGTGCAGGTTTAGGTTCCGGGCGGACTCAGTAGACTCAGTGCGAAGTGCGAATCCAGGCATCATTTCTCCTTCTTATCTGGAGCACAGCTGGTTTGCTATGCACTGTAGATGTTAGAGGAACTTGTTCGATCGCCAGGGCAAAAGAAGGAAACAGGATACAAAAGTCACCACCCCTTCGAGGGGTTGAAGAAAGAGCAAGAAAACGGGCTGGGCCGTCGAAGTAGCCGAGGATGCGCGTATAGACGAGTTGGACGGCATGGGGCCTGGCCCCCGGAAAGTGGACACGTCGGGGGTTAGCTAT
>NZ_KV788591.1:0-546 GCF_001807365.1 Corynebacterium sp. HMSC06G04 | reverse complement strand
GTAATGTCGGCAACCCACAACCTGCCTGGCGCTTGGGCACGAAAGTCTCGTTGTACAAGATCCGGGCGATGATCCGGTGCCTTCGGGCTAATCGTTGTCACAGGGGTTCGCCCACGTCGGCGGCCGGAAACACCTGCTAGCTTCATTAGTCGTGCAGTCTTGTCGCGGCCGATATGAAAGCCTTCACGGTTCATCGCGTGCCACATTTTGCGGATACCGTAAACCGAGAAATTCTCCGCATGCACACGCTGTATCTCTGGGATGAGAAGGCTATCGCTTAAGGCTCTTGCACTGGGAACGCGTGTGGTGGCTTTGCGGTAGCCGCGTGAAGTGATGAATCCACGATCTGCTTGTTTGAGGACTCGGCAGATGGCCTCGACCCCAAACTGATCTTTATACGTGTCGATGTAGGAGATCATTTGGTCGTGGGTCGGTCGAGTTCCGCTGCGAAAAAAGCCGAAGCAGTCTTAAGAATCCCGTTTGCTCGCTTCAGCTCACGGTTTTCGCGGCGCAAACGCTTGAGCTCTTCTTCCATCGTTTCGCCGC